>DASSQG010000094.1:0-10800 GCA_035702625.1 Gaiellaceae bacterium | reverse complement strand
GCTGATCCTCCGCCTGCGCCTGCTGGTCGTGCCGGCGTGGATCGCGGCGGCGGTGCTCGTCACGATGCACCTGCCCTCCTTCGCCGGGCGCCAGCCCTCCGCGACCGGCGGCCTCGTGCCCACGAGCTCGTCGGCGCTGCGTGTCGAGACGCAGGGCGCCGCCGCGTTCGGGACGCCGCTGCTGTCGCGCGTCGCGATCGTCCAGCGTGACCCGGGCGGGCTCTCGGCCGCTGCGCAGAAGCGTGCCGTGCGCCGCGCGGTGCGCATCGACCGCGGCGTCGACCCCATGCTGCACACCATCGCCTTCGCGCTCCCCGTCTCGAACGCGGGCGGGATCTTCCCCGGCTCGCGCGAGCACGGCACGACGGCGATCACGTACCTCTACTTCCGCCCGGGCACGAGCGTGAACGCCCAGCTCGCGCTCGCGGACACCTACGCGCAGCGCATCCGGAGCGCCGGCGACCCCGTCGAGGGCGTGACCGGGACGATTCCGGCGCGCGAGGCGGAGTTCAACGAGATCACGCACGCGCTCCCGCTCGTGGAGGCGGCGACGATCGGGCTGATCGCGTTGATCCTGCTGGTCGTCTTCCGCGGCCTCGGAGCGCCGCTCCTCGTACTCGCTACCGCGGGGCTCTCGTACCTGATCTCGGTCCGGCTGTTGACGTGGGCGGGTGACGCGCTCGGCACCGAGGTGCCGGCCGAGATCCAGCCGGTGCTCGTCGCGCTGCTGCTCGGGCTGACGACCGACTACGCCGTCTTCTACCTTTCGGCCGCGCGCAACGGGCTGCGGGAGGGCAAGTCCCGCCTGGACGCGGCTGCGGAGGCGACGCGCTCCGTGCTGCCGATCACCGTCACCGCGGGCCTGATCGTCGCCGTCGGCTCGGGGTCGCTCGTGATCGGGAACCTCGGCTTCTTCAAGGCCTTCGGCCCGGGGATGGCGATCACGGTGCTGATCACGCTGGCGGTGACGATCACGCTCGTCCCGGCGGTGATCGGGATCTTCGGGCGCGCCCTCTTCTGGCCCGGCCTGCGCGAGGTCGAGCCGCGCGAGCCCGGGCGCCTGCGCCACTGGACGGGGCGCTTCCTCACGACGCGGCTGGTGGCGGCGCTGCTGGTGGTCGCGAGCGTCGTCGTCCTCGGGATCGCGGCGGCAGAGTCGCGGTCGACGGCGCTCGGGCTGACACTGCTTCGCGGCCTGCCGGCGTCGAACGAGGTTCATCGGGCGACCACAGCCGCGGATGAAGGCTTCGCGCCCGGCATCGTCGCGCCGACGGAGATCCTGCTCCGCGGCAGCGGTCTCGGCGCGCAGCGAGACGCCCTCGGAAGCTTCCAGCGCGCGCTGGCCGGCGAGCCGGGCGTGGCCGGAGTCGTCGGCATCGGCCAGCAGCCGCCGCAGGTGCACCAGCCGCTGTTCGTGAACGGTGCCGGCGACGCGGCGCGCTTCGCGGTGATCCTGAGCCGCGACCCGCTGGGCTCCGACGGGATCCGAACGGTTCGGCGGCTGGAGGACAGGATGCCGGCGTTGCTCGACCGTTCCGGGCTACACGGGGTGCGCGCCGGCATCGCGGGCGACACCGCGATCGCGAAGGAGTCGGTCGACATGATCCACGGCGACATCGCCCGCGTCGCGGCGGCGTTGCTGCTCGCGAACCTGCTGTTGCTCGTCGTCTTCATGCGCGCGCTGCTGGCGCCGCTCTACCTGCTCGCCGCGAGCGTCCTCGCCCTGACCGCGGCGATCGGCGTCACCACGTGGGTCTTCCAGGGAGTCCTCGGCCACCACGAGCTGACGTACTACGTGCCGTTCGCGGCGGCCGTGCTCCTGCTCTCGCTCGGCTCCGACTACAACATCTTCATCTCCGGCCGGATCTGGCAGGAGGCGGAGCGGCGGCCGCTGCGCGAGGCGATCCGCTACGCCGCGCCGCGGGCGTCGAGGACGATCACCGTCGCCGGCCTGACGCTCGCGGGGTCGTTCGCGCTGCTGGCGCTGATCCCGATCCGCCCGATGCGCGAGCTCGCGTTCGTGATGGCGGTCGGCATCCTGATCGACTCGTTCCTGGTGCGGTCGATCCTCGTGCCGTCGCTGATCGCCGCCTTCGGCCGGGCGTCGTGGTGGCCGAGCTCGCCGCCGCGGCTGGCGGCGAAACCGGCGCCGAGGGTGCGCGAGGAGCCCGCCGGCGCTAGCGCGGAGTGAGGCGCCGCTTGCGGTGCCGGCATGTGGCCGTGCGGGCTCCGCCCGTATGGCCGGGCTAACTGCGAGCTTGGTCAGACCAGCGATGTGGCGCCGCGGTCATCTCGGCGTGAGGCCGACGAGCAGGCCGCCGTCCTCGTCGTAGGCGGGGAAGAAGTCGGCGGTGACCGGCTTCATCGTCCCGATCCGCGAGCGGAGCTCGAGCTGCTGGTCGAGGCGCCGGACGCCCCATTCGAGCGCGACCTTCGCGGGGTTCTCGCCGTCGAACCCGGAGAGCCCGAGTGCCTCGGTCACGTCGCGGCCGATCAGGTCCTGCTCACGGTAGCCGGAGAGCTCGAAGACGTCGCGCCCGGCCGCGAGCACCCGCGCGTCCTGGTCGCACACCACGAAGCCGGTGTTCGGCGCCGGGTAGTAGTCCTCGAGCAGCTCGAACAGGAAGCCGAAGCCGCAGCGGTGGCACGCGACCGCCTCCTGCGTCAGGCCTTCCATCCGGTCGTGGTCGATCGACCGGTCCTTGCAGTTCGGGCAGATGAAGTAAGGCATCGCGCGCGATCGTAGCTACGTCGGTCGGCGTCGCCGTCCCGCCAGCGTCCGGGGGTCGAGCGTCCGGAGCGGCGGCAGCTTCGGGCGGGTGACCGGTGGGCCGCCGATCCAGCCCATCCCGCGGAAGATGGCGAGCTGCAGGAGCGTCGTCCCGATGATCAGGCCCCAGCTCCACCAGTAGCCGAACCCCCAGGCGAGCTCAGGGATGTGGCGGAAGTTCTGCCCGTAGAGGCCGACGATGAAGGTGGGGACGAGGAGCAGCGACGCGATCACGGTCAGGCGCTTCGTCACCTCGTTCTGGTCGTTCGCGATCTTCGCCTGCTGGTAGTCCCGGGCGCTGCCCAGCAGGTCGCGCGAGAGGTCGAGCCCGTCCAGCGCGCGCAGCAGCTTGTCGTACGCGTCGGCGAAGTCGAGCTCGATGTCGCGTGGCATCACCTCCGGTCCCTCGCCGACGTCGATGCGGTGGTCGACGATGCGCCGGACGGCGTCGCGGGTCGGCGCCAGCGTGCGCCGGACGTGCAGCAGGTCGTGGCGGAGGTCGGAGATGCGCTGGCGAACCTGGCTCGCAGGCCACGTCTCGATCACGTCCTCGAGCTCGTCGATCTCGTCGTCGAGCGCGTCGACGAGGTCGAGGAAGTACTCCGCGATCTGGTCGACGAGCTGGTAGACGATCACGCCCGCGCGGTCGTCGCCGCCCTTTGCGACCGACTCCCGGACGGGCTTGCAGTCGAACGGGTAGCCGCGCTCGGGCGTCTTGAAGACGGTGACGACCCGCTCGCGCGTCGCGATCACGTCGATCTCCTGGTAGAAGACCCGGTCCTCGTCGCGGATCGCCACCGGGACGAGGAAGACGCCGAAGACGTAGTCGAGTTGCGCTTCGATCCGCGGGCGGGGCTCGTCGTCATGGCGCGCCGGCCGCAGCAGCTGCTCCAGCGCGAGATCGTGGATCCCGGGCGGGACGGCCGCGCGCAGCTCGGCCTCGTCGGGGTCGAGCAACTCGATCCACTCGGCCATCCGGCGGAGGGTACTCGGTGGCTCGGCTAGCCCTCGCGGGGCGCGGCGAGTGCGGTCGCGGGGTGGCCCTCGCGGGCGGCGAGCCAGCGCTCGGCGTCGAGTGCGCCCATCGCGCCGCTGCCGGCGGCGGTGACCGCCTGGCGGTACGTGTGGTCGACGACGTCGCCGACCGCGAAGACGCCTTCGCGGTTGGTCGCCGTCGAGCCGGGCTGCGTGACGAGGTAGCCGGCCTCGTCGTGATCGAGCTGGTCGAGGAAGAGCTTCGTGTTCGGGTCGTGGCCGATCGCGACGAAGACGCCGTCGGCGGGCAGCTCGCGCGTCTCGTCGGTGTCGAGATCGCGCAGCAGGACGCCGCTCGTCTGGCCGCTCTCGCTCAGCACGTGGTCGACGGCCGCCGGCGTCACGAACTCGATCTTCTCGTTCGCCCGCGCGCGGTCGAGCATGATCGGCGAGGCGCGGAACTCGTTGCGCCGGTGGACGAGCGTCACCTTCGTGGCGAACTTCGTCAGGAAGATCGCCTCCTCCATCGCGGAGTCGCCGCCGCCGACGACCACGACCTGCTTGTCGCGGAAGAACGCCGCGTCGCAGACCGCGCAGTACGAGACGCCGCGGCCCTGGAGCGTGCGCTCGGACTCGAGCCCGAGCTGCCGTGCGCTCGCGCCGGTGGCGACGATCACGCTCTCGGCGGTGAACTCCTTGTCGCCGACCCACACGCGGAGCGGGTGCTCGGTGAAGTCGACCTTGGTCACGTCGTCGGTGAGGAACTCCGCGCCGAAGCGCTCGGCCTGGCGGCGGAAGTCCTGCATCATCGCCGGGCCCATGATCCCGTCGGGATAGCCCGGGTAGTTCTCGACGTCGCTCGTGATCATCAGCTGGCCGCCCCACGCGAAGCCCTCGACCACCAGCGGCTCCAGGTTGGCGCGCGCGGCGTAGAGCGCAGCCGTGTAGCCCGCCGGCCCGCCGCCGATGATGATCAACTCTCTGGTGTCCCCGTTCATCTCTGCCTCCACCGTAGTAAACGCATCGGGTGGTCTGAGTGTTCCGATCGGGTCATGCGACGAGCGCGCCGCAGAGGTACAGCTTGCCTTCCCGGATCTCGCTCTCATCGAACAGCTCGTGCGGCTGCCGGCGGCCCGGGCGGATGAGGTGCACGACCTCCTCGCCGCGTGCCGTGAGGAGCTCCGAGATCAGCCGCCGGTGGCAGCGATGCCAGTCGGTCTCGGCGCACATCAGGCACGGAGCCGGCTCGGCGAGCGCCTCCGCGAGCGCCGCCTGCCACTCCGGCGTGCCCATGCGGGCGGCGTAGCTGCGGAAGGCCGCGACGCGGATGCACGGGAAGCGTTCCTCGCCGGGTTCGCCGCTCAACCGCCCGCCGAGGTCGACCGCGTGCCGGTACTCGATGCCGGCCGGCCCGAGCGTCTCGAGGAGCGCCGCCTGCCCGAACTGCGGGTTCCGCCGCGAGCCTGGGTAGCGGCGAACGTCGACCAGCGTCTTCACGTCGGCCTCCTGGAGGCACTCGACGAGCTCCTCGGCCGGCCGTGTGCCGTGGCCGATCGTGAAGACCGTCACCGACGCCAGAGGCGGCGTGCGAACGGCTGAGCCTCGCGCGCGCCGAGCGCGCCCGCGGCGGCCGCGAAGTCACCGGCCTCGAGGCTGATCAGGTCCTCGACGCCGAGCTCGCCCGAGCCGCTCAGGCGCAGCGCCTGGGAGTTCAGCGCCTGCTCGAACATCGTCCGCGCGTAGCGGGCATTGCCGAAGCCCTCGCCGCGCTCGGCCCGCCCGAAGATCCGGCGCAGCTCGTCCGCGCCGGCCGGGCTGACCCGGTACTCGTTCTGCGCGGCAAAGCCCTCGGTGATCTGCACGAGCTCGTCGGTCGAGTAGTCCGGGAACGTGATCTCGCGCGAGAAGCGCGACCGGAGCCCGGGGTTCGAGTCGAGGAACTCGTCCATCAGGCGCGGGTAGCCGGCGACGATCACGACGAGGCGGTGGCGGTAGTCCTCCATCCGCTTGAGCAGCGTCTCGATCGCCTCCTGACCGAAGTCCGGGCCCCGCCAGCCGGAGCGCGCGAGCGCGTACGCCTCGTCGACGAAGAGGACGCCGTCGAGCGCCCGCCGGATCGCGCGGTCGGTCTTGATCGCCGTCATGCCGACGTACTCGCCGACCAGGCCGGCGCGGTCGACCTCGACGAGATGGCCGCGACGCAAGAGCCCCATCGCGCGGTACACCTGCGCGAGCAGCCGCGCGACCGTCGTCTTGCCCGTGCCCGGGTTGCCGAGGAAGACGAGGTGCTGCGAGGTGGCGACCTCGGGCAGCCCGCGCTCTAGCCGCTGGCCCTGCACCTCGAGGAACGCGACGAGGGCGCGCACCTGCTCCTTGACCGATTCGAGCCCGACGAGGGCGTCGAGCTCGGCCTGCAGGTCGTCGAGGCTGCGCGTGTCCTGCGGCGCGCGACGCGGGTCGAGCCGGTCGAGCCATTCGGAATCGGCGCCCTGGCGCACCTGCTCGCGCAGGACGTTCAGGCCTAGCAAGATGTCCTGGAGCGGATTCGCCATCGGCCCGACGGTACCCGCCCGGGCCGAGGCGAAAGCGTGGAGCCGTCAGACGGACGTGATCGAGATCTGCCCGTGCTTGTCGACCTCGACCAGCTCGCGCCGGGTTCCGAGCGGCCGGCGCGCCCTGACCAGCAGCCGTCGGAACTCGTTGTGGCCGACGAGCACGCGCTCGTTGTCGCGCTTCGGGTCGCTGTGCCAGCCCTCGGCTTCTAGGTCGGCGACGGCGCGGTCGAGCGCCGCGAGCCTCGTCTCGTCGGAGATCGGGAGATCCTGCACCGTGCTCATGGCGGTCCTTTCGTCCGATGAACGCCTGCATCGTCGTCCGTGCGGACGCGGAAGCCATCGGGCCGTTCCATGACCTTGCGGTGGGCAATTACGGATCGTGCTCGAAACCCGTGCGTGCATAGAATCGCCGTCTTCCGGCGAAGGGGGATTTCGTGGCCTCGACAGTGACGTGGGACAGCCTGCGCGACCTTGCGGGCTTCCGCGCGCACGACGGCTGCGCGATCAGCCTCTACATCGACCTCGACCCGACCGACACGCCGACGCCCGGCGCCTTCGACACGCGCGTGAACGCGCTGATCGACGAGGTCGAGCGCTCGGAGGCGGCGCGGCGGCCCGACCTGACACACGAGCAGAAGGAGGGCCTGCGCGCCGACGTGCAGCGGCTGCGCGCGTTCTTCGACCAGGAGTTCGACCGCGAAGGTGCGCTCGGCTTCGCCGTCTTCTGCGCGTCGCTCGACAACCTGTGGGTGCCGCTGCCGCTCACCGGGCGCGTAGCGGACGCCGTCAAGGTCAACCGGAGCCTCTACCTCGCGCCGCTCGTCTCGCTGGTCGGGCGCGGCGAGGGCGCACTCGTCGTCGTGGTCGGGCGCGAGCGCGGCGAGCTCTACCGCCTGCGCGCCGGCCGGCTCGAGGAGATCGTCGAGCAGACGGACGAGACGCCGGGCCGGCACGACCAGGGCGGCTGGTCGCAGGCGCGCTACCAGCGTCACATCGACAAGCTCGTGCACGACCATCTGAAGGAGGTCGCCGAGCACGTCGACCGCGCCGTGCGGCGCCTGCGCGGGCCGCGCGTGATCGTCGTCGCGACCGAGGAGACGCGGCCCGAGTTCGAGGGCGCGCTCTCGAACGAGGCCAGGAAGCACGTGATCGGCTGGACGAGCGCCGAGGCCCACGCGACGCCGCCCGAGCTGTTGCAGCAGGTCGAGCCGCTGCTCGAGGAGTGGCGCGGCGAGCAGGAGACGGAGACGGTCGAACGGTGGCGTGAGGAGGCCGGGCGCAACGGCCGTGCGGCCGCGGGCTGGGGCCCCACGCTCGAGGCTGCCTCGGACGCGCGGGTCGAGCTCCTGCTCTACGAGGACGGCGTCGACCGGCCGGCGTGGGAGTGCCCGGCGTGCGGTCGAGTCGCAAGCGAGGGCGGGGCGTGCCCGCTCGACGGCACGCAGATGGAGCGGCGTGACGAGGGTCTCGACCTCGCCGTGCACCAGACGCTCGCCCACGGCGGGCGCACGCTGGCCCTGACGCAGCGCGACGACCTGCAGCCCGTCGAGGGCATCGGCGCCCTGCTCCGCTTCTGACCTAGGCGTACGAGACGAACTCGAGCAGGCTGCCGTCTGGGTCGCGGAAGTAGACGTGCCGCCCGGGGCCGCCGGCGCCGCGGTCCATCTCCAATGGGCCCGCCTCGACCTCGACGCCGCACTGCCGCAGGTGCTCGACTGCGTCCTCGATCGGCCCGTCCCACACGAAGCAGAGGTCGCTGTTCCCCGGCTCGACGGGCCTTCGGGCGTTGCGGCCCGAGAAGGCCGGCCCGTGGACGTTCAGCTGCCAGTCGCCGAAGCGATAGCGCCCCGATTGCCCGTCGTGCTGAAAGACCTCCGCGCCGAGCACCTGCGCGTAGAACTCGTTCGAGCGCGCCCAGTCGGAGACCGCGATCACGCAGTGGTCGAACCTCAGGTGCCGACCTAGGGCGTCGCTCGTCAAGCGGCGTCGACGACGCGCGGCAGCTCGCGCGCCTCGATCGCTTCGACCTGCTCGGAGTCCGAAGCCTGCTCGAGTTTCGTCTCGAACTTGCCGAGCCGCTTCTCGGAGTCGGCGAACTTCTTGTGCGCCCGCTCGAGGTGCGTGCCGACCAGCTCGAAGTCCTCCTTGAACTTGCCGAAGTCGGCCTGCAGCCGCGCGCAATACGCCATCACTTCCTGGGCGTGCTGTTCGATCTGCAACCCTTTCAGGCCGAGGACGATTACCTGCAAGTACGCGGTCAGGGTCGTGGGCGAGACGGGGAGCACGCGCTTCTCGTGCGCGTACGCGAGCAGCGCGCCGGTGCGGCCGCAGGCGAGCTCGTAGTAGATCGCCTCCGACGGCAGGTACATGAAGGCGAACTCGTAGGTGCCCTCGTCCGGCCGGATGTACTTCGCCGAGATCGCGTCGACGTGGCCCTTCACGTCGCGCGCGAACAGCTTCTCGAACTGCTGGCGCTCGAGCTCGTTGTCGGCCGCGACCATCCGCTCGAAGTTGTCGAGCGGGAACTTGGAGTCGATCGGGACGAGGCGGTCGACCTTGATCACCGCGTCGACACGCTCGCCGCCGCTGAACCCGTACTGGATCTCGAACGCGCTGCGCGGCAGCCGGTCGCCGAGCAGGTTTTCGAGCAGGAGCTCGCCGAACCCGCCGCGCGCCTTGGGCGGCCGCAGGATCTGCTGTAGCTGGCTGAGCTCCTTCGCCTGCTCGGCCATCTGCGAGGTGGCCTGGCCGACCTCGCCGAGCTGACGGTGGATCTCGTTCGTCTGCTTCGACGCGTGCTCGAGCCGGCGGTCGACCTTGGTGTCGAGCTCGCCGAGCCGGCGGTCCATCGTCGCCGTGATCGCCTCGAGGCGGCCGTCGACCTCGCGGTTCCGCACCGCGAGCAGCTGGTCGAGGGCGTGGGCCGTCGCAGTGCTCTGCGCGGCCAGGCGGCGGCTCAGCCAGACCGCGAGCGCGGCCCCGCCGGCGAGCAAGACGACCAGTGTGAGGGCGACGAGCATGAGCCGACGAACCCTAGGGACGGGGTCGGACGGCAACGACGAGGGCGGCTCTCGCCGCCCTCGCAAACCGCTTGTTCAGCGGGGATTACGTGCCGTCGGTGCGCTCGGCGTGATGTTCCGCCGCACGCTCCCGCTCGTCCTGCGCGACCTGTTCGGCGTGATCTGCACGCTCGGAGGCCATTGCCTCCTGCTCCTGGTGCATGCCCTCGCTCGCCATCGAGCTGTCGCCGGTCACGTCGCCGGCCGCCTTCTTCCCGCGGCCGAGGAGCTTGTCGAGGAAACTCATCCGTGCCTCCTTGCGGGTTGCCGGAGCCACGAGTATTCCAAAGGGCACAAAAAACGCCAGATCCGGAAAACCTTGCGGCCCTCCGGATCTGACGGGACGACCCTAACGGGTCAGGGGAATCGCGTCAAGACGCTGCTACCATCCGCGCCGCGGTGGCCAAGAAGTCGCGTACTCCGGCGCCGCCGCGGAAGGTCCAAGCACCTCAGCGGCGCTCCGATCCGAAGAAGCGTCCGAGCTGGATGGCTTCCGAACGTCTGCCGTTGTGGATCGGCCTCGCGGTGCTCGTGATCGCGGCGGTCGTCGCCGGCGTCGTCTTCGTCGGGCGCAGCGGCGGCGGCAACAACAGCTCGGCGCAGGTTCCGAACGACAGCCAGCTCGCGGGCCTGCAGACCGGCCCCGCGCCGTGGAACCCGGGGCTCGACACGCTCCCCGACCGCCTGAAGCCCGTGGGCGTGCACGCGCTGACGAACGAGGGCGAGGTGCTGCACATCCACCAGCATCTCGACCTCTACGTGAACGGCAAGCACGAGGTCGTGCCGCAGGGAATCGGCATCTACGACGGCCAGTTCCTGACCGAGCTACACACCCACGACGCGAGCGGGATCATGCACGTCGAGTCGCCGAAGGCGAAGAACTTCGACCTCGGGCAGTTCTTCGGCGTCTGGGGCGTGCGCCTGACGAACGACTGCGTCGGCGGCTACTGCCAGGAGCTGACGCCGTGGGCGATGTACGTGAATGGGCAGCCGTACCACGGCGACCCGGCGGCGCTCGTGCTCAAGGAGCACCAGGAGATCGCGTTCGTGATCGGGACGCCGCCGAAGAAGATCCCGGCCACGTACAAGTTCCCGGCCGGGCTCTAGAGCCACACGGGCTCGGGGCTATCCTTCGGCCCGCCGGGGTGGCGAAACTGGTGATACGCGCCTGACTTAAAATCAGGTGTCCCCTCGCGGGGCGTAAGGGTTCGAGTCCCTTCCCCGGCACCTCTTTTTCGGGAACCTCCTGTTCGATGACGCAGCCGGGTCAGGCGGGGCGCGCGCGTCTCGGCGACCATCATGAGGTGGACTTCGACCTCCGTCAGCGGACGATCGACCTCGAGGCGAACCGCTCTCGCCTCGAACGTGCACTGTGCTCCTGCGAGTTGGCGCTCGCAGAGCTCGAACGGCGCGGCGACGTCGACGGACTGCAGCGTCTGCG
>DASSQG010000093.1:0-21943 GCA_035702625.1 Gaiellaceae bacterium | reverse complement strand
TCCGGCAAGACGACCGTGCTCCGCCTGACCGCGGGGCTGGAGGAGCTGACCGAGGGCGAGATCCGGATCGGCTCCCGCGTCGTCAACGGCCTCCACCCGATGGACCGCGACATCGCGATGGTCTTCCAGAGCTACGCGCTCTACCCGCACATGACGGTGCGCGAGAACATCGGCTTCGGCCTGCGGCTCCGGCACACGCCGAAGCGGGAGATCAAGGAGCGCGTCGAGGCGGCCGCGGCGAAGCTCGGCCTCACCGACCTGCTCGGGCGCAAGCCGGCGCAGCTCTCGGGCGGGCAGCGCCAGCGCGTCGCGATGGGCCGCGCGATCGTGCGCGACCCGGAGGCGTTCCTGATGGACGAGCCGCTCTCGAACCTCGACGCGAAGCTCCGCGTCCAGATGCGCGCCGAGATTCAGCGCCTCCAGGACGACCTCGGCACGACGACGATGTACGTCACGCACGACCAGGTCGAGGCGATGACGATGGGCGACCGCGTCGCCGTCATGCAGAACGGCCGGATCGTCCAGATCGACACGCCCCAGGCGCTCTACGCCAACCCGGCCGACCTGTTCGTCGCCGGCTTCATCGGCTCGCCCGCGATGAACTTCGTGCGCGCCCGGCTGGAAGGATCGAACGGATCGCTCGTCGCGAGCTTCGGCTCGACCAAGCTCGACCTCTCGACGCGGCTGCTGCCGGCGTCGGTCGCCGGCCGCGCGGGCGGCGAGGTGATCGTCGGGCTGCGGCCGGAGCACCTCGAGATCGCGACGGACAACTGCGGCAAACCGATCCTGCGGGCGCCGGTCGCGCTGGCCGAGCCCGTCGGCTCGCAAGTGATCGTGCACCTCGACCCTGACGCGCTCGAGCTGGACGCCGGCTCCGACTTCTGCGCCTGCCTCAACTCGCGCTCGTCGTGCGAGCGCGGCGAAGTCGTGTCGCTCGCCGTCGACCCGGCCTCGCTGCATTTCTTCGACCCGGAGACGGAGATCGCCCTAAGCTGAGCCGTGCTCGTCTGCGCGAGCTGCGGAAGGGAGAACCGGGAGGAGGCGCGCTTCTGCGACTCCTGTGGCGCCGTGCTCGCGGCGCCGGCGCCCGCGCGTGAGGTGCGCAAGGTCGTCACGGTGCTCTTCTGCGACGTGACCGGCTCGACCGCGCTCGGCGAGCGGATCGACCCCGAGAGTCTGCGGCGCGTGATGGCGCGCTACTTCGAGACGGCCAAGTCGGTCGTCGAGCGCCACGGCGGCACGGTCGAGAAGTTCATCGGGGATGCGGTGATGGCCGTCTTCGGCGTGCCAACCGTGCACGAGGACGACGCGTTGCGCGCGGTACGCGCAGCCGACGAGCTGCGCAGCGGCCTCGGCGCCCTCAACGACGAGCTCGACCGTGACTACGGCACGCGGCTCGAGCTGCGCATGGGCGTCAACACCGGCGAGGTCGTGACCGGCACCGAAGAGCGGCTCGCGACGGGGGATGCGGTCAACGTCGCAGCCCGCCTCGAGCAGGCCGCCGCGCCGGGTGAGGTCCTGCTGGGCACGGAGACACAGCGGCTGGTGCGCGGCGGGGCCGAGGTGGAGGCCGCCCCGCCCGTGACGGCGAAGGGCAAGTCGGAGCCGCTCGTCGCGTACCGGCTGCTCGCCGTCGGCGCCGCCCCGCCTGCACGTCGCGACGCCGCTCCGATGATCGGCCGCGAGCGGCAGCGGGCACTGCTGGCCGGCGCGTTCGCGCACGTCGTCAGCGACCGCTTCTGCCATCTGTTCACGATTCTTGGCGCAGCGGGTGTCGGGAAGTCGCGCCTCGTCCAGGAGTTCCTCGCCGATGTCGACGCGACCGCGGTCGTCGGCCGGTGCCTGTCCTACGGCGAAGGAATCAGCTACTGGCCCGTGACGGAGGTCGTGAAGCAGCTCGCACCCGGCGGGGTCACGGCCGGCCCGCTGGCGGCGCTGCTCGGCGACGACGCGGCGGCGAGCTCCCCGGAGGAGATCGCGTGGGCGTTCCGCAAGCTGCTCGAGTCGCGCGCCGCTGAGCGGCCGGTCGTGGTCGTCTTCGACGACCTGCACTGGGGCGAGCCGACCTTCCTCGACCTCGTCGAGCACGTCGCCGACCTGAGCCGTGACGCCCCGATCCTGCTCCTCTGCATGGCGCGGCCGGAGCTGCTCGACGCGAGGCCTGCCTGGGGCGGCGGGAAGCTGAACGCGACGAACGTGCTGCTCGAGCCGCTCGCACCCGAGGAGACTGCGGAGCTGCTGGCCGCGCTCGGCGACGGCGTGCCGGAGGGCCTGCGGCAGCGAATCCTCGATGCCGCCGGCGGGAACCCGCTCTTCGTCGAGGAGATGGTCGCCGTCGCCGAGGACGGCGGTAGCGAGGTGGCGGTTCCGCCCACGATCCAGGCGCTGCTCGCGGCCCGGCTCGACGGCCTCGAGCCGGCGGAGCGCAACGTGCTCGAGCGCGGCGCAGTCGAGGGGCAGGTGTTCCACCGCGGGTCGGTCCTCGCGCTCGCGCCGGAGGAGCAGCAGCTCGACGGGCGCCTGGTCACGCTCGTGCGCAAGGATCTGGTGCGGCCGGAGCGGCCTGTCCTGCCCGACGACGACGCCTACCGCTTTCGCCACCTCCTGATCCGCGACACCGCCTACGAGGCACTCCCGAAGGCGACGCGCGCGGAGCTCCACGAGCGGTTCGCGACCTGGCTCGAGGAGCACGGCGCCGCTCTGGTCGAGCTCGACGAGATCGTCGGCTACCACCTCGAGCAGGCCTTCGGGTACCGCCGCGACCTCGGGCCGCTCGACGGTGCGGCCGCCGCGCTCGCGGAGCGCGCCGGCGCGCGCCTCCTCCGCAGCGCCGACCGTGCGACGGCTCGCGGCGACCTCGCCGCCGCCGGTGGGCTGCTCGGCCGCGCTCTCGAGCTGCTGCCGCCCGAGCACCCGGAGTCCGGCTACGCCCGCCTCGAGTACTCGACCATCCAGGCCGAGCTGGGTGCGTACGAGGAGGCGGCCGAGGTGCGCAGAGCGGTCGCCGCCGGCGCAGAGGCGGCCGGCGACGAGCGCCTGCTGGCACGGTGCGTCGTCGCCGCAGCCGAGTACGACGTCCACCACGACCGGGAGTCGACGATGACCGCGGCGCTCCTGGATGTACGCGAGGCGCTCGCCCAGCTGGAGCGCCTCGGCGACCGCGACGGGCAGGCCTGGGCGCTGCGGCTGATGGGCACCTTCACCGCCTGGCTGGGCAAGAGCGTCGAGGCGCACACGTACTGGAACGAGGCCCTGGCCCGGGCCGAGGACTCGAGACCGCGGCTCGTCGACGACGTCCACATGTGGCTGCTCTGGACGGCATGGTGGGGCCCGACGCACGGCGACGACACGCTGCGGCTCTGCGACGAGATCGCTGCCGCCACGGCGTCGATTCGGCTCCGGGCGCTGACGCAGCTGGTCCGCGGCTGCGCGCTGGGAGGGTTCGGACGGGTCGACGATGGCCGCCGGGAGCTGGCCGAGGGCCGCCGGCTGCTCGATGACCTCGGCGACCGGATCTGGCACGCGGGAACCTCGATGATCGAGGCGGAGCTCGAGCTGTACGCAGGTGGCCTCGAGCGTGCGTACGGCGAGCTCGCCGCCGGGCGCTCGGTGCTCGAGAAGACCGTCGACACCGGCTATCTCGCCACCATCATGGGGTTTCAGGCGCACGTCTGCGCCGAGCTCGGGCGCGACGACGAGGCGCTTCGCCACGCCGCCGAGGCCGAGACGACGAGCCAGGCCGACGACTTCGAGCCCCACGCTAGGGCGCGGATCGTCCGCGCGCTCGTCTTCGCCCGCCGTGGTGACGTCGCCGCGGCGGAGCAGGCGCTCGCCGAGGCCGCCGACCTCGTGGAGCCTCGCGACTACGTCATCCTGCACCTGGACCTCGCGTTCGCGTGCGCCGAGGTGGCGCACGTCGCAGGACGGCGCGAAGTCGAGCGACAGGCGCTCGAGCAGGCGCTCTCGATCGCCGAGGCGAAGGGGCACGCGCTTGCCGCGGACCGCGCGCGCGCCGCGCTCGCGTCGGCCGGCTAGCGCGGCGCGAAGCGCTCGTCGAGGAGCTCCGCGGCCCGCGCCAAGGTTTCGAGGTCGTCGGGCTCGAGATCCGCGAGTCGCGACGCCACGCGCTCGATCCGCGTCTTGCGCGCGCGGTGGAGCAGGCGCCGTCCCGCGGCGGTCGCTTCGATGTTGACGGCCCGGCGGTCGCGCCCGTGCCGCCGCCTGCGCACGAGTCCCTCCCGCTCGAGTCCGTTGACGATCCCGCTCATCGTCGCGGAGCGGACGCCCTCGGCGGCGGCGAGGGCGCCGAGCGTGAAGGGCCCGCGGAAGACGACGACGGAGAGGGCGGAGAGGCGTGCACGGCTGAGCCCTGCAGCGCGGTCGTCCTCGGCTGCCCTGCGCAGCAGGTGGATGGCCGCGGAGTGCAGCCGGTCTGCGACGTCGTTGCACTCGCTCATCTCAAGTAGGTAGGCTACCTAACTATCGGGACGGAAGGAGCGAGATGAGCGAGGCATTGCAGGCGCTGTACGAGGGGGACGACGAGCGGGCGCGGAAGCTGCTGCCGCCGGACGGCGAGCTGTCCGTCTTCGAGGCGGCGGCGTTCGGGCGCGACGAACGCCTGGCGGAGATCGTTCGCGACGACCCGGCGCGGGCGCTGGCGTTCTCCGACGACGGCTTCACGGCGCTGCACCTCGCGGTCTTCGGGCGCCAGGAGGAGGCGGCGCGCGTCCTGCTCGCAGCCGGCGCCGACCCGAACGCGCTCGCGACGAGCGCCTTCGCGCGGGTGCCGCCGCTCGGCACCGCCGCCTTCGTCCAGTCGGTGCCGCTGGCGCGCGTGCTGCTCGACCACGGCGCCGACCCGAACCATCCCGGCGAGGACGGGTTCACCGCGCTCCACGCCGCGGCGCAGAACGGCGACGAGGAGCTGGTTCGGCTCCTGCTCGAGCACGGGGCCGACCCGAACCTGACGACCACTGACGGTCGCCGTCCCGCCGACATCGGGCTGGCGGACCTGCTCGGCTAGCGCGCGGCGACCGCGTCGGCGGCCTGGACGGGATCGCCTCCGAGCAGCTTCGCGCCGGTGCGCTCCGCGAGCTCTGCGGTTGCGCCCGCGCCGGCGACCCAGACGGGCGCCGTCGCGGCCATCCGCTTCAGCACGTCGAGCTCGTCGTCCAGCGCGCCGCGCTGCGTGAACGCCAGCACCACGCAGTTCGGCTGCAGCGCCTCGCCGTGCTCGCCGACGGCCTCGAGCGGCGTGTCCTGACCGAGGTACGTGATCCGCCAGCCGCGCGAGCGCAGCGCGAGCCCGAACGCGATCAACGCGAGGTCGTGGAGCTCGCCGCCGGGACAGGCGAGCAGCGCGCGCGGGCCGGAGCCGCCGCCCCAGCCGCGCGCGAGCCCGAGCAGCCGGCCGCGGATGAGCGCGCTGGCGAAGTGCTCCTGGGAGACGGTCGCGTCGCCGCGTTCCCACGCGTCGCCGAGCTCGTGCAGGTACGGGAGCACGACCTCCGCCAGCACGGTGTCGAGGCTCAGCGACGCGAGCAGGCGGTCGAAGACCGTGTGGGCGCGCGCCTCCTCGAACGACGCCAAGGCCTGGGCGAGCTCGCGCTTCAGGCCCGCGACGAGACCGCCGGCGACCGGCGGCGGCTCGGCCTCGTAGCGCAGCGCGCGCCGTGCGGCCTCGGCCGCGGCCAGCCCTTCGTCGAGGTGCCGCTGCATCGAGCGGACGCGATCGAGGTCGTCGTCGGAGTAGAGGCGGAACCCGCCGCCGGACCGCTCGGGCTCGAGCAGGCCGTAGCGCTTCTCCCACGCGCGCAGGAGCTCGACGCTGACGCCGGTCCGTCGGCTCAGCTCCCCGATCCGGAGGTATCCGTCGACTGCCATGGAGCCGAGTCTACAGAACCTGAACAATGATTTGACAAGGCGTATGACTCTCGATACAGTCTCGACGAAAGCTATACAGAGGAGGGACAGGGATGAAGCGCAATCTCGACTTGCTGGCGGGCGTCCTGCTCGTCGTCGGCGGCCTCAACTGGGGTCTCGTGGCCGTCGCGAAGTTCGACCTCGTGGCGTGGATCTTCGGCCTCGACTTCGGCCAGACGAACGCCGCCACGCGCGTGATCTACGGCCTCGTCGGCCTCTCGGCCGTCTACGGCGCGACCCGGCTGCCGGCGCTCGTGCGTCGGGAAAAGGGCCACGTCGCGCAGCTCGCCCCCCAGCGGGGCGCAGAACACCGGCGCGCCGCCTGATGGGGCCGCGGGAGCTGCAGCGGATCGCGCTCCAGTTCCAGGAGGCCGTCAACCTCGAGGCGGACGAGCTCGAGGCGTGGCTCGAGACCGAGGAGTCGCGGAGCGTCGGGTGGGATCCCGACGGCCGCGGCGAGTCGGTCGGCCACGCCTCGGGCCGCCGCATCGTCCACCTGCTGCAGCTGCCCGAGCACGACCTGAGCGACGCCGACTACCGTCACATGCGCAAGGTCGTCGGCTACGTCCACCGGCATCTCGCGCAGCGCCCGGCCGGCGACGTCACGAACACCCGGTGGCGCTACTCGCTGCTCAACTGGGGCCACGACCCGCTGCTCGACTGAACGTCACCGCCTCGACACCGAACTCGACCAACCGCGTGACCCACGCCAGCTCCGCCCTCTCGTAGCGCCGCCGTCGAGCGCGCCGCACGACCCCGAACGCGCGCGACAACCCAGCAGCACGGCGACAACCCGACCTACGAAGTGCTTTCCGCTGAGGGCTAGGTAGCGGGAGCCGACACCGGGGCCCGGGCCGCCCGAGCCGCCCGGGCCTCGGCGTTTCCACTCGCCTCGATCGGGAACGCGACCGGCGTGCAGACGCGACGGCTGGGACAGGGACTCGAGGTCTCCGCGCTCGGGCTCGGGTGCATGGGGATGTCCGAGTTCTACGGGACCGCGGACGAGGACGAAGCGCTCCGGACGATCCACCGGGCGCTCGAGCTCGGCGTCACGTTCCTCGACACGGCCGACATGTACGGGCCGTTCACGAACGAGGAGCTCGTCGGCCGCGCGGTCGACGGCCGGCGCGACGAGGTCGTGATCGCGACGAAGTTCGGCAACGTCCGCAACGCCGACGGCTCGAGGGGCGGGATCCGCGGCGACCGCGAGTACGTGCTGCAGGCGTGCGACGGCTCGCTGCAGCGGCTCGGCGTCGACCACATCGACCTCTACTACCAGCACCGCGTCGACCCGGACACGCCGATCGAGGAGACGGTCGGCGCGATGGCCGAGCTCGTCCAGGCGGGCAAGGTCCGCCACCTCGGGCTCTCCGAGGCCGCGCCCGAGACGATCCGGCGCGCGCACGCGACGCACCCGATCGCGGCGCTCCAGACGGAGTACTCGCTCTGGTCGCGCGACCCGGAGGCCGAGATCCTGCCGACGGTGCGCGAGCTCGGGATCGGCTTCGTCGCCTACAGCCCGCTCGGCCGCGGCTTCCTCTCCGGCCGCTTCCGCTCGCCAGACGACATCCCGGAGGGCGACTTCCGGCGCAACCATCCGCGTTTCCAGGGCGAGAACTTCGGGCGCAACCTCGACCTCGTCGAGCGGGTGCAGGAGCTCGCCGCCGAGAAGGAGGTCACGCCGGGACAGCTCGCGCTCGCGTGGGTGCTGGCCCAGGGCGGCGACATTGCGCCGATCCCGGGCACGACGCGTGTCGCGCACCTCGAGGAGAACGTCGCGGCGCTCGAGGTCGAGCTCTCGGCCGACGACCTCGCCGAGCTCGAGTCGGTCTTCCCGTCCGGCGCCGCCGCCGGCGACCGCTACGCCGACATGTCGAGCGTGAACCGGTGAACCGCCACTTCCGCCGGCTCGAGCGTTTCGGCAAGAGCTTCTCGGCCCGGCGCTCGAAGGGGGCTCGATGACGACGCGCGAGTCGCAGGTGCCCGACCCGCGCACGAAGCCGAGCGGCCACGGCAAGAAGACCGCCGACAAGTGGAATCAGTGACGAGCTACGGGGTAGGGTGGCGGCGATGGCCGCCGCCGCACCTTCGAACGACCCGCAGACGATCGTGCTGATCCACGGCATGTGGATGACGCCGCTCTCGTGGGAGCACTGGGCCGAGCGCTACCGCGCGCGCGGCCACGAAGTGCTCGCGCCCGCGTGGCCCGGGCTCGACCGGGAGCCGGCCGCGCTACGCAGCGACCCGTCGCCGCTGCGCGGACTTTCGATCGTCGACGTCGTCGACGCCTACGACTCGATGATCCGCGGGCTCGACCGGCCGCCGATCGTGATCGGCCACTCGTTCGGCGGGCTGATTACCCAGCTGCTGCTCGACCGCGGGCTCGGTAGCGCCGGCGCCGCGCTCGGGACCGCCACCCCGAAAGGCGTCTTCCCGCTGCCCCTCTCGACGCTCCGCGCCGGCTTCCCGGCGCTCAGGAACCCGTTCGGCAAGGAGAACACCGTCCCGCTGACGCGCGACCAGTTCCACTGGTGCTTCACGAACGCGCTCAGCCGCGACGACTCGGACGCCGTCTACGACCGGTACTACATCCCGGGCTCGGCACGGCCGTTCTTCCAGGCGGCCTACCCCGGCAGCGCGACCAAACTGAGCTTCGACAACGCGCAGCGCGCGCCGCTCGTCCTCGTGACCGGCACGGAAGACCGGATCTGCCCGGCCTCGCTCAACGTCGCGACCTGGAAGAAGCAGAGCCAGGCGCCGTCGAAGACCGAGCACAAGGAGTACCCGGGCCGCTGCCACTACCCGGGCCAGGCCGGCTGGGAGGAGGTCGCCGACTACCTGCTCGACTGGACGACCACGAACGCGCGCCAAAGCGCCGCGGCGTGACGTACCGCCGCGGCGCTCTGCGACCGGCTAGTAGCCGTAGGGGTTGCTGTTGGAAGAAGCCGGCGCGGGTGTGGGCGCGGTCGACGTCCCGCTGGTCGTGACGGGCCGCCAGACGCCGACGTCCTTGAAGCCGTTGCCGTTGGTCTGACCCGGCTTCGTGTCCTGCACGAAGCGGTAGAGCGGGGCGCCGCGGAAGGCGACCTGCCGCGAGCCGTCGGGCCGCTTCACGATCGTGAGGTGGCTCACGCCGGTCGGCTTGACGCCCTTGGCGACGACGAGCGGCTTCCAGAGCGCGGTGCACGCACCGTTCGTGCAGATGAAGCGTCCGTGCCGCTCGGCGCTCAGCGAATAGAGCGTGAGCCCGTTGCGGTTCACGAGGATCGTCTTGCCGAGCGCTGCGTTGTGCATCGTCTTCACTACCGCGCTCGTTTTCGCGGAGCCGTTGGTGGCGAGGACGGCGGCGACGATCGCTGCCGCGGCCGCTACTGCCAGCGCCGCTGCGAGGAGTCCGATTCTTCGCATTTGGTACCTCCTTTTCTGCAAGGAAGTACGCGCCACGGCCGCGCGGAGGATTGATGTCGCAACGGGCGCTTAACCATCCGTTCGTGCCTCGGCGTCGTATGGGGGCGGCCGCTAGGCTCCGTCACATGAAGCGGCAGGTGACGTGGGCCGAGGTGCTGCTGCTGCCGGTCGCGTTCGCCGGCGGTGCGGCGGGACTCGCCTGTGCGCTGCTGCTCCTGTTCGAGGATCGCGAGGCGCTCGCAGCGGTCTATGCGCTCGCCGGCGTAACGCTGGCGTGCTGGACCGGCGTCCGCGCACTCACCTCGCCGCCCAGCCGCTAGTCGCGGCCGCGGAGATGAGCTTCCGGCGTCCGCGCCGTCTAAGCAGGTGACCCGAACGCGAAAGGAGACGGAGATGGGCTACCCGGTAGTGCACTTCGAGATCATCGGCAAGGACGGCGGCAAGCTCCGCGGCTACTACGGCGAGCTCTTCGGCTGGAACATCGACACGAACAACCCGATGGAGTACGGGATGGTCGCGCGCGACGACAACAAGGCGGCCAACGGCGAGCTCGGCATCGGCGGCGGCGTGGCCCAGGGGCCCGAAGGCTACGACGGGCACGTCACGTTCTACGTCGCGGTGCCTGACGTCGAGGAGGCGCTGCAGAAGGCCGAGAGCCTCGGCGGCACGCGCGTGATGGGCCCGGAGACGATCATGGAGATGGTCACGCTCGGCCAGTTCGAGGATCCGGAAGGAAACCTGGTCGGCGTCGTGCAGGACATGCCCGCCGAGAGCTAGCGGCCGGCGGCGTAGCCCTGCATGCCGCGGGCGTTCGCGGCTGCGCGCAGCGAGCCGTCCGGGAGCGTCCCGGCGGCGCTGAGGCGGCCGAGCGACCACGGCCCCTGCGGCTCGACGAGGTGGCCGCGCCGCCGGAGCTCGTCCGCGACGACCGGGCCGAACCGGTCCTCTAGCTGCAGCGTTCGCGGCCGCGGCTGCCGCGGGAAGAACGACTCGGGGAAGTGCTCGGTGTGGAAGGCCGGGGCGTCGATCGCCTCCTGCAGGCCGAGGCCCGAGTGGACGAGCGAGAGGAAGAAGGCGAGCGACCACTGGTCCTGCTGGTCGCCACCCGGCGTGCCGAACACGAGCACCTCGCCGTCGCGGCGTGCGAGCGTCGGCGACAGCGTTGTGCGCGGCCGCTTGCGCGGCTCGAGCGAGGCCGGCAGCCCGTCCTCGAGCCAGAACATCGGGGCGCGCGTGCCGAGGCAGAAGCCAAGGCCGGGGGACGATCGGCGAGCCGTGCAGCCAGCCGCCGCTCGGCGTCGCCGAGACGACGTTGCCGTGCCGGTCGGCGACGGCGAGGTGACAGGTGTCGCCACGGGTCGGCTCACCGGTGCCCGGCGCAGGCGCAGCGTCGGGGATCGCCGGCAGCCGCGGCTCGCGGCCGCGCGGGCTGCCGGGCCGCAGGTCGGCCGAGGCCTCGCCGGAGACGAGCCTCCGCCGCTCGGCGGCGTACTCGGGGCTGAGCAGCTCGTCGAGCGGCACGTCGACGAAGTCCGGATCGCCGTACCAGGCCTCGCGGTCGGCGAACGCGAGCTTCGCGCACTCGACGACCGTGTGGACGAAGTCCGCGCCGTCGCCGAGGTCGAAGCCGTCGAGCAGCGCGAGCTGCTGCAGGAAGACGGGCCCCTGGCCCCACGGGCCGGTCTTGAAGACCCGCCACCCGCGATACTCGCGCTCGAGCGGCGGCTCGAGCTTCGCCTGCCACGACGCGAGGTCGTCGCCCGTCAGCAGGCCGCCTTCCCGTTCGGCGAAGCCCGCGATCGCCTCGGCGACGAAGCCGCGGTAGAAGACGTCGCGCGCGCGCTCGACCTCGCCGCCGGACTCCTCGAGCACGCGCCGGTACGTCGCCGCCAGCTCCCGGTTGCGGAAGAGCGTCCCCGGCTGCGGCGCCGGCAGGTACAGCTCGGCCGAGCTCGGCCACTCGTCCCGGAAGACCTGCTCGACGCCGGCGATCGTCGCGGTGATGCCGGGCACCACCGGGTAGCCGCCCTCGGCGTAGCCGAGCGCCGGCTCGAGCACCTCGGCGAGCGACAGCGTCCCGAAGTCGCGCAGCAGCAGCAGCCAGGCGTCGAACGCGCCGGGAACGCAGGCGGCGAGGAGCCCCGTTCCGGGAACAAGCTCCAGCCCTAGCTCGCGGTAGCGGTCGATCGTCGCGGCCGCCGGCGCCACACCCTGCCCGTCGATCAGCAAGACCTCGTCGCGCTCCGCGCTGTAGAGCAGGATCGGCACCTCGCCGCCCGGCCCGTTGGAGTGCGGCTCGACCACCTGCAGCGCGAAGCCGGTGGCGACCGCGGCGTCGAAGGCGTTGCCGCCGCGCTCGAGCATCGCCATGCCCGCGGCGGAGGCGAGCCAGTGGGTCGACGCGACCATCCCGAAGGTGCCGCGCAGCTCGGGCCGCGTCGTGAAGCGCATCGGCGCGACCCTAGCTAGCGTGCGCGCCCGATGGCCAAGGTGCTCGTCACCGGCATGTCCGGCACCGGCAAGTCGAGCGTGCTCCGCGTCCTCGCCGGGCGCGGCCACCGCGTCGTCGACACCGACGCCGACGAGTGGCGGGTCTGGGTCGACGACGGCTGGAACTGGCGCGAGGACGCGATCGACACGTTGCTCGAGAGTCATGAGTGCGGCCACCTGTTCATCGCCGGCTGCCACACGAATCAGGGGCGCTTCTACGACCGGCTCGACGAGGTCGTGCTGCTGAGCGCGCCGGCCGAGACGCTGCTCGCGCGCATCGACGGGCGCACCGACAACCCGTACGGGAAGAGCGTCGAGGAGCGTGAGCTCGTGCTGCGGCATCTCGCGGAGGTCGAGCCGCTCCTGCGCGCGACCGCGACGGCCGAGCTCGACGCGACGGCGCCGCTAGAGGAGCTGGCTGACCAGCTCGAGGAGCTCGCCGGAGCGTAGCCTGCGCAGCGTGCGCACGCTCGTCTTCATCCCGGCCTGGAACGAGGAGCAGAACCTGCCGGCCGTGCTCGACGAGCTGCACCTCGTGCTGCCCGACGCCGACGTGGTCGTGATCGACGACGGCTCGACCGACCGCACTGCCGACGTCGCGCGCGAGCACGGCGCCGAGGTCGTCTCGTTCGGCGAGAACCGCGGCCTCACCGCCGGGATCGCCACCGGCTACGCCTATGCGGAGGAGCACGACTACGCGCTCTGCGGCCGCGTCGACGCCGACGGCCAGCACCCCGTGCTCGAACTCGCGCGGCTGTTGGAGCGGGTCGAGTCCGGTGTCTGCGACGTCGCGGTCGGCTCCCGCTTCGCGAGTGGCGACGGCTTCGCGCCGTACCGCTACGTGCCGAGCCGGCCGCGCCGCCTCGGCACCGCACTGCTGCGACGCGGGATGAAGCTCGCGCTGCGCCGGCCGTTCCTCGACGCGACCTCCGGCATGTACGCGGCCAACGCGAAGGCGCTGCCGGTGCTCGCGCAGCCGTACGTGACCGCCGCGCCCGAGGTCGAGGCGCTGTTGCGGCTCTCGGAAGCGGGCCTCCGCGTCGACGAGGTCCCGGTCGAAATGCGGGAGCGCGCCAGCGGCGAGTCGAAGCTCCGCGGCTGGAAGTCGCTGCTCGTCGTCTTCACCGTGATCGGGACGCTGCTGACCTTCTGGCGCCGGCGCCGCTGATGCGCCTCGTCGCGGTGCTCGGCTACTCGCGGCGGGCCGACGAGGAGCTGCACGCGATCTGCGAGGCGCGCGTCCGGCACGCCGAGTCGATCGTCCGCGAGGACGATGTGGTGCTGCTCTCGGGCGAGGCCGAGCTGATGCACGGCCACTGGCGCGCTGGCGAGGTGCTGCTCGACCCGCACGCGCGAAACACGCGCGAGAACGCGCTCGGAGTCGCGAAGGCCGCGCGGGAGCTCGGCGCCGACCAAGTAGTCGTCGTCACCTCTCGCTGGCACGCGCCGAGGGCAGCCGTGCTCGTGCGGGCGGCCCTGCGGCACGCGGTGCCCGTCGAGACGTCGTCACCGGTTGACGGCCCACCGCCGCACCTGGCCGCGCGCGAAGCCGTGTGCCTCGCCGTCTTGCCGCTGCACCTGGTCGAGATGCGCCGGCGCGCAGCGGCAACGCCTGATGTGTCAGGCCGAACCGCCGCCGGCGAAGAAGTCGATGAGTAGCCCGTTGACGCGTTCGGCCTCGTCGTGATGAACCCACTGCGATGCGTCTGCGAGGCGCTCCACCCGGTCTAGGTTCGGCACGTCGTCGCTGTGGGGCTCGGCGAGGTCGGAGCCGAGGTAGGAATCGCGCTCTCCCCGGATGACGAGCGTCGGCGCCAAGATGGGCCGGAGCTTCGCCACGGCTTCCTTCTGCGATTGCCGCATCGAAGCACGGTAGTAGTTGATCATCCCGGCCGCTGCGCCCTCCTGCGACCACGCCTGCTCGTAGCGTCCGAGCTCTCCGGCGTGCACGGCGGGTGCGCGTCCTCGAGGAAGTGGCGGAAGAAGTGCCAGTCCCTGAGGTGTACGACTTCCTCGGGCAGCCCAGGCGTCGCGAAGAAGAAGAAGTACCACGACTTCCGCAGCTGGCTCGGGTGCTTCAGCCCCTCCGAGAGCTTCCGCGGATGGGCGGCGTTGAGGATTGCCAGTCGGTCGACCACCTCGGGGTGGTTCATCGCGACCGTCCAGGCGATACTGCCGCCCCAGTCGTGGCCGACCAGGAACGCGGACTCGGCACCGAGCTCTCCGACCAGGCCGCTGATGTCGTCGGCGAGCGAGTCGACGCCGTACTCCTTGCAGCCCTCGGGCTTCGACGACAGGTTGATGCCACCGTGTCGGGCGCGACCACCCGGAACCTCGCCGCCGCGAGCGGCTCGATCTGTCGCCGCCACCCGAACCAGAATTCCGGGAAGCCGTCCAGCAGAACGATCAGCGGGCCGTCGCCGGCCTCGACGTAGAGCCTGCGACGTAGCTTCCGCGGGCGCCAAAGGGCAGAGCCGCGCGCCCAGGCGAACGCGCGGCTCTGCGGGTGGAGCGACTCAGGCACGGGAGGCCGGTGCGCGCCGGGGCACGGCCCACCGCATGTGCGACCACGCAGACTCGGCGTAGCGCCGCATCGCGGCCGAGCTGCGCGACTCGCCGCGCCGCTGCACGCGCTGGTACTCCTCCCGGATCTCCGCCATGCGCTCGTGCTGGCGCTGGCGGCGGGACTCGGAGTCGTAATACATCACCGCGTTCACCTCCCTTCGCCGTGGGTCTCGATCGGATTCACCCGAGTCGAGAGCCCGGCGTACGGAGGTCGAGAAGAACAATGCGCTGCCTTCGGCGCAAGCCTCTTTTCGAGGGCAATTACCGGTCGGTTCAGCGCATCATCTGCTGCTGCTCCAAGTCGGGATCGACTCGGCTACACCGCGGGTGATGGCTCCACGTTGTGCTCCTAGGTTGTGTGAGGGACGACCTTTTCGCCTCAGAAACGACGAAAGCGGCCTCCTGGGCCGCCTTCACGGAACGTGGCTCCGACGCCTAAGCGTGCGCTGGAGCTGCTCCGATGGAGGCTGCCCGAGGGCTGTGATCGTCGAACGCCGCCTCTGCGGGTACGGCCATGGCGCCCGAGGCAAAGGTGACGTAGAAGCGATTTGCGAGCGTGCTAGTCAACTGACCGTACCTCCTTTCCCCGAATTGAGCGCGTGACAATACCGGAAGCATTTCGCGTGCGCAAGAGAATATCCGCGCGAATTCTCGGGCGCCGTGCGCGCGGAGCGGCGACCGACCCGCTCCGCGCGCGCAGGAACCCTTCTAGGCCGCGACCGGCACGGGCTCCTCTCGGACCCCACCGCGGGCGAACATCCCGACGCTCACGACGAGCACCCAGAGCGCCGCGACGAACCACGGGAAGAAGACGATCAGGGCCAGCGACAGGACGCCGACGACGATCCCGAGCCAGCCCGCCCAGCGTGGGACGGCCGCCGCCCGCAGCGCCGCGAGCGACGCCGCCACGATCATCGCCGCGAGCCCCGCGCCGCCGGAGGCGTGCAGCACCCAGCTCGCATCGTCCGCGGCGTGGATCAGCCCCGGGTAGACCGTGTGGTGGTACGTGTCGTCGCTCATCGTCCGGATCCCCGTGTCGACGGCCAGCGCCGCCAGCGTCAGCGTGGCGTACACGGAGCCGCCGATCGTGACGAGCCCCGCGAGGAAGCCGTCGCCGGCCTCGAGGCTGCTGACCGTGCGGCGCAGCGCGCTCAGGAACCAGATGAAGCAGAAGACGCCGAGTCCCGCCAGCAGCCAGCCGATGTTGATGGTCGTGCGATGAGACCCGTCGGAATACCAGGCGGCGATCTTCGCCGGCGCCGACCCCGAGTCCGGGGAGCTGCCGAAGATCAGGATCACCCCGATGACGAACAGGACGACGTAGGCCGCTCCGGCCAGCGCGCCCCAGCGTGCGATTCCGGCGCTCGATCGCGCCGCAGCAGTGGTGCTCAAGTGCCCCTCCCTCGTTACGCGATGACAGTCGCCGCGAGCCACTCGGCCACGGCGTCTGCCACATTAATCGGGTTGCGAAGAGAATGCGAGCCCGGGATCGTGACGACGGTGCGGTTGGGCGCCGCGGGAGGGAGGCCGAAGGGATCGCTCGCCCCCTGGACGACGAGCGTCGGGACGGCGACGGCGTCGAGCTCCTCCAGCCGGGTCTTCTCCGGGCGGCCCGGCGGGTGCAGCGGGAACGCGAGGCAGAGGACGGCGGCCGCGCCCGTGTCGGCGGCGGTGCGGCAGGCGACGCGCGCGCCCGACGAGCGTCCGCCGGCGACGAGCGGCAGCGCGTTGAGCGGCAGCTGCTCGAGCACCGCGACCCAGGCCGTGTCGAGCTGCGCGGCCGGAGCAGGCGACCGGCGGCCCGCGACGCGGTAGGGCTGCTCGACGAGCGCGACGCTCAGCCCGGTGTCGAGCCCCGCCTGCGCCGCGCCTTTCAGGTCGGGCGACTCGACGCCGCCGCCCGCGCCGTGGCCGAGCACCAGCCAACCGCGCGGCGCGCTCGCGTCGCGAAGGTGCGCGCGGGCAGGGCCGTGCGGGGTGTCGAGCTCGAGCATCCACCTATTCTCCCGAGAGCGCGGGCTCGGCACGAGCGAGTCGTTCCGCCGAGCGCACCGGAAAAAGGCGATCCTGCGCGCGTGGCCGCACCGGCGATCGAGCTCAGCGGGCTCTCGAAGACCTACCGCAACGGCGTCCAGGCGATCCGGGCGCTCGACCTCCGCGTCGAGGCCGGCGAGGTCTTCGGCTTCCTCGGCCCGAACGGCGCCGGCAAGAGCACGACGATCCGGATCCTGCTCGACCTGATCCGCGCGACGGGCGGGAGCGCGGCGCTGCTCGGCCTCGACTCGCGCCGCCGGGGCGTCGAGGCGCGGCGGCAGGCCGGTTACCTGCCCGGCGACCTGCGCCTCTACGACCGGCTGACCGCGCGCGAGCAGCTCGACTCGCTCGCGCGCCTCCGCGGCGGCGTCGACGCGAGGCTGCGCGACGAGCTCTGCGAGCGCTTCGGCGTCGTGCTCGACAGGCCGATCCGCCAGCTCTCGAAGGGCAACCGGCAGAAGGTCGGCGTCGTGCAGGCGTTCATGGACCGGCCGCAGCTCGTGATCCTCGACGAGCCGACCTCCGGGCTCGACCCGCTTCTGCAGGCCGAGTTCCGCGAGCTGCTGCGGGAGACCGCCGCCGACGGACGCACCGTCTTCCTCTCGTCGCACTCGCTCGACGAGGTGCAGCACGTCGCGCACCGCATCGCGATCATCCGCGCCGGGCGGCTCGTCGACGTCGATTCGGTCGAGCGGCTGCGCGAGCGCGCGGTCCGCCACGTGACGATCGCGTTCGCCGAGCGGGTCGAGCCGCGCGCGTTCGAAGGCCTCGACGGGGTGCGCGTGGAGGGGAGTGACGACCGCTCGATCCGCTTGTCGGCGCCCGAGCCGGCGCTCGACGCGATCGTCAAGGAGGCGGCGAGGCACCGGGTGGTCGACCTCGTCTCGCAGCCGGCCGACCTGGAGGAGATCTTCCTCGAGTTCTACGAGGAGCGCGATGGCGGCTGAGCTCTTCCGCCGCGGCTTCTCCGACCACCGGCGAGCGCTCGTCGGCTGGTGTGTCGGCATCGTCGGCTACTGCGTCCTCGTCGCGTCGATCTTCCCGTCGATCAAAGGCTTCTCCGGCTTTGAGAATCTCGTGCAGCAGTACCCGGCGGCGCTCAAGTCGCTCTTCGCGATCGGCGGCGACATCACGACGGGCGCCGGCTTCCTCGACACCGAGCTCTTCAGTTTGATGCTGCCGCTGCTGGTGCTGGCGCTCGCGATCGGGTCCGGGGCGCGGACGTTCGCGGGCGAGGAGGAGACCGGCAGGCTCGAGCTCGTGCTCGCCTACCCGCTGCGCAGGCGCAGCGCCGTGCTCGCCAAGGCGGCGGCGCTCGCGGCAGAGGTCGGGGTCGTCTGCGCCGTCGGCTTCGTGGCGCTGGCCGCGCTCGACGGCATCATCGGCCTCGGGCTCGACCTCGGGCACCTGGCCGAGGCGCTGCTCGGCATCGCCGTGCTCGGTCTGTTCTTCGGCTGGCTCGCGGTCGCGCTCGGCGCCGCGTGGCCGAGCAAGGTGCTCGCGCTCGGCGTGGTGGCGGGCTACGCCGCGGCGGCGTACCTCGTCGGAGGCCTGCACGACCTGGCGGGCTGGCTCGACCCGCTGCGCTTCCTGTCGCCGTTCTGGCTCGTCGGCCAGGCGCCGCTCGAGAACGGCTTCCGCGGCTGGGGCGTGCTCGTCCTGGCGGCGGCCGCAACCGCCGTGCTCACCGCCGGCGCCTTTCTCGTCGAGCGGCGCGACCTGGAGCTGCCCTAGTCCAGCGGGAGCGTGAAGGCGACCCGGGCGCCGCCTCCGGTGCGGTTCTCGGCCCAGATCGTCCCGCCGTGGGCGTGCACGAGGCCCTGGGCGATCGCGAGGCCCAGCCCGGCGCCGCCCTGCGCCCGGGTTCTCGAGTCGTCGTCGCGCCAGAAGCGCTCGAACATGCGCTCCGGCGCCCCGGCGGGCAGGCCCGTGCCATCGTCCTCGACCGCGACGACCATGTGGTCCGTCCCCGGCTCGACGACGACGGCGACCGCGCCGTCCGGCCGCGAGTGGCGCACGGCATTGGCGACGAGGTTGAGCACGACGCGCCTGACCTTGTCCGGTGCGACCGTGACGACGGCGTCGGCCGGGACGCGCGACTCGAGCTGGACGCCGTGCGCGCGGGCGTCTGGCCCCAGCGCGTCGACGCACGCGCTAACGAGCTCGGCGAGCGATGCCTCGCGCAGCTCGAGCGCCAGGGCGCCGGAGTCGATCCGGGCCAGCTCGAACAGGTCCTCGACGAGGCCCTCGAGCAGCTCGGTCTGCGCCCTGATCGCCGGTAGGTAATCGGCCGGGGCGGCCAGGCCGTCCTCGAGCGCCTCGACCATGGCTCGCAGCGCGGCGAGCGGCGTGCGCAGGTCGTGGCTCGCCCAGGCGACGAGCTCCCGGCGGGCGTCGAAGAGGTGCTCGAGGTTCGACGCCATCTCGTTGAACGAGGCGCCGACCTCGAGCAGCTCTCGCGGTCCCGACTCGGACGCGCGGGCGCTCATGTCGCCCGCGGCGAGACGAGCCGAGGCCGCGCGCAGCTCGTCGAGCGGGCGGAGGATCTGTCGGCCGACGGCGAGCGCGGCGGCGAGCGCAACCAGCATCGAGGCGAGCGCCACCGCGACGAGCTTCTCGTCGTGCACGCCGAGCATCACGAAGCCGAAGCCGACGACGGCCGCGAGCGGGAGGCACACGGCCGCGACGGCCAGCAGGGCGAGCTGCGAGCGGATGCTCATGCGCGCAGCCGGTAGCCGACGCCCCACACGGTCTCGAGCAGCTCCGGCCGGGAGGGCTCGGCCTCGAGCTTCTCGCGCAGCCGGTGCACGTGCACGGTGACGGTGCCCGTGTCGAGCGCAGCGGAATAGCCCCAGACGCGGTGCATGAGCTGGTCGCGCGAGAAGACGCAGTTCGGGTTCGAGGCGAGGAACCAGAGCAGCTCGAACTCCCTGGCCGTCAGCGTGAGCGCTTCGCCGTCGCGGCGCACCTCGTGGCGCCGCGCGTCGAGCTCGAGCGGCCCGAGCGTGATCCGGTCGCTCGGGGCGGCGGCCGGTCGCGCGCGGCGCAGCACCGTCCGCACGCGCGTCGCGAGCTCCCGCGGCGAGAAGGGCTTCGTGACGTAGTCGTCGGCGCCGAGCTCGAGCCCGACGATCCGGTCGGCCTCCTCGACGCGCGCCGTCAGCAGGATCACGGGCAGCTCCGAGCTGGATCGAATCCAGCGGCAGAGGTCGAGCCCGTCGGCCTGCCCCGGAAGCATCACGTCGAGCAGGACGAGGCTCAACGCCTCGTGCTCGATCAGCTCGCGCGCGGCGTCGCCGTCGGCCGCCGCGAGCACGCGGTGCCCGTCGTGCTCGAGGTAGCGCGTCACGACGTCGCGAACGAGCGGCTCGTCGTCGACTACGAGGACGGTGGTCACGTCCACAACCTGCTGTCTCTCCGCGCGCGCCGCCGTTACGCGTTCCTTAAATCGCGTCTCCGGAGTTCGCAAAAACGTAAGGGCGTGGGCGCGGGCGCGCTCCTAGCGTGGCGTGCGTCAACCAAGGAGGAGACATGCATCGTCCAGTTCTTGCCGCGCTGCTCGCGGCGCTCGCCTTCGCCCTCGCCGGGGCGCCGTCCGCGTTCGCAGGCGGGCACGGCCGCAAGGTCGTGTTCGTCCAGACGAACGGGCCGGGCGGGAACGCGATCGTCGTCTTCGACCGCGCTCACGACGGGACACTGACGCAGGCCGGCACGTATCCGACCGGCGGCGTCGGCGGCACGGCCGCGCCCGGGACGGAGTCGGACCATCTCGCATCGCAGGGCTCGCTCGCGTACGACGCCGGCGACCGCGTGCTCGTCGCCGTCAACGCCGGCAGCGACAGCGTCTCGGCGTTCCGTGTCCATGGCGACCGCCTCAGCCTCGTCGACGTCGTGTCGTCCGGGGGTCAGTTTCCGGCGAGCGTCGCGATCCGCGACGACCTCGTCTACGTGCTGAACTCGGGTGGCTCCGGCACCGTCGCCGGCTTCCGGCTTGACCACGGCGCGCTGATCCCGCTCCCGGGCTCGGTGCGGTCGCTCGGGCTTGCGAACGCGACGCCGCCGAACTTCCTCACGTCGCCGGGACAGGTCGGCTTCTCGCCCGACGGCGGGCAGCTGCTTGTCACGACGAAGGCGAGTACGAGCTCGATCGACGTCTTCCAGGTGCTGGCCGACGGACGGCTCTCGGCGACGCCGGTCGCGAATGCGAGCGCGACGCCGGTCCCGTTCGCGCTCACCTTCAGCCCGTTCGGCCGCCTGGTCGCGGGCGAGGCTGGCGCGAGCTCGCTCACGACCTATGCGCTCCAGCACGACGGCACGGTGACCGGCCCGCAGTCGGCGACCGACGGTCAGACCGCCCTCTGCTGGGTTCAGCGCGTCGGGCCGTACTACTTCGTCTCGAACACCGGCAGCAACACGCTCAGCTCGTTCTGGCTCGCACCCGACGGGCAGCCGGTGCTGCTGAACGCCGTCGCGGCCGCCGCTCCGGCGGGGCCCATCGACCTCGCCGCGAGCGACGGCTTCCTCTACGCGGAGACCGGGCTGGCCGGCACGGTTCAGGAGTACGCCGTGCAGGCCGACGGGTCGCTCGCCTCGATCGGCAGCGTCACCGGCTTGCCCGCCGGAATCGAGGGCATCGCGGCGACCTGAGTCGCCTCGGCGGGGCCTGCCGCACGCGGCGGGCCCCGCCGTCCGGCGCGTCCGTAGTTTCCCCCGATGGCCGATCCGCGCCGACCCGGATGCCCCCGCGCTTTGCGGGTGTGTTCGTTCTCCCACTGGGCCACGCGAAGGAGGACGAGCCATGAGACGTGTCGTCGTCGACCACTACGGCGGACCCGAAGTCCTGACGCTCGTCGAGGAGCGCGACCCGCGGCCGGGGCCCGGCGAGGTGCTCGTCAAGGTGCTCGCCGCCGGCGTCTCGTACACCGACGCCATGCTGCGTGCCGGCACCTACCTCGGCGTGCCCAAGCCGCCGTTCACGCCGGGCTACGAGCTCGTCGGCGTCGTCGAGGAGCTGGGCGCGGGTTGCACCAGGCTGCAGGTCGGCGACCGCATCGGGGCGCTGACGGTCTGGGGTGCCGACGCGGAGCGCGTCTGCGTGCCGGAGGAGAACGCGGTGCTCGTGCCGCCGGACGTCGACCCCGGCGAGATCCTGAGCCTCGTCTTCATCTACATGACCGCGTACCAGCTCCTTCACCGGACGGCGAAGGTGCAGCCAGGCGAGACGGTGCTCGTCCACGGCGCCGCCGGGCGTGTCGGGACCGCGGTGCTCGAGCTCGGCGCGGCGGCGGGCCTGAAGATGTACGGCACGTGCTCGGGAGCCGACCGGCCGGCGGTCGAGCGGCTGGGCGCCGTCTCGATCGACTACCGCAACGAGGACTTCCTCGCGCGTGTGCGCGAGCTGCCGGGCAAGGGCGTCGACGTCGTGCTCGACGGGCTCGGCGGCGCGCTCTCGCTGCGCTCGTTCCGCGCGCTGCGCCGCGGCGGCAGGCTCGTCGTCTACGGCCACTCGTCCACGATCTCGAAC
>DASSQG010000092.1:0-5260 GCA_035702625.1 Gaiellaceae bacterium | reverse complement strand
CGGACGATCACGAGCACGCGCGAGAACGAGCAGCTCGGCTTCGACGCGGTCGGGCTCGGCGACACGAACCGTGACGGCGCGCCGGACGAGCTGGTCTCGGCCGCGAACGGCAATCACGTCTACATCGTCGCCGGCAAGCGGATCCACCCAGGCTGATCCCCTCGGGCGCGGCGCCCTGGCCCCGGGGCGCCGCGCCTAACCCCGCCGGGGCGGCGGCGTCGAACGTCGTGTGGCCACCGTGACACCGCTGCTCACGACGCCGGGGCTCGCGGTCGGCGAGTTCCACTGCCCGCCGGGCGACGCCTCGTGGCGCGAGACGAACGTGATCGGCGATCGGGCGCACGTCGTCTTCCCGCGGCGGCCGGTCGTGATCCGGCACCTCGGACGCGAGCCGGTGCTGGCGACCCCGAACCACGCGATGCTCTACAACGCCGAGCAGGCGTACCACCGCCGCCTGCACAGCGAGCGGGGTGACGACTCCGTCTTCGTGGCCCTCCCGCCCGAGTCGCTCGAGCGCCTTGCGGCGGAGGGGACGCCGGTGCTCGGCCGCGGCACCCGGATCCGGACGACGCACGTGCCGACCGATCGCCGGACGTACCTGCTGCAGCATCTGCTCGTGCGCCATCTTCGGGGTCGGCCCGCCGACCTGCTCCGTGCCGAGGAGGCGGCCGCGCGGCTCACGCTCTCCGCGCTGGCCGGCCCACTCCCGGAGCGACATGCCGCCCGCGCGCGCACCGCAATCGCGCACCGGCGGCTCGCTGAGGCCGCGAAGTGCGAGCTGGCGACCGATCTGGGGGCCAGGCTGACCCTCGGGGAGCTCGCGGCACGCCTGCATACCTCGGCGTTCCACCTCGCCCGCGTCTTCCGCGCCCAGACCGGCTTCTCGCTCGCCGGGTACCGCCAGGCCCTCCGGCTCCGCACCGCCCTCGAGCGGTTGCCGTTGAGCGAGCGCGACCTCACGTCGCTCGCGCTGGAGCTCGGCTTCGCGAGCCACAGCCACTTCACCGCGCGCTTCACGCGCGAGTACGGCGTACCGCCGTCGGGGGTCAGGGACGGACGTCGTGCCCGCGCACTCCTCGACGCGGCGTAGTCCGGCTAGCGTTCGAGCATGCGCGTCGGCGTCGTCGACCTCGGCACCAACTCCACCCGTCTGCTGGTCGCGGACGTCGACGGCGGGCACGTCCGGGAAGTCGCCCGCAGGACGGCGATCACGCGGCTCGGCGAGAGTGTCGACTCGCGGCGCCGGCTGCTGCCGCTGCCGGTCGCGCGGGTGCGGAACGTGCTCTCGGACTACCGTCGCGAGCTCGAGCGGCTCGGCGCCGAGCGGGTGCTGGCCGTCGGGACGAGCGCGGTGCGGGACGCCGAGAACGGCGAGGCCTTTCTCGGCGAGATCCAGTGGAGCTACGGCTTCGCGACGCGGCTCGTGACCGGCGAGGAAGAAGCGGAGCTGACCCGTCGCGGTGTCGCGAACGGGCGCGGCCTCGAGAACGGGACGCTCGTGCTGGACGTCGGTGGCGGCTCGACGGAGCTGATCACCGCCAGCGGCTGCGCGAGCGTCGACGTCGGCTCCGTGCGGCTGACCGACCGGCACCTGCACTCGGACCCGCCGAGGCCCGAGGAGCTCGCGGCCGCCGCACAGGACGTGCGCGGGGCGCTGCCCGACCTCGACGCGAGCGACGCAGTCGGCGTCGCGGGGACGATCACGACCCTCGCCGCGCTCGAGCTCGGCGGGTACGACCGGGACGAGGTGCACGGCCACCGCCTCACGCGCGAAGGGGTCGAGACGCAGCTCGAAAGGCTGGCGTCGCTCCCGGTCGCGGAGCGCCGCGAGCTGCCCGGGCTCGAGCCCGGTCGCGCACCCGTGATCGTCGGCGGCGCGATCGTCGTCCGCGAGGCGCTCGAGCGCTACGGCCTGGACGGCCTCGAGGCCAGTGAGCGCGACCTGCTGCACGGCGCGGCGCTCGAGGCAGCGGACCTACCCGAGCCCGAGGAGGGCGCGGCGCCGGCCGGCGCCTACACCTGCTGCTAGCCGGTCACGCGGAAACGCCGCGCGCCGTAGAAGCTCGACGAGAACCAGCCGGTCAGCCGCGCGAACCGCACCGGCGCGCCCGGATGCGGGGCATGGATCAGGGCGTCGTGGCCGAGGTAGATGCCGACGTGGCCGAGGCCCGAGAAGAAGAGCAGGTCGCCCGGCCTCAGCGCCCGGCGGGAGACGCGCCGCCCGTACCGCCACTGGCCGGCCGAATAGTGCGGCAGCGACACGCCGACAGAGCGGTAGACCCACTGGGTCAGCCCGGAGCAGTCGAACCCGCCGAGCGAGGCGCCGCCCCAGCGGTAGCGGACGCCGACCGCGCGCCAGGCCCGCATCACGATCCGGTCGCGCGCCAGCCGCCGCGCTCTCAGGACGTGCACGCGCCGAAGATTGGAGTGATGGCGTGCTTGCGTCGGCTTCCTGGGGGTCGCCGCAGCCGGTCCGCCCGACAAGGCGAGCACCACGATCAAGAGGCCGCAGCAGCAGGCGGCGCGCAGAGCCACGGAACCGCGCATTCGCCGATGTAAGCGACGGTGCGCCGTGGGCCGTCTGGCCCAGGCGGGTCAAAATCGGGCGCCTACGCCTCCTGCTGATTCGGCTCCGCCGGCGGCTCGTCCTCGGCGAGGCGGCGCTGGAGCGCGCTTCGCGAGAGCACCCCGACGAGCACGCCGGCTTCGACGACCGGCACGCGCTCGGCGTCCCACTGCTCGAGTAGCGCGAACGCCTCGTCGAGCGGCACGTCGGGGTCGAGCGTCCAGTTCGGCGGCTCGGCGATCTCCCCCACCCGGATCGTCCGCGGGTCGCGGCCCGCCGCGACGATCTCCTGGACGAGCGTCTTGCGGGTGACGACGCCGCAGAAGCGGTCGGCGTCCGACACGTAGACGGCGCGGACGTCGGGCTGCGTCAGGTGAGAGCCTGCCTCCTGCGCCGGCGCCGACGCGTCGAGCGACCGCGGCTCCGGGATCATCGCGTCGCGGACGCGTTGCGGCTCACCACTCACGGGTAGATCCCCCGCGAGCGGAGCGCGCCGGCGACCTCGCGGATGCCGGCGACCAGCGCGGCGCCGCGGAGCGTCAGCTTGTGGTCCTCCGAGAGCGTCCAGACGCGGTCGAACGCGTCGCCGAGCTGGTCGGCGAGCTTCGCGCGGATCTCGCGGCGATCCCAGAAGAGCCGGCCGAGATCCTGCACCCACTCGAAGTACGAGACGGTCACGCCGCCTGCGTTCGTGAGGACGTCCGGGAGGACGAGAATCCCGCGGTCGGCGAGGACCGCGTCGGCCTCGAGCGAGGTCGGGCCGTTCGCGCCCTCGGCGATCAGCTTCGTCTGCAGCCGCGGCGCGTTCTCGGCCGTGATCTGGTCCTCGCGCGCCGCGAGCGTGAGGATGTCGCACGGCAGCTCGAGCAGCTCCTCGTTCGTCAGCCGTTCCCCTTCGCGCCAGTCGGCGAGCGAGCCGTGCTCCTGCGCGAAGCGCATCAGCGCCTCGACGTCGAGCCCGTTCTCGTCGTGGACGCCGCCGGAGACGTCGGAGACCGCGATCACCTTGGCGCCGTGCGTCTGCAGTTCGGAGGCGGCGATCCCGCCGACGTTGCCGAAGCCCTGGACGACGCAGCGCTGCTCCGCGAGCTCCCAGCCGAGCCGGCGGCATGCGCGCTCGATCACCATCACGACGCCCGCGCCGGTCGCCTCGTGCCGGAAGAGCGAGCCGCCGAGCGCGATCGGCTTCCCCGTCACGATCTCCGGCACCGCGTGCCCGATCTCCATCGAGTACGTGTCCATCATCCAGGCCATCGTCTGCTCGTTCGTCGCCATGTCGGGCGCCGGGATGTCCTTCTGCGGGCCGATGATCGGGAGCAGCTCGGAGGTGAAGCGCCGCGTGATCTTTTGCAGCTCGCCGAGCGACAGCTCGTGCGGGCTGCAGCGCACGCCGCCCTTCGCGCCGCCGTACGGCAGCCGCAGCAGTGCGCACTTCCACGTCATCCACATCGCCAGCGCAGCGCACTCGCCGAGCGTGACGTCGCCGTCGTAGCGCACGCCGCCCTTCGTCGGGCCGAGCACGGTCGAGTGCTGCACGCGGTACCCTGGAAAGACCGTCCAGCGGCCCGAGTCGAGCCGCACCGGGACGCTGACGACCAGCGACCGCTCCGGATAGCGCAGCCGCTCGGCGACGAATTCCTCGACGTCGGCGTACGGAAGTGCCTGCTCGTACTGGGCGAGCGCCGTCCGGTAGAGCGGCGTCTCCCATTCCAGGTGCCCGTGCCCGGGCGAGGCCTCCTGCACCTCGGTCACGCTCGGAGTCTAGGAAACGTCAGCCGGACTGCTTCACGAGGGTCGAGCACTTGTCGGCCTTCTTGAACGCCGACTCGAGCTCGCCCTTGGCGTCGAGGTTGCCGAGCTCCCCGAACGTGGACGTCACCTGTGCGCCCATCTGCTGCAGGGTCGCGCCGACGTTCGCGAGCGCCTTCTGGTAGCCGGCGATACCCGACGCGCCCTTGATCTCGGACTTGATCTTGTCCGCGTCGGTCTGGATCTCGCCGGCGAGCTTCTCGACGGAAGCCTGTGCCTTCTGGCCCGAGGAGGTGTCCGGCCGGCCGAGACCTTTGAGGTCGCCGGCGAGCTGCTTGGTCGAGCTCTCGAAGTCGTTCACGGCCTTGTTCAGGCTGTCCTTGTTGACGCTCCCGCTGCGCAGGTCGTTGCCGGTCTGCCGCACCGAGCTCGTCCAGGTCGTGATCGCGGAGCAGACGCTGTTCGCCCAGTCCTCGGCGGGCTTCGTGTCGGAGCTCGAGCTGTTGCCGCCGCCGCCGCAGCCGCTCGCGAGGAGGACTGCGGCGAGGACCGCGGCCAGCGCGGCGAGCCTCGTCGTCGAGACGGCCATGCCGAGAGTGTCCTCCTCGACGGCCTACCGCGTCAAGGAGGTGGAGCGGCCGGCCTCAGGCCGCCTGGGCGGCCGCTCCGGGGGGAGAGTCGCCACTCGCCTTCGGGCGGAGCGACCTGGGCGTTGCCACACGTGGACGACGGCCTCCGCCCGACCCCAGCGCGCTACGCCTCGCGCCCTCCTGAGCGAGGAGCAACGCTGAGCGGAGATCGTCGCGCAGACGCTGCAGTCCGTCGACGTCGCCGCGCCGTTCGAGCTCTGCGAGCGCCAACTCGCAGGAGCACAGTGCACGTTCGAGGCGAGAGCGGTTCGCCTCGAGGTCGATCGTCCGCTGACGGAGGTCGAAGTCCACCTCA
>DASSQG010000091.1:0-7123 GCA_035702625.1 Gaiellaceae bacterium | reverse complement strand
GCGAGAACTGCTCGTACGTGTCGGTGTCCATGAAGACGGTCTCGTCGCCCGAGTCGTAGAGGTACTGCACCTCCTTGACCTCGGTGCGGATGCGCGGGAACTTCTCGCCGGCGCGGAAGGTCTTGTCGACGACCGCGCCGGTATCGAGGTTGCGCAGGCGGGAGCGCACGAACGCACCGCCCTTGCCGGGCTTCACGTGCTGGAACTCGAGGATCCGCCAGACGGAGCCGTCGAGCTGGATGTGCATCCCGTTCCGGAACTGGTTCGTCGAGACGGTCTCTGCCACGGCGCGGAAGGCTAGCCGACCTCGACGAGGTCCTTGGTCGACGTCGTCAGGATCTCTGGCTCGGCGTCGGTGACGATCACGAGGTCTTCGATCCGGATCCCGCCGAGACCCTCGAGGTAGATACCCGGCTCGACGGTGACGACGTTGTCGGCGACGAGCGTGTCGCTCGACTCGCGCGAGAGGCGCGGGGCCTCGTGCACGTCGAGGCCGACGCCGTGGCCGAGGCCGTGGCCGAACTTGTCGCCGTAGCCGGCGCCCTCGATCCGGTCGCGCGCGGCCGCGTCGGCGTCGACGCCCGTCACGCCCGCGCGCACCGCGGCGAGGCCGGCGAGCTGGCCGTCCGAGGTCGCGACGTAGGCGTCCCGCAGCTCGTCGGGCAGCGGTCCGGTCGCGAAGGTGCGCGTGCAGTCGGCGCAGTAGCCGTCGACCTGAGCGCCGGCGTCGATCACGACCGTCTCGCCGGCCTGGACCTTGCGGTCGGTCGGCCGCGCGTGCGGGCGCGCCGAGTTCGGGCCGGAGGCGACGATCGTCTCGAAGGACGGAGCGTCGGCGCCGAATTCGCGGAAGAGATCGTCGAGGCGCCACGCGAGCTCGCGCTCGGTGCGGCCGACGAACCGCTCCTCGGCAAACCGCTCGTAGGCGCGGCTGGTGATCTCACCGGCGCGGCGGAGCGCGTCGAGCTCGCCGTCGTCCTTGACCGCGCGCAGCGCCTCGACGAGACCCTGACGCGGGACGAGGTCGAGGCCGCCGCCGCGGAGCGTCTCCCACGACGCGTAGCTGACGGCCGTCGCCTCGAAGCCGATTCGCCCCTCGAGCAGCTCTGCGAGGGCCGCCATCAGCGACCGCTTCGTCTCGACGAGCTCGACCCCCTCGACGGCGCGGGCGGCGTCGACGTAGCGGAAGTCGGTGAACAGGCGCACGCGCTCGGGCTCGACCAGCAGCGCCGCGTTCGAGCTCGAGAAGCCGGTCAGGTAGCGGACGTTGACGCCGTGGGTGACGAGCAGCGGCTCCTCCAGCGTCGCTCGCAGCGAGTCGACGCGGGTCACGTCGAGGGCTCCGCCAGGAACTCGAGCGCCTCGCGGTAGCCGTCAGGACCTTTGCCGAGCACGCGCTTGCTCACGACATCGGCGATGACGGAGTGCCGCCGCCATTCCTCACGATGCTCGATATCGGACAGATGCACCTCGACAACCGGTACCTCGAGCAGCTCGACCGCGTCCCGAATCGCGTAACTGTAGTGCGACCACGCGCCGGGATTGACGATCACGCCGTCGGCCCAGTCGAGCGCGTCGTGACACCACGCGACGAAGAGACCTTCCTGGTTCGTCTGCCGGCAGTCCGCATGCAGCTCGAGCGCCATCGCCCACTCGTAGATGCGGCTTTCGAGCTGGTTCAGGCTCAGCCCGCCGTAGAGCGCCGGGTCACGGCGCTCGATGACGTCGAGGTTGACCCCGTTGAGAACGGCCACGCGCACGGCGGTGACTCTACTCGGCGATCAGCGCGTCGAGCGCCTCGCGGACCTGCTCCTCGGGCAGCTCGACGCCGGTGACCGGCTTGCCCGGCGCCTCGAGCAGGACGAGCCGCGGGGCGCCGTTGACGGACTTCTTGTCGCGCGCCAACGCCGCGTGGGCGGCGCTGCGGTTGACGCTGACCGGCCGTGGTGCCAGCACCTGCTCGACGGCGGAGGTGTCCTGGCCCGAGAGGCGCAGCGCGGCCAGCAGCCCGAGCGCGACCGCCTCGCCGTGCGTCGGCCCGCGGAAGTTCCCAGCCGCCTCGAGCGCGTGCGCGAACGTGTGGCCGAGGTTCAGCACGGCGCGCTCGCCCCGCTCGTGGGGGTCGCGCAGGCAGACGGCCGCCTTGTAGGCGGCGCAGCGCCGGACGAGCTCGCCCTCCGGCAGCTCCCACAACGGCTCGCCCGCGAGGAGGCCGGTCTTCACGACCTCCGACATGCCCGCGCGCCGCTCGCCCTCGGGGAGCGTCTCGAGCAGCGCCGGGTCGATCGCCGTGCGGGCCGGCCAGTGGAACGCGCCGACGAGGTTCTTGCCCTCGGGCAGGTTCACGCCCGTCTTGCCGCCGATCGCCGCGTCCACCTGGCCGACCAGCGTCGTCGGCACGGCGACCCACGGCACGCCGCGCATGTACGTCGCCGCGGCGAAGCCCACCACGTCGGTGGTGCACCCGCCGCCGAAGCCGACGATCGTGCCGCGGCGCCCGAGCCGCAACTCGCGCCAGAGCCGCTCGACCGCGCCGAGCGACTTCGCCTCCTCCCCGCCACGCAGCGCGTGCATCGGCGCGTTCAGCGGCGGCCGGTGCAGGCCGAGCGCGATCGCGTCGGCGATCACCTCGACCTCGTCGCCGCCGACGAACTCGTCGAGCCGCGCGAGCAGGCTCTCCTCGACGAGGATCCCCGCGGCCGCGAGCACGATGCCGTCGACGTCACCCGCAGCCGCGTCGGCCGCCTGCGCGTAGAGCGGCTGGCGCCGGGCGTGGAGCGCGCGGAAGCTCTGCTCGTCGCGCGCGAGCGGCCGGTCGCTGTCGGCCACGCGCGCCCACGCGTCCGCGGCGTCGACTGCCACGTGCACGGTGAGCGCGTAGCGCCCGAGCGCCTCGCGGATCTCCTTCGTCTCGACCGCGCCGCCGCCGAGCGCGAGCACCGCCGGGCGTTCGTTCCGGAGTGTCCCGAGGGTCACGTCGGCCTCCAGCGCGCGGAACTCGAACTCGCCGCGACCCTCGAAGAGCTCCGGGATCGACTGCCCGAGCGAGCGCTCGAGCTCGCGGTCGATGTCGACAAACCGCCGGCCGAGCCGCTCGGCCACCTGCGCTCCCAGCGTCGTCTTCCCCGCGCCCATGAAGCCGACGAGCGCGACGTGACGCTCTAGCGCGTGCGCCACGGGATCCGCTCCAGGTACGCACGCCAGGCGCCGACGAAGTCGCCGAGCGCGTCGCCGCCGAACTTCTCGCGCGCCGCACGGGCCAGCTCGAACGCGACCGCGGCCTCCGCGACGACCCCGAGCGCCTCGACCGCCGCCACGTCGCTCCGCTCGACGAGCGCCTCGCCCGGCTCGCCGGACTCGAGGTCGACCGATCGCAGCGGTCGCATCAGCGTCGGCAGCGGCTTCATCGCGGCGCGGACGACGACCGGCTCGCCGTTCGAGATGCCGCCCTCGATTCCGCCGGCGTGGTTCGTCTCGCGGTAGAGGTTGCCGTCGGCGTCCGCGACGATCTCGTCGTGCGCCTCCGAGCCCCGGCGCTCGGCGAGCTCGAAGCCGGCGCCGATCTCGACGCCCTTCACGGCCTGGATGCCCATCAGCGCCGCCGCGAGCCGCGCGTCGAGCCGCTCCTCCTTCGAGGCGTAGGAGCCGAGGCCGGGCGGCACGCCGTGCGCCCGCACCTCGACGACGCCGCCGACGGTATCGCGGTCGGCCCGCGCGTCGTCGATCCGCTGCTCGAGCGCTTCGGTCACGACGCGGCCGAGGACGTCGACCTCGATGTACCCGAGTAACGCCTTGGCCACGGCGCCGGCGGCGACAGCCACGGCGGTCTGCCGGGCGCTCGCCCGTTCCAGCGCGTCACGCGCATCCGAGAGCCCGTACTTGAGCGAGCCCGGCAGGTCGGCGTGGCCGGGCCGCGGAAGCGTCACCGGCTTGAGGCCCTTGCCGGAGGGCTCGCCCTCGCGCGGCCACGGGCTCATGCCCCACTCCCAGTTCTTGTGGTCGCGGTTCCGCACGACGAGCGCGAGCGGCGTACCGAGCGTGCGGCCGTGACGCAGGCCGGCGAGCACCTCGACCGTGTCCTGCTCGAGCTGCTGGCGCGGGCTGCGGCCGTAGCCCTGCTGGCGGCGCGCGAGGTCGGCGTCGATCGCGTCGCGGTCGAGCACGAGCCCTGCGGGCAGCCCTTCGACGATCGCCACGAGCGCCGGCCCGTGCGACTCGCCCGCCGTCGTCAGCCTCAGCATGTCGCTAAGCCTAGGGCGCTGCGCATCGCGCCGACAGGCGCCGGTAGCCCCGTCCAGAGCTCGAACGAGGCCGCGCCCTGGCGCACGAGCGCCTCGTAGCCGTCGACGACCTCGCAGCCCGCCTCCCGAGCCGCCGCGACCAAGGCGGTCGGCCCGCCGTCGCCGCGGTAGGCGAGGTCGACGACCGTCTGTCCCGCGTGCGGCTCGACCAGCAGCTCGTCGCGCACCGGCGTCGCGTTCACGATCAGGTCGCAGCCGGCCGCGTCGGGCGGCCACGACGCGCTCCGCGAGAAGACGCGCACCTCGCCGCGCAGTCCCGGCAGCAGCGCCTTGGCGGCGCCGCCCGCTCCGATCAGGCAGACGCGCTCCGCCTCGATCCCGGCCACGATCTGCTTGTCGGTGTTGAACGCGAGCACGCGCCCGTCCCGGAACAGGAGCGTGTTCACCGAGTCGCCCTCGGCCTCGTCGGCGAGCAGCGCCGCGGCCTCCTTGTGCGGGATCGTCACGTTCGCGCCCACGTGGTCGCGCCGCAGCTCGGCGACCGCGTCGGCGAGCTCGCGCGCCTCGACCTCGACGGCGTGGTACTCCCAGTCGAGCCCGGTGGCGGCGAAGGCGGCGTTCTGCATCCGCGGCGAGAGCGACTCGCCGACCGGATGGCCGAGCAGCGCGACGCGCGTCACTTGTAGCCGTGCGCGGCCTTGTAGGCCTCGAACGCCGACGCGCTGGCCGTGAAGAAATGGTGCTTCTTGTCGGGCTTCGCGACGAAGTAGAGGTAGTTCACCTTCGCGGGGTGCGCGGCGGCCTGCAGCGAGGCGAGGCCCGGATTGCCGATCGGCGTCGGCGGCAGGCCAGCGTGGATGCGGAGGTTGTACGGCGTCGGGTTCTGGAGCTGCGACTCGTGGATCGACTCGGTGCCTGGGATGTGCAGCCCGTAGCGCAGCGCCGCGTCGATGCCGAGCGTCATATGCCTGTGGAGCCGGTTGTAGATCACGGCGGCGACGAGCTGCCGCTCCTCCGGCGCCGGCGTCTCCTCCTCGACCATCGACGCGATCGTGAGCACGTCGTACGGCGTCAGGTTCTTCGATCGGGCGTACGCGAGGTTGACCTTCGCCCAGTTCGTCCGGAACGCCTTCAGCTGCGCGGCCGCGAGCTGCGCGGACGTCGTGCGCCGCGTGAAGTCGTAGGTCGCCGGGAAGAGGAAGCCCTCGAGCGGGTAGCGCTTCGTGCCGAAGCCGGGCTGGCGCCGGGGACGGGCGGTGGCGGCGAGGTAGGTCTGCTCGCCGAGCCGCACGCGCTTGCCGCGCTCGCGGCGGGCGATCGCGGCGACCGCGGACGTCCGCGCGGCCATCTCCGCGCGCGTGAAGCCCTCCGGGAAGACGATCCGGAAAGGCTTCGGCGGCGGTGCGACCGTCGGGGCCGGCTGCGGCTTCTTGTCGTTGCTTCCGACGCTCGCGACCGCGAACCACGCGATCGCGAGCGCGGCCACGAGCACGACGAGCGCGACGATCCGACGGCGGTAGACGACCGAGCGCGGCGTGCGCTTCGGCTGCCGCGGCCGCGGCGGCATCACTCCGCGGCGGGGCTCTTCCACGCGAGGTAGGTCGACAACAGGTGTGCGGCCGCGCGCGCGTCCTCGGGGGCGTCGGCGGACTCGTCGGCCGCGGCGAGACCGGTCGTGAAGCGCTCGTCGTAGCTCTCGACGGGCACGTCGAGCGCCGCACGCAGCGCCCGGACGAAGGCGTCGGTCTCCCGCGCCTGGTCCCCGTGCTCGCCGCGGAGCGTCAGCGGCAGCCCGACGACGACGCGCTCGGCCTCGTGCTCGCGGACGATCTCGACCACCCGCCGCAGCCCGTCGTCGGTGGCGGCACGCTCGACCACGCCGAGCGGCCGCGCGATCGTGCCGGTGGGGTCGGAGACAGCCACACCCGTTCTCGCTGCCCCGAAGTCGAGGGCGACAACCTTCAAGCCAGAGCGCGCCGCAGCGCCTCCTCCGCCTTCGCCAGCGCGTCGCCGAGCTTCGCAGGGTCGCGCCCACCGGCACGCGCCATCGTCGGGCGGCCGCCGCCGCCGCCGCCGACCTCGGCTGCCGCCTCGCGGATCACCGCGACCGCGTCGAGCCGCCCCTCCAGCGAGCCGTCGAAGTTGGCGACGAGGTGCACGCGCCCGTCTTCGGTCGCGCCGAGCACGACGGCTGCGGGCTGCCGCTCCTGCTTGATCCGGTCGGACTCCTCGAGCAGCGCGTCGGCGTCCACGCCGGCCGCCTGGCCGACGAACACGTGCACGCCGCCGATCTCCTGTTCGCTGCGCGGCTCGACCGAGACCTCGGCCTTTTCCTCGCGCTTCGGTCCCTCGCGGCGGACGCGCTCCAGCTCGGCGCGCAGCTCCTCGGCCTCCTGCGCCCGGCCGTGCAGCAGCGCGTACGCCTCGCCGGAGGTGACGGCCTCGATGCGGCGCGTGCCGGAGCCGACCGAGCTCTCGGACAGGATCGCGAACGGCCCGATCTCCGCGGTCGCGCGGACGTGCGTGCCGCCGCAGAGCTCGCGCGAGTAGCCGGCGATGTCGACGAGCCGCACCTGATCGCCGTACTTCTCGCCGAAGAGCATCATCGCGCCCAGCCGCCGCGCCTCGTCGATCGGGACGATGTACGCCCGCACGGGCAGGTTGCGGAAGACGGCCTCGTTGACGCGCCGCTCGACCTCGTGGCGTTCCTCGTCGGTCAGCGCCTGCGGGTGCGTGAAGTCGAAGCGCAGCTTGTCCGGCCGCACCGCGGAGCCGGCCTGCCGGGCGTGCTCGCCGAGCACCTCCTGCAGCGCCTTGTGCAGCAGGTGCGTCGCCGTGTGGTTCGCCATCGTCGGGAAGCGCACCGACCACGGCACGACCGC
>DASSQG010000090.1:0-14278 GCA_035702625.1 Gaiellaceae bacterium | reverse complement strand
GGGATCGGACTGGCGCTCGTGCCGGCCTACAACCTCGAGCTGTTCGGCGGCGCGATCCACAACGGCGCGGGCTTCGCGCTCGCGTGGGGCGCGTTTCCGCTGCTGACCGGCTACTTCGCCTGCGCCGGGACGATCACCTGGGTCGCGCTGCTGGCCGCGGCCTACGCCGCATTGACGAGCTACGCGCAGCGGGTGCTCTCGACGCCGGTCCGCCACCTGCGCCGGCGTGTCGCCTCGGTCGCAGGCGCGCTCGAGCTGCGCGACGGCGGGAGCGAGGCCGTGACCCGCGAAACGATCGCGGGCGCGCCCGAACGCGCGCTCGAGGTACTGGCGGCCGCGCACGTCGTCCTCGCGGCGTCGCTCCTGGTGCTGAGGCTGACGTAGCATGCGCGCCGTGCGCGCGGACGTCCTCGAGCTCGTGTTCGCGGCTGCCGTGGTCGTCGTGTTCGGGTCGGCCGCGGCCGCCGTCGCCCACCGCATCTCGCGGCGGACCCTGGTGGCGCTCACCGGCGCCATCTCCCTCGCCTCGCTCGGCGGCTGGGTCGTGTTCGCGCTCGGCCCGTCGCGCGAGCTCGCCGTGGCGGCGGGCGGTCTGACCGTCTGCGCGGCGCTCGAGGCGGCGACGGTCGTGCTGCAGCGGCTGCTCGCCCGGGCGCGGCGCTTCGACGACGAGCTGCAGCAGGCCGAGGCCCGCTTCGACACGGTCGTCTCCGCGGAAGCGGCAGCGCGGGCCGCGGAGCTCGAGCGCACACTCGCACGCGCCCGCGCGGACTCGCTCTCGAAGCTCGTCGCCGAGGAGCGGAAGATCGGCGAGGAGCGGCGGCTGGCGCTCGCGGAGCGCGAACGGCAGGCAAGCGCCGAGTTGAGCGAGGCGCTCGCCAACGTGGAGCAGCGCGTCTCGTACCGCCTGGCCGAGCTCGGGACCGACCTCGAGCGCACCGAGCAGGCCCTCTCGACCCAGCTGAAGGCACTGGCCGACCGGCAGAAACAGCTGATGAGCCAGGCGGAGTCGCGGCTCGTGCTCGAGACCGAGCGGCTCGACGCCGCCAGCGAGGCGCAGCGCGAGCGGCTCTCGGCCCTCGACACGCAGTTCAGGACGACGGCCGACGAGATCGCCCAGTCGGGGCAGGAGGAGCTCGAGTCGCACGAGCGCGACCGGCGGCGGGCGCTGCACGAGGTCGCCGAGCGCCTGCGCCAGCGCGAGCGGGAGCTCCGCGAGCGCATCGCGGCCGAGGAGGCCGAGGCGATCCAGCGCATCCAGGCCGGCTTCGTCGACATCGAGCGGCGCCAGCTCGACCAGCTCAAGCGCGTGGTCGAGCGCACCGCAGCAAGCTTTTCGGAGGCGGTCTCGAAGCAGTTCGCCGACGCGATCCGCGGCGCGCGGGACGACGCGGCGCAGCGGCTCTCGCGAGAGCTCGACCGGGCCGTCGAGCACTTCTCGAAGGAGGCGCAGGGCGTGCTGGCCGAGCGCCTGGCCCACGTCGCCGATGCTGGCGGCCAGCGGCTCGAGCGCAAGCTCTCGCAGATCGGGACGACGCTCGAGCACGGACGCGACGAGCTGATGGCCGAGCTCCAGCGGCGGATCGCGGACGCCGAGGTCGAGCTCCGCTCGCAGATCCAGGCGCTCGCGACCGACGCCGAAGCGGAGCGCACGGTGCTCAACGCGCGCCTCCAGGAGCTGCAGCGGCGCATCGACGAAGCGCTCACGGAGGCCGGTTCCCGGCTGGCTCCGACGTTTCGCGGAAGCTGAACGGCGGAACGTCCAACTTCCACGAAAAGGGTTCGTCTAGGACAGGGCGAACTACCCACACGCTCATGACGCAGATCGCTGAGACACCACGGGACGAGCAGTCGAAAGTCGACAGTTGGCGCCTGCACGTGCTGATGGAGGCCGGGTATCCGCTGCCGCTGGCGGAGCGGATCGCGCATAGCGACGCCGATCTTCACCACGCCGTCGACCTCGTCACGCAGGGCTGTTCGCCCGAAACCGCGGCGGAAATCCTCATCTAGCCAAGCGTCACCGCCGTATCCTGGCCCCGTGAAGGTCGAGGCCACCGCGTACGGCGACCGGAAGGTCTACTCGGTCGGCGCGTTCAACCGCGGCGTCTCGTCCTGGCTCGAGCGGCTGCCCACGGTCTGGGTCGAGGGCGAGGTCACGGAGCTGCGCCGCTCCGACCGCTGGGCGAGCGTCTTCTTCACGCTCAAGGATCCGCAGGACGGCTCCTGCGTCGGCGTCTCGATGCCGCGCGGGCAGTTCGACGCGCTGCGGCTCGAGCTCGCCGACGGCGACCGCGTCCACTGCTTCGGCCGGCCGGAGCTGTTCGAGGCGCGCGGCGAGTTCCGGCTGCGCGCGCTCTCGCTCGAGCGGTTCGGCCTCGGCGAGCACCTCGCGGCGCTCGAGCGGCTGAAGCGGAAGCTCGCGGACGAAGGGCTGTTCGCAGCCGAGCGGAAGCGGCCGCTCCCGCTGCTGCCGGCGCGAATCGGCCTCGTCACCGGCAACGACGCCGCCGCCAAGCGGGACGTCCTCACGGCGATCACGACGCGCTTCCCGCCGGCGAACGTGCTCGTGGCGGAGACGTACGTTCAAGGCCCGCGGGCCGCCGGCGCCGTCGTCCAGGCGCTGCGCACGCTCTGCCGCGAAGGCGTCGACGTGGTCGTCGTGGCCCGGGGCGGCGGCAGCTTCGAGGACCTGCTGCCGTTCAGCGACGAGCGCCTTGTGCGCGCGATCGCCGACTGCCCGGTGCCGGTGGTGAGCGCCGTCGGTCACGAGCAGGACACACCGCTCTGCGACCTCGCTGCCGACGTGCGCGCCTCGACGCCGTCGGTCGCCGGCCGGCTCGTCGTCCCCGACCTGGCGCAGCTGCTGGAGCGGCTCGACCGCTCCCGCGCCGGGCTCGAGCGCGGAACCCGCCGCAGCCTCGACCGCGAGCGGCAGCGGCTCGACCGCGCCCACGAGCGGCTCCGTCGAGCGCCCCGGCTGCTGGTCGAGCGACGCCGCGCGAAGATCGAGCAGAGCGCCGGCCGCTTGCGAGCGCTCTCGCCAAGAGCCACGCTCGAGCGCGGCTACGCGATCGTCCGCGCCGGCGACGAGATCGTCCGCTCAGGCCGCGCCGTCGAGCCCGGCGGGCGCGTCGAGGTCGAGCTGGCGGAAGGCGGCTTCGGCGCCCGCGTCGAGGACACGCGATGACGTTCGAGGAGGCCCAGCGCGAGCTCGAGGAGATCGTCCAGCGGCTCGAGCGCGGCGACCCACCGCTCGACGAGGCGCTGAAGCTGTGGGAGCGCGGCGAGGAGCTGTACCGCTTCTGCAAGGAGCGGCTGGACGGCGCCGAAGGCAAGATCGAGGAGCTCGCCTCGCGCGCGGAAGCCGCGAAGCCTTGAGCGGTCGCGACTACCACTCGGTGTCGACCGGTCGATTCCGACGGACGCGCGGGCGTTAGCCCGCACGTCCTGATGTCGGCATCGCAGGCGATGCCTTAGGATCCGGGCGTGGCAGAAGCTCCGGTCGAACTCCTGCAGCGCGTGCCCCTGTTCGCCGACTTCGAACGCGGCGAGCTCGAACGGCTTTCGCGGTCTTTCAAGGAGCGGACGTTCGAGGCCGGGTCGACCGTCGCGGACGAGGGTCGCACCGGCGCGGGCTTCTTCGTGATCGAAAGCGGTGAGGCCTCGGTCTCCATACGCGGCTCCGAGCGCGGCAAGCTCGGCCCGGGGGACTACTTCGGCGAGATCGCGCTGATCGACGAGGGCGCGAGGAGCGCGACCGTCACCGCCGACAGCGAGCTCCGCTGCTACGGCCTCACCTCCTGGGAGTTTCGACCGCTGGTCGAGAGCAACGCCTCGATCGCGTGGAAGCTCCTGGAGACGATGGCGAAGCGGCTGCGGGTCGCTCAGAGCTGACCGAGCACGCGGCCACCGACGCGGCGCTCGTCCAGCGCTGCCGCGCGGGCGACCCCGACGCGTGGCGAGAGCTCGTCGACCGTTTCTCCCGCTACGTCTACGCGATCGCCGTGCAGGGCTTCCGCCTGCCGCAGCAGGACGCAGAGGACGTCTTTCAGGAGGTGTTCGCCCGCGTGTACGAGCGGCTCGGCTCGCTACGCGACGACGAGGCGGTGCGGCCGTGGATCGCGCAGCTGACCCGCCGGCTCTGCATCGACCGCTTGCGCGCCGGCTCGCACGAGTCGGACGCCGACCTCGACGAGCTCCCCGAGGTTCCGGCCGAGGACGAGCTCGAGGCGCTCGAGCAGGCGTTCGACGTCCACGAGGCGATGACCGAGCTGCCGGAGACATGCCGGCAGATCCTCGACCGCTTCTTCGCCCGCGACGAGAGCTACCGCACGATCGGCGACCAGCTCGGGCTGCCGGCGGGCACGATCGCGAGCCGGATCTCGCGGTGTCTCGACAAACTCCGCGACGCGTTCGAGGGCGAGGGAAGAAACCTGCCCCCCGCGCCGTCTGGTGGACAGGTGACGTGATGAGCGGATACGACCACGACCAACTTGCGAAGCTGATCGGGATGCTCCCGCCGGCCCCGGAGGCATGGGTTCGCGCCGCGCAGGAGCTGCCGGAGGCCCGCCGCGGCCTCGACCACCTCGTTGCGAGGGCGGAAGCCGACGCGGCGTTCCGCGCCGAAGTCCTCGCCGACCTCGAGCGGGCGCTCGAGGCGGAGGGCGTCGAGCCGCAGCCGCGGGTGGTCGCCGAGCTCCGGCGCCTCCTGGCGGATCAGTAGGCCCACGCCTACGATCCGCGCGTGAGCCAGGAGCCTGCGGACCTTCCTGCCTGGAGCCTGCCCGCCGGGGCGGGCGATCGCATCTCGATCGGGGTCGACTGGCCGGAGAAGGTCACGCGCGACTGGGCGTTCGGCGGCTCGACGGGCAAGGACGTCCGGGTGTGCATCCTCGACAGCGGCATCGAGTCCGGCCACCCGCGCGTCGGCGAGGTCGAGCGGTCGGTCGCGTTCCACCGCCTGGAGGACGGCGAGGTCGAGGTCGAGGAGGACGCCGAGGGCGACCTCTGCGGCCACGGCACGGCGTGCGCCGGGATCGTCCGGCAGCTCGCGCCGGAGTGCGACCTCGTCAGCGCGCGTGTGCTCGGCGCGGGGTTCAAGGGCAGCGGCCCGGTTCTCCTGGCCGGCCTGCGCTGGGCGGTCGAGCAGGGCTTCGACGTGATCAACATGAGCCTCTCGACCACCAAGCGGCAGTTCGCCGAGCTGCTGCACGAGCTGGCCGACCGCGCGTACTTCAACAACACGGTCCTCGTCGCGTCGGCACACAACATGCCGGTCGAGAGCTACCCATGGCGGTTCTCCTCGGTGATCTCGGTCGGCAGCCACGAGGAGCCCGACCCGATGACCTTCTTCTACAACCCATCGCCGCCGGTCGAGTTCTTCGCGCGCGGCGTCGGCGTGGAGATCGCATGGCTCGGCGGCGGCACGATCCTGTCCACCGGGAACAGCTTCGCGACGCCTCACATGAGCGCCATCTGCGCGCTCGTCATGTCGAAGCATCCCGAGCTGACGCCGTTCCAGCTCAAGAACGTGCTCTATTTGACGGCCAACAACGTGGGAGGAGACAGATGAGCGACCTGCGCGCGGCCGTGGCGGCCGGCGCCCTCGGCTCGGAGGAGGCGTACCGCGAGCTGCTGCAGTCGATCGTCGAGGTGGCGCGGGCGATCTTCGGCGCGCGGGCGTCGTCCGTATTCCTGTTCGACGAGGACGCCGACGAGCTGGTGTTCGAGGCGGTCGCTGGCGAAGGCGCGGGCGACCTGATCGGCCAGCGCTTCCCGTCGAGCACCGGCATCGCGGGCTGGGTGCTCGTCACCCGCCAGCCGCTCGTCGTCGAGGAGCTGGACAAGGACCCGCGCTTCGCGCGCGACGCCGCCGAGGCGACCGGCTTCGTCCCACAGGGGCTGATGGCCGTACCGCTCCTCCACGAGGACAACGCGCTCGGCGTGCTCGAGGTGCTCGACCGGCCGCAGAAGGCCGCCTTCTCGCTCGCCGAGATGGAGCTGCTCGGCCTGTTCGCGAACGAGGCCGCGATCGCGCTCGACCTGCTGCTGAAGGCACGCGCCGCTCGCGGCGTGCTCGAGGACGAGGGCGGCGACGCCGACGCGCTCGCGCGGTTCGCGGCGAAGCTCGACGAGGCCGAGCCGGAACGGCGCGAGGTTGCGCTGCAGCTGCTCACGGCGCTCGAGGAGCTCCTCTAGGAGCGCGAAGAGGGAGCCCGTCGGCTCCCTCTTCAGGTTGGGCTGAGCTCGAAGCCCGGAGTTAGTTCTTGGTGTTGTTCTTCGTGTGGTTGAGCAGCATGTGGCCCTCGACGTCGTCGCCCTCGTCGTTCCGGGCCTTCGCCGAGTTCTTCGTGGCGTTGAGCGCCTGGTGCGCCTCGACGTCGTCCCCCTCGTCGTTGCGCGCCTTCGCCGAGTTCTTCACGTTGTTCCTCGTGCTATGCGCCTCGACGTCCTCGTCGATCCGAGTCTCGCGATCCTCCTGCATGAACCTTCGCCTCCTTTTCGAACTTCCGGAACCTGAGCACTTGACGGAGTTCGTGCTCGAAATCTTCCACGCTGGGTTCAAAAAGGCAATCGCCCCTGCAATTCTCCGCCTGTGAAGAGGCTGCGGGAGCACATGCGGGAGTCCTTCCGCGCAATGGCGGAGGTCTTCCGCAACCGTTCCCTGAGGCAGCTCCAGCTCGCCTGGGCGGGGTCGATCATCGGCAGCTGGGCCTATGGCGTCGCGCTCGCCGTGTACGCGTACGACCAGAACGGGGCGTCGGCCGTCGGCTTGATGCTCATTCTCCGCTGGGTGCCTGCGGCGATCGCCTCGCCGATCGCAGCCGTGCTCGGCGATCGCTACCCACGCGTCCGCGTGATGCTCTCGACCGACCTCCTGCGCGCCGTCGCGATGGCGGCGATGGCGATGCTCGTCCTCACGGACGCGCCCGCAGCGGCCGTCTACGCGCTCGCGGCCTTCGTCGCAGTGATCGCGACGGCATTCCAGCCGGCGCAATCGGCGCTGCTCCCCTCGCTCGCGCGCACGCCCGAGGAGCTGACGGCCGCCAACGTCAGCTCGAGCACGATCGAGAGCCTCGGCATCGTCGTCGGGCCCGCGCTCGGCGGAGTGCTGCTGGCGGTCACCGACGTCTGGGTCGTCTTCGCGATCACGGCCGCCGCATTCCTCTGGTCGAGCCTCATGCTCGTTCCACTCCTACGCGCGGCTGAGCCGCCGCTGACGCACGAGCGCCCGCAGCTCGTGGAGGAGACCACGGCCGGCTTCCGGGCGATCGGCAGCGACTCGCGCTTGCGGCTGATGGTCGGCCTCTTCGGAGCGCAGACCCTCGTCAACGGCGCCTTCGTCGTGCTCGTGACCGTCTCGGCCTTCCAGCTGCTCCACCTCGGATCCGGCGGCGTGGGCTACCTGAACGCCGCGTTCGGCGTGGGCGGACTCATCGGCGGAGCGGCTTCCGTGGCCCTCGTCGGCCACCGTCGCCTGGCGACGACCTTCGGGATCGCGGTCGCGGGCACGGGCGGACCGCTGCTGCTCGTCGGTGGGCTCCCGCGGACCGGAACCGCGCTCATCGCCTTCGCACTGATCGGATTCGCGAACATCATCTGCGACGTCTCGGGCTTCACGATCCTGCAGCGAGAGACTCCGAGCGACGTGCTGGCGCGGGTGTTCGGCGTTCTCCACAGCCTCTTCTACGCGACGTCGGCGGCCGGGGCGCTGCTCGCGCCGCCGCTGATCGCCGCAGTCGGCGTGCGTTGGACGCTGGTGATCGTCGGGCTGCTCCTGCCCGTGCTCGCCGTTCTCTCGCACACGAGCCTGACGAGGATCGACGTCGGGCCGACCGATCCACACCGTCTGGAGCTGCTGGAGTCGATCCCGATCTTTGCGCCGCTCTCGCCGCCGGTGCTCGAGCAGCTGGCGACGCGGCTCACTCCGGTGCACGCGCCGGCCGGCGAGGAGATCATCCGGCTCGGCGATCGTGGCGACCGCTTCTACGTCGTCGACTCGGGCGAGGTGGAGGTCGTCCTGGACGGCGACGAGACGCGGCGCGAGGGACCCGGCTCGTACTTCGGAGAGGTCGCGCTGCTGCGTGACGTGCCGCGCACGGCGACCGTCCGCGCCGCGAGCGACGTCCACCTGTTCGCGCTCGACCGCGACGACTTCCTGCCTGCTGTCACCGGGCATGCGGGGAGCGCGCAGGCCGCGGAGGCCGTGATCGGGTCGCGACTCGGCATCTCGACCGTGTGAGCGTTTGCGACTTGCAAGTCGTGGTGATACGCGACTGAGAAGATAAGTCGTATCACGATCTTCAAGGGGGAAACGAGGATGAAAAGGATGGTTCTTCTGATGCTGCTCGCGTTCGGGCTGACCGCCGCGGCGCCCGCAGTCGCCGGCGACGTGACCGTCTCGATCGGGCCCTCCGGCTTCCCGCCGCAGGTCTCGATCCAGAACGGTGACAGCGTCACTTGGAAGAACGACGACACGGTCAACCGCCAGGTCGTGGCCGACGACGGCACCTGGAAGTCGCCGGTGCTCGCGCCCGGCCAGAGCTGGTCGCACATCTTCGTGCGCGGCGGCACGTTCAGCTACCACGGCGTGTTCAAGCCCGCACAGCACGGCACTGTCAACGTTGCCGCGGTCCGGGCGACGCTGATGCGCACCAACTTCCAGACGGTCCCGTTCACGAGCACCGTCACGATCAAGGGCCAGATCTCGCAGCTCGGCGCAACGGGTGAGCACGTCACGATCCAGGCGCAGCCGCGCGGGACGTCGACGTGGACCGACGTTGCGGAGGTCGCCACCAAGAACCAGTTCTTCGAGGCCACCGTCAAGCCGCGCCGCAACACGCTGTACCGCGCGGTCTGGAACAACGTCCCGAGCAATGCCCACCGCGTCAACGTGACGCCGCTCGTCGGGATCAAGCAGGTCGGGCGCACGCGGATCCAGGTCGGCGTTCGCGCGGCCACGACGCTCGTCGGACACCGGGTGCTGCTCCAGCGCTTCAACAAGCGCACGCACGCGTGGCACTCGTTCACGTCGCTGAAGCTGACGCACGTCAAGGCGACGTCGAGCCTCTACACCTCGTCCGGGGCGAAGCGCCTAGTGCTTCCGCACGGCACGATCATCCGCGCGTACATCACGCGCGCCCAGGCGGGGCCGTACATGTACGGGCCGGCCTTCAGCCGCGGCCGGCGCCTCTAGCGCCGTTCCCATTGCCGGGCCCGGCCACGCCGGTTAGCATCCGGCGCGTGGCCGGGCCTTCCGTCGAGCTGCTGCAACGGGTTCCGCTCTTCGCCGAGCTGAGCCCGAAGGAGCTGCAGAAGCTCAGCGGCTCCTTCAAGGAGCGCACCTTCGCCGACGGCGAGGACATCGCCGTCGAGGGCGAGACTGGCGGCGGGGGCCGGTTCTTCGTGATCGAGAGCGGCGAGGCCGTCGTCATCGTCCACGGCGAGGAGCACGGCCGGCTCGGCGCGGGCGACTACTTCGGCGACATCGCGATGATCGACCGGGGCGAGCGGACGGCCACGATTCACGCCGCCTCCGAGCTCAAGTGCTGGAGCCTCACGTTCTGGGACTTCCGGCCGATCGTCGAGACTGACCCGCGCGTCGCCTGGTCGCTTCTGCAGACGATGGCGAAGCGGCTACGCGCAGCCGAGGCGGAGGCCTAGCTCCTCGAGATCGTCCGCGGCGCGCGTCGGCTCGCCGCTGAGCGGTAACGCCTCGACGCCGTCCTCGACGCGCCCGCCGAACAGGACGCAGCGGACGCCGACCTCGGCGCAGATCTGAACCGCCTCGCCCGGCGCCTTGCCGCGAAACGTCGTGAGGTCGACGGTGCCCTCGCCGGTGACGACGAGGTCGGTGGCCGCAGCCCGCTCGCGGAAGCCGATCGCCTCGAGCACGTACGGCGCTCCCGCGACGAGCTGTGCGCCGAGCGAGGCGAGCGCCGCGCCGAGGCCGCCGGCGGCGCCCGAGCCGGGGAGCTTCGCGAACGACTGGTGGTGGTCGGCAAACCGCGCCTCGAGCGTCGCGACATCGTCCAGCAGCGCTCCTTTCTGCGGGCCGAACAGGCGCGGAGCCTCGACGAGCGTGGCGCTCGTGTCGTAGAGGACGGTCGTCGGCGCCGGGAGAGCGTCGAGCGCCTCGAGCAGCCCGTCCCCCGCATCCATCGTCGCGGTGCCGCCGAGGCAGACGAGGAGGCGCGGACACTCGCCTACGCTCGCGATCAGCTCGCCGAGGCCGCGGCTCGAGGCGGCCCGCACGTCGAGCCGGGCCGGGTCGAACGGGATCACGTCCGCGCTCTCGACGACGACCGTGCCGTCCGGTAGCGCGCGCACCGGCGCCTCACGCTCCCGGCCGAAGGCGTCGTGCACGCGCTCGACGCGCACGACCTCGGCGCCGACCGCGTCCGCCGTGCCCTCGCCGCCGTCGGCGAGCGGCAGCTCCTCCACGTCGGCGCCGGCGCGCCGCAGCCCGCGGGCCAGCGCGGCGGCCGCTTCCCGCGCCGAGAGAACGTGCTTGAGGCTAGCCGGCGACGCGAGCGCGTTCACGCGAGTCGTCGAGCGCCTCGAGCGCGGCTTCCTCCTCGTCCTCGAGCGGCACCTCGGCCTGCGACGCGCCCGGCATCCGCCGCAGCATCGCGAACGAGAGGCCCTCGCGCGCGAGGAACATCAGGCCGACGCCGACCCCGACCGAGGCCTCGATCGCCTGCAGGCCGAAGCCGAACGCGATTCCCTGCGCGGTCGGCACACCGTAGGAGCGCAGCGGTAGCGCGATCGCCGCCTGCAGCAGGCCGATGTTGCCCGGCCAGAGCGGGAAGAGCGTCGCAACGTTCATCAGCAGCAGCACGAGCGCCGCGGCCGGCATCGGCGCGTGGATGTCGAAAGCCCGCATCGCGACGTAGACGGCGAGCAGCTGGCAGATCCAGCCGCAGCACTGGAAGAACGCCGCCAAGGCCGCCGGCCCCGGCGCGTGCAGGACGCCGAGCCCGAACCGGGCCATCTCGACGAGCCGCCGGATCGGCCCGGCGGTCTCGAGCACGGACTGGCGATGACGGCGCGCGCTCGCGAACGCGAAGGCGAACAGGCCGAAGCCGACGCACCCCACGACGATGAGGCTCGCGATCGCCCAGTGCGGGATCTTCGCGGTAGCCAGGACGTACAGGATCAGGAGCGACGTCGGGACGAGGTCGAACAGCCGGTGGGCGAAGACGGTGCCGACGAGAGCCGCCCAGGTCCCGTTGCCGCCGCTTCCCTGGATCCGCATCTTCCGCGTCAGCACGGCGACGCGCGCGAGCTCGCCGATGCGGCCGGGCAGCACGGCGTTGGCGAACAGGCCGACCGAGAACGCCGAGAAGACGAGCCCGAACTGGGGATGAGGCGGCGGCAGCGCCTGTTTGATCACGGTGCGCCAGGCGAGCGAGCGCGCAATCACCGACACCAGGTTGAGGGCGATCGCCGCGACCACCCAGTACCACACGACCGCATCGAAGGCGTGCCACACGGTGCCCCAGTCCGGCCCGCGCCACCAGAGGAGCGCGCCGACGCCGGCAGCCGCGGCGACCACGGCCACGACGCGAAGCCACGGCGACCCAGGTATTCGGATGTTCACGCCAGCTCCTCGTAGACGGCGGCCAGCCGCCGCGCGATCTCGTCCCACGAGTAGCGCTCCTCCGCGACGCGTCGCGCGGCAGCGCCCATCGCCTGCCGCCGCGGCTCGTCGCCGAGCAGGTCGACGACGGCATCGGCCAGCGCACCCGGTTCGCCCGGCGGGACGAGGATGCCCGTCTCGTCGGTCATGACCTGACGGTACCCGTCGATGTCGGACGCAACCACCGGCGTCGCGCACGCAAACGGTCGCGTCAGCACCATTCCGAAGCTCTCGCCGCCAAGCGACGGAGCGACCAGCGCCTTCGCGCTCGCCAGCTCTTCGGTCAGCTCCTCCTGCGGCACGAACCCGAGCGCGTCAATCCCGTCGGAGTCCGTCCCTGCGCGCTGCAGCGCAAGCCGCACCATCAGCGGATCGGCCCCGACCAGGCGCAGACGCGCCCCCGTTCGCCGGTGGATGTCGGGCCACGCGTGCAGCAGCACGGGCAGGCCCTTCCGCGGGTCGTGACGGCCGACGAAGACGACGCGGTTCTCGCGCTCTCCGGGGTCGGCGCGGTCCGGGATCAGGACGCCGTTCGGGATCACCTCGTAGTCGCCCGGGAACCAGTTCGCCGCCGAGTCGCGCGCCGCCGGCGAGACCGCGATCCGCCGGTCGATTCGATCCATCAGGAAGCCCCACATGGGCCTGCCCGCGTGCAGCCAGCCGAGACTGCCGTTGGCGTGGAAGGTCGCCACCACGGGGACGCGCGCCCAGGCCAGCGTGGCGGTGCAGATCACGGGCGTCATCGGCTCGTGCAGGTGGAGGACGTCGAAGCGCTCGCGCTCGAGCACGCGCTTGACGTTCTGCACCGCAGCCGGGCTGAGCACGATGTTCGGCAGCGCGCTGTTGGCCGGCACGATCACCGAGCGTCCGACCGGGATCACGTCCGCAGGCGGCCGGCCGTGGCGCCCGTGCCGCGGGTGCAGCACGCGTGTGAAGCTGCCGGACGGATCGTGCCCGATGAGCGTGCGCGTCTCGATGCCGAGCTTCTGCAGCGACTCCGCCTGGAGCTCCGCGTGCTCGATCACTCCGCCCCAGTAGGACCAGGAGTAGGGGACGACGATGCCGACCTTCATCGTCCGTCGATTCTGACGAGCCGGTCCGACCCGCCGCAGGCTCAGGCGGTCGGGCTAGGCGTCAGTCGTCGAGGCCCGGCTCGGCGGGGTCCGTCAGCTCGGGCGCGACGACGCCGGAGCGCATGCCCATCAGCACGGCCTCGAGCCGCGAGTGCGCACCGGTTGCCCGCAGCAGGGCGCGGATGTGGTTGCGCGCGGTCTCCTCGGCGACGCCGAGGCGTTTTGCGATCTCGGGCGTCTCGAGGCCTTCGGCCAGGAGCCGGAGCACCTCCTGCTGCCGCGGGGTCAGGTCGTCGAGCACCGAGCGCGACGGCGCGCGAGTCTGCGGCAGCGGGATGCCGATCCCGAAGATGCCGATGATCTCGTCCTCGCGCCGTAGCGGCGCGGACGTGATGCGCACCGTCACGCGGTCGCCCGCCTGGTCGAGCACGGTCAGGTCGAAGATCGTCGTCGTCTTGCCGACGACCTTGCGCGCGAAGTTCGTGCGGGCGCGCTGGCGATGCTCAGGAGCGACGCAGTCGACGAACGGCCGGCCGCGGCAATCGCCGAAGATCTCGACGTAGGCGCGGTTCACCCAGCGGAAGCGGCCGTCACGGTCGATCACGTACGCCGGCGCCGCCAGGTCGTCCATGGCGCGGGCGAAATCCAGGTCTTTGATGTCGTCGGGTGTCAATGGTGCTCAGGTGTGAAACGGAGGCCTACCGGCCGCCCCGCCGCGGGCGGCCGGTAGGAAGGAGGCCCGTTCGGCACGAGGATCCTGGCGTCCGCCTCACGCCGGAACCAGGGGGGAAGGTATGGGCATACCTTGACCGTCCGAGCCTGAATGAGACTCTCACCTGGGCCGTCTTCGTGTCCATGACCCACGTGGGTCAAAAGGGTACGAACGGCGCCATTGACGGTGCGTGGCAGCGGTGACAAGGTGAGCGCGCCGCCGGTGACCGAGGGACAAGTGCACGCGAAGCTCGGGCTTGCCCTCTCGGGGGGCGGGCACCGCGCCGCCTTCTTCCACGTCGGCGTCCTCGCGCGCCTCGCCGAGCTCGGACTGCTCCGGCGCGTCGAGGTGATCTCGACCGTGTCCGGCGGGTCGATCGTCGGCGCGCTCTACTACCTCCACGTCAAGAACCTGCTCGAGTCGAAGACCGACGCCGAGATCACGGACGCCGACTACGTCGCCGTCGTGCGGGCGGTCGAGCGTGAGTACCGCGAGGCGGCGGCCACGAACGTCCGCGGCTCCGGTTGGGCGAACCCGCTGAAGAACTTCCAGATGGCGCTGCCTGCCTACACGCGCACCGACCGCGTCGGCGAGCTGTACGAGCAGCGCTTCTACTCGCAGGCCTGGGGCAGCCGGCCGAAGCACGGTGGCCGGATCCGGATGCGCGACCTGCTGATCGCACCGAAGGGACACGAGGGGCGCTTCGACCCTGACGTCGAGAACGCGAGCCGGAACGCGCCGGTGCCGATCCTGTTGCTCGAGGCAACGACCGTGAACACCGGCCACAACTGGCGCTTCGAGGCGATGTACATGGGCGAGCCGCCGCGGCAGGGCATGGCCAACGTCGCGTCT
>DASSQG010000089.1:0-7819 GCA_035702625.1 Gaiellaceae bacterium | reverse complement strand
GCAGACGGTGTTGGCGCCGAGCTGCGCCGCGCGGATCGCTGCCGTGTAGCCACCGGGGCCGCCTCCCAGGACGGCAACGTCACATTCCATCTCGCGTCACTCCTCGCTTCGCTGGTCGCGGGCGATCCTAGCGAGGGTCGGCCGGGTTCCGCGCAGGCGCCGGGGCGTGTGCCCCGTGGACGAACCGACACGGATTCGGCACGGAGACGTCAGACACCCGCGCGGATGTCGCGGCTAATCTCATAGGCGGGGCTTGGGGCCGAAGGCCCCCGGGGGGAAGAGTATTCACGCGCGCGGGGGTTACTGCAGGGCGGCGCGCATCGTCACGCCGCCGTCGTCGTCGCCGACTCGCTCGAAGCCGTGGCGCTCGTAGAGGCCGACCGCAGGGCTCCCCTGCTCCACGCTCAGGCTGATCGCGGCGTAGCCGTCGGCCCGCGCCCGTTCGAGCAGCGCGTCCAGCAGCTCGGAGCCGAGGCCGCTGCCGCGGCGGCTCGGGACGATCGCGATCGACAGCTCGGGCGTCGCCTCGTCGACGAACCCGTAGCCGGCGTTCGCCTCCGTGAAGAGCCGGTACCACGCGGCGCCGACCTTCTGGAAGTCCTGGATCGCGATCAGGGCGGTATCGCCCGGGCGCCCCCAGCGCTCCACGTAGCGGCGCACCGGCGGCTCGCCCGACTCGGAGACGCGGTCGACGCGCCAGTAGTACGCGTGCCGCAGCATGTCGCGCAGGAACGGCACGTCCTGCGGGCCTGCCGGCCGGATCACGACACGTCCTCCGTTAGCTGGATCCGGTTCCCGTCCGGGTCGAACATGTCGAGCACGCGCATCGCGCCGTGGAGCTCCAGGACGACGCCGACCTCGACGCCGGCCGCTGCCAGCCGCTCGCGCTCGCTTTTGACGTCGTCGACGTCAATCGTCGCGACCGCGTCCTCCTCGGACGGCGGCTCGGGGCTCTCGCCGAGCGCGATCTCCGTCGTGCCGCGGTCGAGGCTCGCCCAGCGCTCGTCCTCGTCCAGGAACGTCTCGGTGAAGCCGAGCGTGTCGCGGTAGAAGGCCCGTGCGGCGTCGAGGTCTGCAACGCGGTACCAGATCCTCACGCGCAGATCCTACGTTCGAAGCGACCCAATCACGTGTCGACCGGTCATTTCAGACGGACGCGCGAGCCAGGCCCGCGCGCCCTGACGCCGGCGTCGCGAGCGACGCCTCAGAGCATCAGGCCGGGCTCCTCCAGCAGCTCCTTCACCGTCTGGAGGAAATCCGCGGCGGGCGCGCCGTCCACCGCGCGATGGTCGAACGTTGCCGTCAGCGTCAGCATCGGCCGGACGACTACCTCGCCGTCGAGGGCGATCGCCCGCTCCTCGGTCGCTCCGACCGCGACGATCGCTGCCTGCGGCGGGTTGAGGACCGCGGTGAAGCGCTCGACGCGGTACATGCCGAGGTTCGAGATCGTGAACGTGCCGTCCTCGAGGTCGCCGCGCTGGAGCTTGTTCTCGCGCGCGCGCCCGACTACCTCCGCACGAGCGGCCGCAATCTCGGCCAGGCGCAGGCGCTCGGCCGAGCGGATCACCGGCACCACCAGGCCCTGGGGCGCGGCGACGGCGATACCCACGTTCGCGGTCGGATAGCGCAGAATCGCGTCCTCGCTGTACTGCGCGTTCACCTCTCGGTGTCGCATCAGCGCGGCCGCGCACACCTTCGTCAGGACGTCGGTGACCGTCGCCTTCGTGCCGTCCTCGCGCAGGCGGGCGACGAGAGCATTCGCACGGGTCATGTCGGCCGAGGCCTGAAGCTGGAACACCGGGATCTGCCACGCCTCGGTGAGCCGCCGCGAGATCGTCTTGCGGATGCTCGTCAGCTCGATGCGCTCGACCTCGCCGGGAACCGGAGCGGCGGCGGGCGCTGCGGCCGGAGCCGACACGCCGGCGCGCTCGACGTCCTCGGCCACGACCCGGCCCTCCGGGCCGGTGCCGCGAACCGACGCGAGGTCGATCCCGCGCTCGCGGGCGATCCGCCGGGCGAGCGGCGAGGCCTTGACGCGGCCGCCGTCGCGTTGCGGGGCCAGGGCTTCGGTCGCACTGGCCGACGCGGCGGCGGCCTCGCGCCCCTCCACCCGGTCGGCCTCGCGGGCGGGCGCCTGCGCGGGTGCCTCGACCGTCTGCACGTCGCTCTCGGCCGCTCCGGGCGGCGGCTGCTCGGAGGCGCCGTTGCCGCTCAGCTCGACCTGCTCGCCCTCCTCGCCGATCACCGCGATCGTGCGGCCGACCGGCACCTCGCCCTCGGGGATCGCGATCTTCAGCAGGACGCCCGAGGCCTCCGCCTCGACTTCCTGCGTCACCTTGTCCGTGTCGAGCTCGTAGAGCGGCTCGCCCTTCTCGACGCGCTCGCCTTCGGCCTTGAGCCACTTGACGATCGTCCCGGACTCCATCCCTTGCCCGAGCCGCGGCAGCTTGACCTCGCTAGCCACGCGTGCTCCGAGTCGCGAGGGACTGTCCCTGGGCCTCGCCCGAAGTGGACGTGTCCGCAGGCGTCGACGCACACGCGGCGGCTGCGCTCGCGGCCGAGACACGTCCGTTTTGGCCATGCCCCGGGGACAGTCCCTGGGCCACGGCCGGAACGGACGTGTCAGGCATCCCGTGCCACCGTTCGCTTGATCGCCTCGAGCACGTCGGCGGCGTGAGGCACGACGTACTCCTCCATCACCGGCGCGAACGGCAGCGGCGCGAACTTTGCGCCCACCCGCTCGACCGGCGCGTCGAGCCAGTCGAAGGCCTGCTCGCCCACGACGGCCGCGATCTCGGCACCGAAGCCCATGCGCGTCACGGCCTCGTGCGCGACGACGACGCGGTTCGTCTTCTTCACCGACGCCACGAGCGCGTCGACGTCGAGCGGCTGCAGCGTCCGCGGGTCCCAGACCTCGACGGAGATCCCCTCTGACTCGGCCTGCTCGGCCGCCTTCAACGCCTCGTGCACCAGCCGCCCGGTCGCGACGACGGTCACATCCGAGCCCTCGCGGTGCACGCGGCTCTGGCCGAGCGGGATCGGCTCGAGCTCCTCCGGCACCTCCTCCTTCAGCCCGTACAGCGTCCGGTGCTCGAAGAAGATCACCGGGTTGTCGTCGTAGATCGCCGACCAGAGCAGCCCGCGCACGTCCGCAGGCGTCGACGCGAACACGACCTTCAGCCCCGGCACGTGCACGAACCAGGCCTCGACCTGCTGCGCATGCTGCGCCCCGGGCGACCAGCCCGCGCCGCCCTGCGTGCGGATCGTCAGCGGTACCTTCAGCTGCCCGCCCGACATGTAGCGGTGCTTGGCCGCCTGGTTGACGATCTGTTCCATCGAGACCGTCAGGAAGTCCTCGTACATCACCTCGACAACGGGACGCATGCCCTGCATCGCCGCGCCGATCCCGGACCCGACGAGCGCCATCTCGGAGATCGGCGTGTTGCGGATCCGGTCCGGCCCGAACTCGTCGAGCATCCCGGCGGTGACGCCCATCGAGCCGCCCATCTCGGCGATGTCCTCGCCCATCACGAAGACGTTTTCGTCCTGCCGCATCGCCTGCGACAGCGCGTCGCGCACCGCTTCCCGGTAGGAAAGCTCAGGCATAGACGTTCTTTAAGGCGTCCTCGGGTTTCGGGTCGGTGCCGGCCTTCGCGAACTCGACCGACGCGTCGACGAGCTCCTGCACCTCGCGGTCGGCGTCGTCGAACTCCTCGTCCGAGACGCCGAGCTTCTCGCGCAGCAGCGTGATCGGGTCGCGCGTCTCCCGCAGCTCGTGCAGCTGCTCCTTGTCGCGGTAGACCTGCGGGTCGCCGACGTAGTGGCCGACCAGCCGCTCGGTCTCGACGTGCAGGAAAACCGGGCCCTTGCCGTCTCGCGCGTGCTTGAGCGCCCGCTGGGCGACGCGGTGGACCTCCTCGACGTTTTGCCCGTCGGCCTTCATCACCTTCATGCCGAACGCCTCCGCGCGCTTCGAGAGGTCGCGGATCGGCGAGTGCTGGCTCTCCGGCGTCGACTCGGCCCAGTGGTTGTCCTCGAGCACGTACACCGCCGGCACCTGCCAGAGCTGAGCGAGGTTCAGCGACTCGTGGAACGTGCCGATGTTGGTCGCCCCGTCGCCGAAGAACGCGACCGCGACGCGCGGCTCGCCGCGCAGCTTGAACGCCAGTGCGGCGCCGGTGATCGCGGGCAGCCCGCCGCCGACAACCGCATTCGCGCCCAGGTTTCCGCGCTCGACGTCGTAGAGGTGCATCGAGCCGCCGTAGCCGTGCGAGCAGCCCTCCATCTTCCCGTAGAGCTCCGCCATGACCGCGTTCGGGTGCGTCCCACGCGCGAGCGTGTGGCCGTGCGCGCGGTGCGTCGAGGCGAAGACGTCGCCGTCCTCCATCGCCTGGCAGACGCCGACCGCGACGCCTTCCTGACCGATCGCGACGTGCAGGAAACCGGGCAGTTCGCCGGCGCGGAAGCGCTCCTCGACCTTCTCCTCGAACCGCCTGATCAGGAGCATCTCGCGCAGAAACTCGCGCAGCCGCTCCTCGGACAGACCCCGCTTGGCTTCGACCTTCGCCATCGCCTTGAGTCTATGCTCAGCCGCATGGCTCTCGTTGACCAGTGGCGGACGATTCAGGACGGGTTGCCGGACGACTGGCAGGCCGCCCGGCTACGGCTGACGCTCGGCGACCGCCCGCGCGCCGAGCGGGCCGCGGCGCTGCTCGGGCCGGCGAACGCGGGGCTGTACGCGAACTTCGTCACCTTCCAGGTCGCACGGCGCGGCGCGGGCACGTCGCCGGACCTCGCACGGCGGCTGCTCGCGAAGCTGGACACCGAGCGGATCAACGGCGCCCTGAAGCTGATCGGCGCCGACCAGGCCGAGACCGTCCAGACGCCGGCCGGGAGGCGTCTCGAGCTCGCGCAGCAGTGGGAGCTGCTCGTCTCGGAGCTGCCGGAGGACTGGAGCGACGTCTACGCCGAGATCGAGTTCGCGTCGAGCGACTACCTCGACCCCGGTGCGCTGCTGCTCGCGCCCGTCAACCCGGCGCGCGTGCCGGAGCGGCTCGCGTTCCGCTTCCGGGTGGCGCGGCGCTTCGGCTACGGCGCCTCGTCGGAGATGACGCGCAGGTGCTTCGAGCGCCTCGACGCGGACAGCATCCGCGGCACGGTGCGGGTTCTCTGGGCGCTGTCCGACACACGGCCGGTCTACACGCAGGGCCCCGTCTGGTACGTCGGCGGCCGAGCCGTCTAAGTGCCACTGCCCGACCCCGTCTCCTGGTTCCTGATCGAGCGCGGCTGGAAGGTCGCCGGCAGCGATGGCTCGGAGCTCGGCACGGTCGAGGAGACGCTCGGCGACGAGAACGCCGACATCTTCGACGGCCTCGCGGTCGCGACGGGCGTGCTCGCCAAGCCGCGCTACGTGCCGGCCGAGCTCGTCGGCGAAATCGTCGAGGGCGCGGTGCACCTGACGATCGACGAGGCGCGCTTCGAGAGGCTCGGCGAGCACGGCGGCGCGCCGCCGAGCGTCTAGCTCAGGCGATCGCGGCCGTCAGCTCGCGCGCGACCTTGCGGGCGTCGGCGACCGTGGCCGTGACGACGAGGCACGTGTCGTCGCCGGCCAGCGTGCCGACGACCTTGGGGTGGTCGAGCCGGTCGAGCGCCCGCGCGATCGCCGGCGCCGAGCCGAGCTCCGAGTGGACGACAACCAGATTCTCGGCGGCCGTGGCGCGGATGCCGAACTGCCGCAGGACGCCCTCCAGCGCCGCCCGTGGGTCGGGCCGGCCGTCGCGCCCAGGCAGGACGTAGCGCGGCCGCCCGAGGGCGTCACTCGTCTTCTCCAGCCGTAGCTCGCGGATGTCCCGCGAGATCGTCGCCTGCGTAACCGGGCAGCCTGCCTTGGCGAGCGCCTCCGCCAGCTCGAGCTGGCTGCCGATGCGCCGACGCGTGACGACGCTTGCGATCAGGCGCTGGCGCTCGGCCTTCGGGCGCGGCGTCTCGCGTTCCACGGCGTTACAGTAGCCCTCAGGTTTGGCCGAGTCATCGTCAGGCAACGACCCCGGAATGCTGCGGAAGCTGCTCTGGACAGGGTTGTACGCGGGCCTCGCGGCCGGCGCGACGATGGTCGCCCGGCGGGCGGCCTCCGGCATCTGGCACGCCGCGACGGGCGAGGACCCGCCGGTGAAGAAGTGAACGGCGACCTGCTCGTCGAGCGCGGCGCGCAGCGCCTGCAGGAGCTGGCCGACAAGGCGGCCGCCCGCGGCGACGGCATCGGCACGTGGCTCTCGGAAGAGCTGCGCACCGACGCGGCGTTCCTGCGCAAGCTCAAGCCGAGCCTCGTCAAGGCACGCGCGAAGGGTGAGACGCCTCGGAACGACGGCGCACCGCCAGCCGATACAGAGGCATCGATGACGGAGCCGCCGCCCGCGCCGGAGCCTGAGCCCGTGGCTCCGCCGCCTCCGCCTGCCCCGCCGCCGCCGGCGGCGTTCAAGCCGAAGCAGCAGAAGAAGCGCGGTGGCCCGCCGCCGATCGTGATCGTGGGCGCGGCGTTCGCCGCCGGGATCATGCTCGCCAAGATCGTCGACTGGAGGGGCCATGCACACCCCAGAGACTGAGCAGGACACTCCGGGCCTCGGCACGAGCGCGAAGAGCGTCGCCGAGCACGCGAGCACGCTCGTCCGCCTCGAGATGGAGCTCGCGGCGCTCGAGCTCAAGCGCAAGGCCGCGAAGCTCGGCGTCGGCATCGGCCTGCTGCTCGGCGCGGGGCTGCTCGTCCTCTACGGAATCGGCTTCGGCTTCGCGGCGGCGGCGGCCGGCATCGCCACCGCGCTGCCGGTGTGGGCCGCACTGCTCATCGTCACCGCCATCATCTTCGTGCTGGCGGCGATTCTGGGCCTGCTCGGAGCGAACTCGGTGCAGAAGGGCACGCCGCCGGTGCCGGAGCAGGCGATCGAGGAAGCGAAGCTGACCACGGAGGCGCTGAAGGCCAATGGCCGCCACTAACGGACGCACACCGGATCAGGTCAAGGCCGACATCGAGGCCGAGCGCGACCGCCTCGCGGGCGCCGTCGACGACCTGCGGTCGGAGATGGACGTCAACGCGAAGCTGCGCCCGAAGCTGCCGCTCGCAGCGGCGGCCGCCCTGGGCGCGGGCTTCGTCGTCTCCGGCGGCATCGGGGCGACGATGCGCCTGCTGATGCGCAAGAGCCGAGAAGGGACCACGAAGGCGCGCTTCGGGCCCCTCTGGCTCGTCGAGCGCGACTAGGAGGCTGTCACCTTGATCGTGCGACGGAGCTTCTTCGTCGCGTCGGACCGGTACGTGTAGGTCCCGGCGCGCAGCGTCACCGCCCACACGGCGCTGCCTTTGCTCTTCACGCCGGTCTTCTTGTTCACGCCGGGGCCGCTCAGGTGGAAGTTGTCCGTCTTCGACAGGTCGGAGACGGCCATCCTGAACTTGCCCGCCTTGAGCGTCTTCACCGTCGCCGCGCCGCGCTTCAGCCAGATCGTCTTCTTCGGGCCGACGCCGGCGGACAGCTTGGGCGTGGGCGGCGGCGCCGCGCCGACCAGGAACGACCCGTGCATCTGCGTCGGATGGGCGTCGCACCTGAAGGTGTAGGTGCCGTTCACGAACGTGACGTTCCAGGTGGTCGTGCCGGCGGCGAACTCCGACGCCATGTCGACGCCGGGCCCCTTGAGGTGGAAGTTGTGCACGTAGTCGGTGCCCTGGGACTTGTTGTCGACCGTGATCGTGTAGGCGCCCGGGGCGAGGTGCGTGACCGCGTTGTTGTTCGAGTCGGTCAGCCTGATCGAGAAGCCCGGGCCGACCGTCGCC
>DASSQG010000088.1:0-3654 GCA_035702625.1 Gaiellaceae bacterium | reverse complement strand
CTACGTCTCGCCGCTGGCCGGCGTGCTCGCGGGCGGCGCGGCGATGCTCGGGCACTGGCGGCCGCTGTTCATGAAGTTCCAGCGAGGCGGCAAGGTCGTCGCGACGTGCGGCGGCGCGTTCCTCGGCGTGGCGCCGGTCGTCGGCGGGATCGGCGCGCTCGTCTGGATCGCCGTGTTCGCGCTCTTCCGCTATCCGTCGCTCGCGTCGATCACGGCCGCCCTCTCGCTGCCGGTGGCCGCCGCGCTGCTGGACGAGCCGTGGCCCGTGATCGCGTTCGCAACGCTCGCGGCGCTCGCGGTCGTCGTCCTGCACCGGCCGAATATCAGCCGCCTCCGCGCCGGCACGGAGACGCGCTTCCGGTTCAGGCGGTCGCCTCAGCCGGTCAAGAACTGAGCCACTCGCGCAGCTCCGTGTGGCGCGGCGCGTAGCTGCCGCCGTCCAGCTCCGCCCGCAGCTCGCCGACCGTGCCGTAGCGCTCGGCGACGACGTCGTGCGTGTGGATCGTCTCCAGGTTGACCTGGCGCGAGAGGACGAAGTCGTCGTCCGCGAGCTGCGGGTGCGACTCGAGCGTGTCCCGGAGCGCGACGCGCACCGAGTCCTCGACGAAGCGCGGCTGCAGATGCGCGTGCTCGACGACGAACAGCTCGTCGGGCCGCTTTAGCAGCTCGTAGACCGGCGAGCTCATCGAGCCCTCGACGATGCGCACGAGGTCCTCCGCGTTGAGCGGCGACTCGGTGCCGACGAAGAGCGTCCCGCGCCCGCGCTGGTTGTGGGTCGCGAGCGGCACGAGCTCGAGGATCCGCTCCACGTCGAGCTCGCCGAACCCGGCTTCGCCGAGCCGCTCGGCCGCGCGCTCGCGCACGAGCCCCTGCGCACACGGGCACGCGTTGATCCCGTTCGCCTCGACGCCGACGAGCCGGCGAGTGCGCTCCTCCGAGGCCGCCGCGAGCCCGATCAGCGAGACGAGCTCCTGCGTGCGCAGGTGCGTGACCGGCGTCTCGTGCTCGAGCGGGTACTGCGCGACGATCCGCACCTCCGCTCGCAGCGCGCGCTGGCGCTCGACGATGTGTGCCGCGATGTGCTCGGCGAGGTTCTCGACGAGCAGGGCCTCGCCGATCACGACCTGTTCGATCGCCTCCTCGAACAGCTCCGGGAAGCGCGACATGTGGACGCCCTTCTGCGACGGGTCGAGGTCGACCGTGCAGTCGATCTCCGCGGCGATCAACTTCTCGATGCCGCCGTGGCTGATCCGGATCGCCTTCTGGATCCCGCGCACGCCCGCGCGCGAGAGCCCGAGCGGCACCTCCGACGGGGCGGCCTGGAGGTCGTGTGTGAGAAGCTGCCTGACCTCGTCCACGAGGCAACGCTACCAACCGCACTTGGCCGAAGATCCCGATTTCGCCCGGCTCGTGATGCTCGCGTGCCACGACCTGCGCACGCCGCTCGCGACCGTCCACGGCTTCGCGCACACGCTCGAGCGGAGCGCCGAGCTCGACGAGACGTCCGCGCGCTACGTCGGGATGATCGGCGCCGCCTCGGGCCAGCTCGCTGAGCTGCTCGACGAGCTCTCGGTCGCGGCGCGGCTCGCCGCCGGCCGCTACGACCCGCCGCTGCGGGCCGTGGACACGCTCGAACTCGCGCGTGCCGCCGCCGACCGCCTCGGCGAGGATCGCGTCGAGGTCGCGGGCGACGGCGCGGAGGTCGAGGTCGATCTCGACGCGGTCGAGCGCGCGGTCTCGTCGCTCGCGCGCTGCGCGCTGCGCCACGGGGGCCTGGAGCGGGTCGAGCTGGCCGTGCGCGGCTCGGAGCTCGCGATCTCGCCGGTGACGCCGGCCTCCGCGCCGGTGCTGCTGGGCGACGACCTGCGGGACCTCGGCGCCGCGGTCGCTGTGCGGGTCGTCGAGGCGGGCGGCGGGACGGTCGAGGTCGAGGGAGACACGCTGATCGTCCGGCTCGCGTGAGCGGGCCGCTCCTCAACGTCGACGACTACGCCGAGGCTGCGCGCGCCCGGCTCGACCCTGGCCCGTACGGCTACGTGGTCGGCGGCGCGGGGGACGAGCGCACGCTGCGCGCGAACTCGCTCGCCTACGAGAAGTGGGAGCTCCGCCCGCGGGTGCTCGTGGACGTCGGCGGCGTGACGACCGCCACGACCGTCCTCGGGACGGAGGTGGCGATGCCGCTACTCGTCGCGCCGACGGCCTTTCAGCGGCTGATACATCCGGACGCCGAGGTGGCGATGGCCCGTGCGGCCGCGGCCGGCGGCACCGTGATGACGCTCTCCACGCTCTCGAGCGTGACGCCGGCGGAGCTGGCGGCCGGCGCGCCGGGCGGGCCGAAGTGGTTCCAGCTCTACTGGTCTCGCGATCGCGGCTTCACGCAGGAGCTCGTCGAGGCCGCGGTGGACGCCGGCTTCACCGCGCTGGTGCTGACGGTCGACCTGCCGGTTGCCGGGCGGCGCGAGCGCGACGCACGTGCCGCCTTCGCGCTACCGGACGACCTGCCGCTGCCGAACATCCCGCTCGCCCTGCGACGGGAGGACTTCCATTCGGCGCTCGGCGCGGTCGTCGACGACACGCTCACTTGGCGCGACCTCGAGTGGCTGCGCTCGGTCTGTCCGCTGCCGCTCGCGGTCAAGGGGATCCTGACGAGCGAGGACGCGGTGCTCGCCGCCGAGCACGGCGCGGCCGCGATCGTCGTCTCGAACCACGGCGGGCGGCAGCTCGACGGCGTCGCCGCGTCGCTCGACGCGCTGCCCGAGGTGGTCGAGACCGTCGGCGAGCGGGTCGAGGTGCTCGTCGACGGCGGCATCCGCCGCGGCACCGACGTGCTGAAGGCGCTCGCCCTCGGCGCGAAGGCCGCCCTGACCGGGCGGGCCGTGCTGTGGGGCCTCGCCGCTGACGGCGAGCAGGGCGCCGCGCGGGTGCTCGAGCTGCTGCGCGAGGAGCTCGAGTCGGGCCTGAAGCTGCTCGGTTGCACCTCGCCGGCCGAGGTGACGCGGGCGCACGTCCAGCGGGCGGCCCTATAGTCCCGCGCGTGAGCGAGCAGACCTTCACGACACCCGACGGCCGCGCGATCGGGTTCGTCGAGCGCGGGGCCGCCGACGGCCTGCCCGTGATCCTGTGCCACGGGACGCCGGGCTCTCGCCTCGGACGGCACGGCGACCCGGAGATCTACGAGCGCCACAACGTGCACGCCGTCGCCTACGACCGTCCCGGCTACGGCCTCTCGGACCCGCACCCGGGCCGCTCGGTGGCCGACGCCGCGGCCGACATCGCGGCCCTGGCCGACCACCTGGGCTTCGACCGCTTCGCCGTCGTCGGCGGCTCCGGCGGCGCGCCGCACGCCCTCGCCTGCGGTGCCCTGCTCGCCGACCGCGTCCTGCGGGTCGGCGCGCTCGTCACGCCCGCGCCGCCGGACGACGACTTCGACTTCTTCGAGGGCCTGGCCGACCTGAACGTGAAGGAGTTCACGGCCGCCCAGCAGGGGCCGGCGGCGATCGAGGCGTTCCTGCAGCCGTACGTGGACGGCATCCGGGCCGACGTCGACGCCGTGATCGACGAGATGCTCACGGAGCTGCCGGAGATCGACCGCGAACGGGCCTCGCAGCCCGCGCACCGCGAGATCATGCGCGAGTCGTGGGTCGAGGCGGTGCG
>DASSQG010000087.1:0-10926 GCA_035702625.1 Gaiellaceae bacterium | reverse complement strand
CTTCGCCGCCGCCGCCCTGGCCGCGTCGCTCGCGGTTGTGGCCTCGACCGCGTCCGCGCGGACGGATCGCGCTGCGGCGAGCAAGATCACCGTCTGGCTGCAGGTCGACGCGCAGACGGGCTGGCCGGACCTCGTGGCGGCAGCCAATCAGGCGTTCCAGGCCAAGCACCCGGGCGTGAGCGTCGACGTGCAGTACCAGACCTGGGGCGACCACCTGGGCAAGTTCGACGCGACCCTGGCGGGCGGCAACGTGCCCGACGTCATCGAGATGGGGAACACCGAGATGACGAAGTACATGGCCGCGGGCGCGTTCGCGAACCTGACCTCGCAGAAGGGCTCGTTCGCGAACTCGAAGAACTGGCTCAAGGGCCTCGCCGCGTCGGGGATCTACAACGGCAAGGTCTACGGGGTCCCGTACTACGCGGGCTCGCGCGTCGTGACGTACCGCTCCGACCTGTACAAGAAGGCCGGCATCAAGATCCCGACGAGTCTCGCCGCGTTCCAGGCTGACGCCAAGAAGCTCAAGGCGAAGAACCCGAAGAAGGGCTTCTCGCCGGTGTACACCGCAGGCACCGACTGGTACTTCGCGATGAGCTTCGTCTACGACTACGGCGGCCAGATCGCCGCGCTCAAGCACGGCAAGTGGGTCGGCATGCTCGAGTCGAAGAAGTCGCAGGCCGGCCTGGCCGCGTACAAGCGGTTCTTCAACGCCGCGTCGGCCGCGAGCAAGACCGGCACCGAGAACCGGCCGTACCCGTACGACGTCTACTCGCTGGGCAAGGCCGCCTCGATCGTCGGCCCCGCCTGGTTCAGCTGCTGCGTCGGCAAGAAGTACACGAAGGTGACGAAGCAGTTCGTGATGCCGAGCCACGTCAAGGGCCAGGGCATGCCCGGCTTCCTCGGCGGCTCCGACCTCGCGGTGCCGAAGGGCTCCGGCGACCAGGCGCTCGCGACGGACTGGATCCGGATCTTCACGAACACCGCCGGCGAGAAGGGCCTGCAGTCGAAGGGGAACATCCCCAACGCGACCAACCTGCTCGGCAACAGCGTCAACGAGCGCGCCGCCAAGCGGAGCTGGTTCGTGCCGACCGCGAAGAACTGGGTCAACGTCGAGAACGGCAACGTGCTCCGCACGATGCTGGCCCGGATTCTCACCGGCAAGCAGTCGACCAAGGCCGCGGCAGCGTTCGCGGACAGCAACATCGAGCTGACGCTCAACCAGTAACGACGAGATGACCCGGGGCGCCGCTTGACTCCCAGCGAGATCCCCGGAACGGCGTACGCCGCCGAGGCCCGCATCCGGCCTCGGCGGCGTCGTCCGTTGACGCTCGCGCGAGCCGTTCGCTGGGCCGCGCCCTACCTCTTGATCCTCCCGGTCGTCGCGATCGTCGTGGCGATCCTCGGCTACCCGCTGTACCACCTCGCGCGGCTCTCGTTCCAGAAGTACGGGCTGTTCGAGCTGATCGCCCACCACGGCACGAGCGTGGGCTGGGCGAACTACCGCTCCGTCCTGCACGACCAAATCTTCTGGCACGTACTCGTGCGGACGATCGTCTTCACCGTCGCGAACGTCGGGCTGACGATGGGGATCGGGACGCTGCTCGCGCTGCTCCTGACGAAGGTGAGCTCGTTCGTGCGCGTCCTGCTCACCGCCGGCCTGGTGCTCGCCTGGTCGATCCCGCCCGTCGTCGCCGTCCAGGTCTGGCTCTGGATGACCGACCGTGAGAACGGCGTCCTCAACTACACGCTCACGAGGCTGCACGTCGGCAACTACTTCCAGCATGACTGGTACGCGACGCCGTTCTCGCAGCTCTCGCTGACGACGTCGCTGATCGTCTGGGGCGCGATCCCGTTCGTCGTCGTGACCGTCTACGCCGGGCTGACGCAGGTGCCGACCGAGATCGTCGAGGCCGCCGAGATCGACGGCGCGCGGCCCTGGCGCATCTTCTGGGACGTGACCGTCCCGATCATCAAGCCGATCTTCCTGATCCTGACGAGCCTCTCGATCATCTGGGACTTCGCCGTCTTCACGCAGCCGTTCCTGCTGATCGGCCAGCCGGCGATCAACACCTCCAACGAGCTGATGGGCATCTACCTGTTCGAGGAGGGCTACCTGAAGACGGACTTCGGCCGCGGCGCGGCGATCTCGATCCTGATGCTGCTGATCGTCGCGGTGCTCTCGATCGTCTACGTGCGCAAGATGGTGCGGGCGGGAGACGAGGCGCAATGAGGGCGCGCAAGCGGCGCACACGCTTCATCTGGGACGCGATCGGGCTGCTGACCTTCGTCGTGATCGCGTTCCCCGTCTACTGGATGATCGCGAGCGCGTTCAAGCCGGACGAGGAGCTGAACAGCCTCACGCCGACGTGGTTCTCGCTGCACCCGACGCTGTCGCACTTCCGCGACGCGATCAACCGGCCGTTCTTCTGGGACGGCGTCAAGAACAGCCTGATCGTCGTCAGCGTGACCGTTGCGCTCTCGATGGTCTGCGCCTTCCTCGCCGCGATCGCGCTCGCGAAGTTCCGCTTCACCGGACGCAAGCTGTTCATCGTCCTGATCATCGGGATCCAGATGCTTCCGCAGGCGGGGCTGATCATCCCGCTCTACGTCGTTCTCGCCCGCTACCACCAGGTCAACGCGCTCTCCGGCGTGATCGTCACCTACATGACGTTCGTGCTGCCGTTCTCGGTCTGGATGCTGCGCGGCTTCCTGCTCGGGATCCCCAAGGAGCTCGAGGAGGCGGCGATGGTCGACGGCTCGAGCCGCGTCGGTTCGTTCACGCGCATCCTGCTCCCGCTCGTCGCGCCCGGCCTCGTCGCGACGTCGATCTTCGCCTTCATCACGACCTGGAACGAGTACATCTTCGCGCGCGTCCTGCTCAACGACCAGGCGAAGCAGACCGCGACCGTCTGGCTCTCGTACTTCACGGGTACGAGCCGGAACACCGACTGGGGCGGGCTGATGGCCGGCTCGACGCTGATCGCGATCCCCGTGATCGTCTTCTTCCTGATCGTCCAGCGCAAGATCGCGTTCGGCCTGACGACCGGCGCGGTCCGCGGATGAGCGTCGGCGGGCTCGAGCCCGCTGCGGCCGCCAGCGTCTTCCCGGGCTTCCCGGGCACGACCGTCCCCGACTGGCTACGGCGGGAGCTCGAAGGCGGGCTCGGCGGCGTCGTGCTGTTCGCGTTCAACGTGCGCGACCCGGAGCAGCTCTCGGCGCTGACGGACGCGCTGCGCGCGGAACGGGACGGCCTCGTCGTCTCGGTCGACGAGGAGGGCGGCGACGTGACGCGCCTCGAGGCGGTGCGCGGCAGTTCGTTCCCGGGCAACCTGGCGCTCGGCGCCGTGGACGATGTCGAGCTTACGCGGCGGGTTGCCGCGGCGATCGGCGGCGAGCTCGCGGCGACGGGCGTGAACATGAACCTCGCTCCGGTCGCGGACGTGATCGTCGACCCGGCGGCGGCAATCGTCGGGGTGCGCTCGTTCGGGTCCGACCCGGAGCTCGTCGCCCGGCACGTCGCCGCGTACGTCGAGGGGCTGCAGTCCACCGGCGTCGCCGCGTGCGCGAAGCACTACCCGGGCCACGGCGAGGTGACCGGCGACTCGCACCTCGAGCTGCCGACTGCGCACATCGACCGTGAGACGCTGTTCGCGCGCGCGCTGCCGCCGTTCGCGGCGGCCGTCGAGGCGGGCGTGCGCTCGGTCATGACGGCGCACATCCGCTTCCCGGCGCTCGACGAGCAGCCCGCGACGATCAGCGGCCCGTTGATCGGCCTGCTGCGCTCGGAGCTCGGCTTCGACGGCGTCGTGATGACCGACGCGCTCGAGATGCGCGCGATCGCCGGCACGGTCGGGCTCGAGGAAGGAGCCGTCCAAGCCGTCGCGGCCGGAGCCGACGCGCTCTGCCTCGGCGCCGAGCGGTCGCCGGAGGAGGTCGCGCGCGTGCGCGAGGCGCTCGTCACCGCCGTTCGCGACGGCCGGCTCGCCGAGGAACGGCTGCACGAAGCTGCCGGGCGCGTCGCCGAGCTCGCCGCGTGGACGGTGTCGCCGGAGCCGGGCCACGACCTCGAGGCCGGCCGCGAGGCTGCGGGCCGGGCGCTGCGCGTCGAGGGCGACGTCTCGCTGCCCGCGAGCCCGCTCGTCGTCGAGCTCTGGCCGCAGGCGACGATCGCCGCGGGGCCGGCGCAGCACGGGCTCGGGGCGTTGCTCCGCGCGGAGACCGTCCGCGTCCACGAAGGCGAGCCGTTCCCGCGGCTGGACGACCCGGCGCGCGCGGTCGTCGTCGTGCGCGACGTGCACCGCCACGCGTGGCAGCGCGAGCTCGTGCCGGCCGGCGTGGTCGTCGTCGAGACCGGCGTGCCCGCGTGGCGGCCGCCGGACGCGCGCGGGTACGTCGTCACGCACGGCGCGGGCCGCGCGAACCTGGCCGCCGCGGCCGACCTGCTCGCGCCTCGCTAGCGTTCCGCGCCATGCGACTCGTCCTCGACTGGGACGGCACCGTCACCGAGCGCGACACGCTCGACCTCGTGCTCGAGCGCTTCGGCGACGCCGAGATCTACGAGCGCACTGAGCTCGACCTCGACGCCGGGCGGATGACGCTGAACGACGTGATCGCGGAGCAGTTCTCGACCGTCACGGCGCCGCTCAACGACGTCGTCGAGTACGTGCTGGAGCACGCGCGAGTCCGCCGCGGGTTCGCCGAGCTGGCGCGCACGCGGCATCCGCTGGTGGTCTCCTCCGGCTTCCACGAGCTCATCGAGCCCGTGCTCGAGCGCGAGGGCGTGCTCGGCGAGGTCGAGCTGCGCGCGAACCGTGTCGACGCATTGGCGCGCGGCTGGGTCGTCCACTTCCGCGTCGCGGACACCTGCGAGGTCTGCGGCGAGCCCTGCAAGCGCGCCGACCTGCCCGGTGAGGAGATCGTCTACGCCGGGGACGGGCACTCCGACTACTGCGCCGCGCTCGCGGCGAAGCGCGTCTTCGCGACCGGCTCGCTCGCGAGCTGGCTGCGCGGCCGCGGCGTCTCGTTCACGCCGCTGACCGACTTCGACGCGCTCGCGTCAGAGCTCTAGCTGCGCGCGCGGCCGCGGGCCGCCGTGGGTGAGGAGGAGCAACTCGGGCTCGCGCTCGAGCGCCCGTCGCACCGACGCTTCGACCGCTTCCGTGGACTCGCCGTCGCGGAGCCAGCTCGCCGGGCAGACGTCGGCCCGGCCCTCGTAGCCGAGCACCGAGTCGCCGAACACCATCGCGCGGCGGCTCGGCAGCCAGAACGCGGCCTCGTCCATGTGGTGCATCGCGATCGCCTCGACGCCGCCGGGCAGGCGATCGCCGTCGGCGAAGGTGCGCGTCACCGGCACGCGCTCGGCGACGTCTCCGGCGGCTCGCTCGTGCGCGAGCAGCTCGGCGCCGTCGAAGCGCTCGAGGATCTCCCGCGCGCTGCGTGCGTGCCAGAAGACCGAGACCAGGATTCGCGGCGGCCCGTGGTGCTCGACGTCGCCGTCGAGCGCCGCCCAGAACCGCTCCTCGTCACCCGCCGGGACGAGCGGGTCGAACAGGACGAGCTCGTCGCTCTCGACGAGCGCGTAGCAGGAGACGTCCCGCGCCCAGCCCTGGCCGCCCTCGAGGTCCTGCGGGCCCCAGTCCGGGTGCGGCGCCGTCCACCACCAGAGGTGCGGCGCGATCTGCGCGAGGTCCATGCGGCGGACGCTACCGGGGCGCATACGGTTGGCGCGATGGCGCTGCTCCGCCTGCCCGAGCCGTTCGACTTCGAGCTCTCGACCGAGCGCTTCCGCGCGTTCGGCCCCGACCTGGCGAACCTCTGGGCCGACGGCGCGCTCCACCGGGTCGTCGGCGCGCGCGAGGTCCGGATCGAGCCGGCGCCGCCCGGCGTGCGCGTCGAGCCGCTCGACGACGAGACGCGGCCGGTGGTGCTGAAGCTGCTCGGCGCGGAGTTCGACCTCGGCGGCTTCTATGAATGGGCGCAGGACGATGCCGTGCTCGCGCGGCTGACGCGGGAGCTCGCGGGCTTCCGGCCTCCGCTCGCGCCCGACCCGTTCGAGACGCTCGTCACCTCGATCACGGCGCAGCAGGTCTCGCTCTTCGCCGCCTTCGCGATCCGGAACCGGCTGATCGAGCGCTTCGGCCGCCGCGTCGGCCAGGCGCACGCCTTCCCGACCGCGTGCCGGCTGCGGCGGGCGACCCAGGACGACCTGCTCGCGCTCGGCTTCTCGAGGCGCAAGGCGGAGTACGTGCTCGGCCTGGCGCAGGAGCCGATCGACCTCGCCGAGCTCGCGGGCCTGCCCGATGAGGAGGTGAAGCAGCGCCTGGTCGCGCTCCGCGGGATCGGCGCGTGGACGGCCGAGTGGTTCCTCGCCCGCCACCTCGCCCGGGCGCGCGCGTGGCCGGTCGGCGACATCGCGCTCGAGAAAGCGGTGCGCGGGTTCTACCCCGACGTCAAGGATCTGCAGTCCGCGCGCGGGCGCTTCGAGCCGTTCCAGAACCTCTCGGCCCATTACCTGCTGACGGGAGCTAGGGTGGCGGCCGCCGCATGAACGTCCGCGAGGCCACAGCCGCCGACGAGCAGACGCTGCTCGACTTCACCGAGGCGATCTTCGCCGAGAACTGGGACCGGCCCTGGCGCCCGCCCGAGGTGACGCCGAAGCTCTTCGAGCGGAAGCTCGTGCTGCTGGCGGAGGAGGACGGCGAGCCGGTCGGCTACGCGTTCGGGGAGCTTGACGCGCAGGGCTACGGGCACGTGAACATCGTCTACGTCCGCCCGGAGTTCCGCCGCAAGGGCGTTACGCGCGCGCTGCTCGCCGAGTTCGCGACCCGTGCGCGCGAACAGGGAATCGGGCACCTGACGCTCGACGTCGCGACCCGGAACGCCGTCGGCCGCGAGGTCTGGCGCCGGCTCGGGTTCAGCGAGTGGGCGCTCCGCCTGATGGCGCCCGTCGAGCGGCTCGAGGAGCACCAGCAGGCCGGCGAGTCGTACGCGTCGGTGCACGTCCAGACCGACGACCGGGAGACGGTCGAGGCGGACGTCCACAAGTACCTGCCGCGCTTCGGCGGCTCGGAGGCGACGGTCGAGGGCCCGCGCGACGGCTGGGTCGCCGTCTACGCAGACCTCGTCGACCGCGACCGCCGCGCGCGCGAGCGCCTCGCGTCGGAGCTCTCGAACGCGACCGCCGCCGTTGTGTGCGCGATCGGCGTCGAGGACGGCGCCGTCGTTCGCTACGTGCTCTACGAGCGGGGCAGCGTCGTCGACGAGTACCAGTCCGTGCCGGAGCACTTCGGCCCGCTGCCGCCCGGCGACGTGGTCGCCCTCGGCGCGAACCCGACCGTCGTCTCGCGGCTCACCGGCGCCGACCCGGGCCGCGTGCGGGCGGTCGCGCGGACGGCCGCGTCGTCGGACGAGCTGCCGCCGGCCGGCGAGCTGCTGCTGCAGATCGCCGAGGTCATGGGCCTCGAGGGCGCCGGCCGCCGGTAGATTCAGACCTGTGCCGACGCTCTACACCGCTGAACGCTGCCCCTACGCGGCCCGCGCCCGGATCGCGCTCGCCGAGAAAGGAATCCGGTACGACGCGGTCGAGATCGACCTCGACGACCGGCCGGCGCTGATCTACGAGAAGAACGTCCTCGGCCGCGTGCCGGTCTACGAGGAGGACGAAGGGCTGGTGCTCCCGGAGTCCGAGGTGATCATGGAGTACCTCGAGCAGCGCTATCCGGAGCCGGCGCTCTGGCCTGAGGATGCCGCTGAGCGAGCGCTGGCGCGGCTGCTGGTGCACCGCTTCGACACGAACCTCGGCGGCGCGTACTACGCGGCCCGCCGGGGCGACGGGCGCCAGGAGCTCGACGAGCGCCTGGCGCAGCTCGACCGGCTGCTAGAGGCCCAGCCGTGGCTGACCGGTCGCGAGTACGGGCTGGCCGACATCGCGTACGTGCCGTGGATCCTCCGCGGGCTGGAGCGGTTCGGGTTGGAGCTCGCCCCGGCCACGGCGGACTGGCTGGAGCGTTGCTCCGAGCGCCCGGCGATCGCGCAGGAGCGCTCGGTAGTAGCGGCTCTGTGAAAGTCGTCCTGCTGCACGCGTTCCCGCTGGACGAGCGGATGTGGGAGCCGCAGCTCGAGCCGCTGCGCGAGTACGACGTCGCGGCGCCGTGCCTCTACGGCCGCGGCTCGACGATCGCCGAGATCGCGTCGTCGCTGCTCGCCGAGCACGACGGCGAGCTGGCGCTCGTCGGCGCCTCGCTCGGCGGCTACACGGCGCTCGAGCTCGCCCACCAGGAGCCCGCGCGCGTCCGCGCGCTCGTCCTGGTCGGGGCGCGCGCGGATGCCGACACGCCGGAGCGGCGAGCGGCCCGGGCCGACACGATCGCGCTCGTCGAGGACGGCGGCGCGGAGGCGCTGTGGGAGAAGCAGCGGCCGCTCCTGCTGCTCGAGACGGCGCCTGAAGCCGCGGTCGAGCGCGCGCGGCAGGAAGCGCTCGACCGTTCCCGCGACGAGCTCGTGGCGGCCGTCGGCGCGCTTCGCGATCGCGAGGACCACACCGGCACGCTGAGCGCCTTCGCCGGGCCGGCGCTGGTCGCGGTCGGCGAGGGCGACTTGTTCTTCCCGCCGGACGAGGCGAGGGCGCAGGCGCAGCTCGCCCCGCACGGCCGCTATCGCGAGTTCGCCGGTGCCGGCCACCTGCCGAGCTTGGAGCAGCCGGACGAGTTCAACGCCGCGCTCGCGCAGTTCCTGGCCGATGTCTGAGCTGCCGCCGCTCGTCGACGCGGCCTGGTTGCAGGAGCACGTCGGCGACGGGGACGTCCTCGTCGGCGACGTGCGCGGGCCGAACGCCCACCAGCGCGGCCACCTGCCCGGCTCGATCCCCCTCGTGCTCGGCTCGCCGCCGCCGCTGGCGACCCGCGAGACCGTCGCCGAGTTCGCCACGGAGGTGCAGCGCCGGCTGGGTCGTCACGGCGTCACCGGCGAGGAGCGGCTCGTCCTCTACGACCGAGGCGACTGCGTCGGCGCAGCCGCCTCGGCGCAGGCGGCGCTCGCGGCCGGCCACCCGAACGTGAGCGTGCTCGCCGGCGGCGTCGCGGCGTGGCCGGGTGAGCTCGAGCTGGGGCCGGCGGAGCTGCAGAAGACGAAGGTCAAGCTCGAGCCGCGCCTCGACGCGGTGCCGACGTGGGAGGAGCTGCACGACCGCCTGCAGGACGAGGCGCTGACGATCCTCGACGTCCGCAGCGAGGACGAGTACAACGGGCGCGGCGGCTACCCGTGCGACCCGCGCCAGGGGCACATCCCGGGCGCGCGGCTGCTCGAGGTCGAGCGGCTGTTCGCGGCGCCGGGCCGGCCGCACGAGCCGTGGGGGATCCGCGAGCTCACGGGGCTACCGGAAGGCGCGGAGATCGTCGCCTACTGCCACTCCGGCTCGCGCTCGGCGCTCGGCGCGCTGGCGCTCAGGTCGGCCGGGTACGACGCACGGAACTACCCAGGCTCGTGGCACGAGTGGTCGCGCCACGACGACCTGCCGGCGGAACGGTGAGGGGCGCCCGGAGGCGCCCCTCGATTCGTCGGAACTAGCGGTGCTTCTTCTTGGGCTTCGGCTTGAGAACCTTGATCTGGTTGCTCGTGACCGCGGCGATGCGCTCCTCGCGGCACGGGATCGGCTGGCCGCTGGGCGACGGGCCGCTGCAGTCGGTCGTGTAGTTCTCGAACCGCGTCTGGAAGAACGTCGCGACCTTCACGTTCGGACGCAGGAACGTGTACTTCCCATTCGCCTTCAGGGCCTTGCTGCGCGCGATGCGCTTGCCCTTGCCCGCCGAGACCGCGTTCGGCGCCGGCTGCGCCTTCTTGCCGGCGTACAGGTCGAGCTTGATCCCGGCCGGTGAGACGCCCTGGATCGCGAGCGCGCCGACCAGCGCGAAGCCGCGCTTGGCCTTTGCCCGCTTGAGCGTCAGCGTCGTCGGCAGGCCGACGTACGTCCGGGCCTCCTGGGTGCCGGTGGGGTTCGGCGTGCCGGTACCGGGCGTGTAGGGCGTGAAGTCGTCCGCCCACTCGTAGCCGCCCTTGGTGCCGGCGTTGGTGAACACGTTCTTGATCGTGAAGTCCGCCGCGAACAGCTGCGCGCCGAACTTCGCGCCGCCCATCGCCTCCGGGATGTCCGGCGACGGCAGGCAGACCTGCATCGCGACCAGCGGCCCCGCCTTGTCGACGAAGACCGGGATCGCGACCGTCTGGCCCTGCAGGCTGGTATTCAGGACCCAGTCCGTGGTGTGGGTGACCGTGCCGGTGCACTGCGTAGCCGCGGCCTGGATCGCCGGATCGGCCGGGTTGGCCACGAGCACGTCGCCCGCCAGCGTGAGCAGTGCGTTGCCGAGCGCCTTCGCCTTCACGCGCGCGACGACGGAGCCGATCTTCGTCCCCGGCGCAGCGGTCAGGCTGGCCTGGTAGCCGGGCGGCGAGAAGATGGTCATCTTCGCGGTCGGGTCGTCGTTCTGGCCCATCGCGAGGAAGACGTCTACGGTGGATGCCGCGCCGACTTTGTAGCTCGACTGCTCGATGATCAGCGACGGCATGAACGCAGCGAACGATGGCGCCGCGAACGCAAGCCCGCAGAAACAGGCGCCGACGACCAGCGCCAGGCGGAATGACTTTCTCATGTTGTTGCCCCTTTGTTCTCGAGAGTCCCCTGGGTGACCCAGACTGAGACGAGTTCTCACCGGGATAGTTAACACGTGCTACCGGGCCTTGACCAGCGGCCCGAACAGCACCCACAGGCTCTTTCGGTAGCGCACCATCTTCGCCTTGGCGATGGGGAAGTAGTTCGTCGGTGTCGTCTGCACGTAGACGCCCGGGAGCAGGAACGGGTTCGTCCGCTCGTTCATGTGGGTCATCGCGGTGCGCAGGCTCGCGCGGCTCGGGTTGCGCCCGGCGTGCTTGAGC
>DASSQG010000086.1:0-4226 GCA_035702625.1 Gaiellaceae bacterium | reverse complement strand
CCCGCCTCGCCGCGGGGCTCGAAGGCGAGCGTCTCCTCGAGGAAGCGCCGGCTCTGCCCGGGGTCGTGCGTGTACGCGCGCACGCCGTCGAACCCCTGCAGCGCGACCTCACTCGGCACCTCCGGGTGGTCGGCCGTGAGCGGCTCGTCGCCGCTCTCGTCGACGATCAGCGCGTGGCGCAGGCCCTCCGGGTCGCGGAAGGCGAAGGCGCCGTCCGGGTAGCGCTCGCCGGCGATGCCCTCGTCGGCCAGCCGTCGCTCCCAGAAGTCGACCGCGTCGGCCGAGGCCACGCGCCAGCCGACGGTGTGCACCATCCCGGCTCCGGCGCGCCCCTCGCGTGCTCCGGGGTACTCGAAGAACGTGATGTCGTTGCCGGGGGCGCCTTCCTCGTCGCCGTAGAAGAGGTGGTAGACGGTCGGGTCGTCCTGGTTGACGCTCTTCTTGACGAGGCGCAGGCCGAGCACGCGGGCATAGAAGTCGACGTTCTGTGGCGCGTTGCCCGTGATCGCCGTGACGTGGTGGACGCCCTCGAGCTTCACGCGGCCAGCCTACCCGCTTCGGCTCAGCCGACGCCCGCCGGGCTCCACGACGGGTCGAGCACGCCGCTGAACCGGCCGACCCGCGTGGCGCGGCCGCCGCTCGCGCGGATCACCATCAACCACGGCGGATGGCCCTGGCCGTGGAGGTCGAAACCGCTTGCGAATGCGAGGCGCGTCCCGTCGGGCGACCAGCTCGGATGCTCGTCGTCGGCGGTGCTGTGCGTCAGGCGTGTGAGGCCGCTTCCGTCGGCGGCGACGACGTAGAGCTCGCCGCTCGGGGGGCACCCGGCGATCGGACACGGCGGGTCGTTCGCGTCGTCGAAGGAGACGAAGGCCAGACGCGTCCCGTCCGGCGACCAGGCCGGCGAGACTCCGTGCAGTGGGGCCGCGCCGAGTTGCCGCACGTTCGAGCCGTCGGCGTTCGCGAGGTAGATGGTCGCCTGCTCCAGCGGCGTGTCGGCGCTCGCGAGGCGCGAGAACACGATCGTGCTGCCGTCGGGCGACCAGGCGGGGCTCAGGTCGAGCCCGCTCGAGAGCAGCGGCGCCAGGTGCTTGCCGCGGCCGTCGATCGTGAACAACGCCGCCGTCGGCGCGACGACCGATTGCACGACGCGCGTGAACGCGATCCGGCGGCCGTCCGGCGAGACCGACGGCATCGCGTCGAACGGGCCGCTCGTCAACTGCCGGGCAGCGCCGCCGCGGGCGGGCACGGCCATCAGCCGCATGCGGTCGCTGCCCCAGTAGGGCAGGTTCCGCTCGAAGACGAGCGTCCGGCCGCCGGGCGCCCAGACGGGGCCGGAGTCGCCGCCGAGCGCCTGCCGCGTCGGCGGCACGGTCACGCGGCGCAGGCCGGTGCCGTTCGGGCGGATCGTGTAGAGGCTCGTCAGGTCGCCGCTCAGCCCGCCGAGGTCGCGGCCGAACGCGATCCGGCTCGCCCCGATCGTCCCGCCGCTGCCCGCCGGCGCGCCCAGCAGGAACACGGCCACGGCCGCCAGGAGCACGCGCTTCACCGTTCGAGCTTACGCCCGCGGTCGGCAAGGGGTTTTCGTGTGGGAAGATCCGGCGGCGATGGGTGCGGACACGCGGTACGTCTACGACTTCGACGAGCCCTCCGACGGCGGCCGCGAGCTGCTGGGCGGCAAGGGCATCGGCCTGGCCGAGATGACGCAGCTCGGTGTCCCGGTGCCGGCCGGGTTCACGATCACGACCGACGCCTGCCGCGCGTACATGGCGAACGGCCAGCAGCTCCCCGAAGGCCTGCCGCAGGAGATCGAGCGGCACATCGACTCGCTCCAGGAGAAGGCCGGCAAGCGCTTCGGCGACCCGCAGGACCCGCTGCTCGTCTCCGTCCGCTCTGGCGCGGCGATCTCGATGCCCGGAATGATGGACTCGATCCTCAACCTCGGACTGAACGACGACGCGGTCGAGGGCCTGGCCCAGAGCACGGGCAACGCGCGCTTCGCCTACGACTCGTACCGGCGGCTGATCCAGATGTACGGCGAGGTGGTCGAGGGCGTCGACGCGCACCGGTTCGAGCAGGCGCTCGCCGACCTGAAGCAGACCAAGGGCGTGCAGCAGGACGTCGAGCTCGACGGCGACGACCTGCGCGAGCTCGTCGGGACCTTCAAGGAGATCTACCAGGAGGACACGGGCGCCGCGTTCCCCCAGGACGCGCTGGAACAGCTGATGCGGGCCGTGCGGGCGGTGTTCGAGTCGTGGGACACGCCACGCGCGCAGGTCTATCGCCGCGCGCACCGGATCCCGGACGACCTCGGCACGGCCGTGAACGTCGTCCAGATGGTGTTCGGCAACAAGGGCGCCGGCTCCGGCACGGGCGTCGCGTTCACGCGCGACCCGTCGACCGGCGAGCAGGGGCTGTACGGCGAGTTCCTCGCCGACGCGCAGGGCGAGGACGTCGTCGCCGGGATCCGCACGCCCGAGCCGCTGCGGGCGATGGAGGAGCGGCTGCCCGAGGCCTTCGCGCAGCTGCGCGAGACGATGCAGAGCCTCGAGCGGCACTACAGGGACATGCAGGACATCGAGTTCACCGTCGAGGAGGGCCGGCTGTTCCTGTTGCAGACCCGCTCGGCCAAGCGCACCGCGGCGGCGGCGCTGAAGGCCGCGGTCTCGATGGCGGACGAGGAACTGATCTCGCGCGAGGAGGCGGTCGCGAGGATCGACCCCTCGGCGCTCGACCAGCTGCTGCACCCGATGATCGACCCCTCGGCCGAGCTCGAGGTCGCCGCGCGCGGGCTGAACGCGTCGCCGGGCGCCGCGTGCGGCAAGGTCGTCCTCGACGCCGACACGGCCGAGGAGCGCGGCAAGGCCGGCGAGAGCGTGATCCTCGTCCGCTGGGAGACGACTCCGGACGACATCCACGGCCTGATCCAGGCGGCGGGCATCCTCACCGCGCACGGCGGGATGACGTCGCACGCCGCGGTCGTCGCGCGCGGGATGGGCAAGCCCTGCGTCGCCGGGTGCGAGGACCTGACGATCGACGTCGAACGCCGCACGCTGACGATCGGCGGCCACCAGCTCTCGGAGGGCGACACGATCACGATCGACGGCGGCACGGGACGCGTCGTGATCGGCAAGGTCGAGCTCGTCCCTCCGCAGATCAACGAGGACTTCGAGACGATCCTCGGCTGGGCCGACGAGCTCCGACGGCTGAAGGTGCGTGCGAACGCCGACACGCCCGACGACGCGGCGAAGGCGCGCGAGTTCGGCGCCCAGGGGATCGGCCTCTGTCGGACCGAGCACATGTTCATGGCCGAGGACCGGCTCCCGGTCGTGCGGGAGATGATCATGGCCGCGGGCGAGGACGAGCGCCGCGCCGCACTGGAGCGGCTGCTGCCGCACCAGCAGAGCGACTTCGAGGGGATCTTCGAGGCGATGGCGGGGCTGCCGGTCACGATCCGGCTGCTCGACCCGCCGCTGCACGAGTTCCTGCCGCCGCTGGAGGAGGCGCGCGACGAGCGGATGCGCGAGCGGATCAAGGCGCTGCAGGAGTCGAACCCGATGCTCGGGACGCGCGGCTGCCGGCTCGGGCTCCTCTGGCCGGAGATCTACGAGATGCAGGTGCGGGCGATCATCCGTGCGGCCGCCGCGGTCGAGGAGCGGACGGGGGAGGCGCCGATCGTCGAGATCATGCACCCGCTCGTCGGCTTCGCGGAAGAGCTGCACCGCCTCCGCGCGATCACGATCGCGACCGCCAACGAGGAGAGCGACTCGGTCGAGTACCTGGTCGGGACGATGATCGAGCTCCCGCGCGCGTGCATCCGGGCGGACGAGATCGCCGAGTACGCGGACTTCTTCTCGTTCGGGACCAACGACCTGACGCAGACGACGCTCGGCTTCTCCCGCGACGACGCCGAGGGCAAGTTCCTGACGCGCTACCTCGAGGACGGCGTGCTCGCGCGGAACCCGTTCGAGACGCTCGACCAGAGCGGCGTCGGCGACCTGATGCGGATCGCCGTCGAGCGCGGCCGCGGCGTCAAGGACGGGCTGAAGATGGGCATCTGCGGCGAGCACGGCGGCGAGCCCGAGTCGGTCGCGTTCTGCCATCGCCTCGGCCTCGACTACGTCAGCTGCTCGCCCTACCGCGTGCCGCTCGCCCGCCTGGCCGCTGCGCAGGCCGCGCTCAAGGACGTCGGGGTCGAGGCCGTGGCGTCCGGCGGCTGATCCGAC
>DASSQG010000085.1:0-11755 GCA_035702625.1 Gaiellaceae bacterium | reverse complement strand
GGCGCCTGGGGCCGCGCCCGCGGCCTCGTGCTCGTGCCGGTCAAGGCGGTGCTGCGACGGCTGATGAGGTGGTACGTCGAGCCTGCGTTCGGGCAACAGCGGGAGTTCAACGCCAGCGTCCTGAAGGCACTCGACGAACTGAGCGAGCGCGTCGATGCCGTCGCCGGCGAGCTTGACGCCGCGGTCGACGCCGCGAATCGCAGGGTGGATCCAATCGAACAAGACCTGGCCGGGGTCGCCGAACGGCTCCTCGAGCTCGACGAGCGGCTGGTCCGCGTCGAGCGGCGCACGCGTCACGCGCCGGCAGCGCCGAGCGTTCACCGTGACCCGGTGCAGGTGGAACGCCTCGAGTCGGACGGGGCCGACTACTTTGCGTTCGAATCGCGCATGCGCGGTTCGACCGAGTTGATCCGCGAACGCCAGTCCGTCTACCTCGACGACTTCCGGCTCGCGGCGCCGGTGCTCGACATCGGATGCGGTCGCGGCGAGTTCCTGATCCTCCTGCGGGAGGCCGGCGTCGAGGCGCGCGGGATCGACGTCGACGCCGACATGGTGACGCACTGCCGCGAAGAAGGGCTCGAGGTCGAGCAGGCCGACGCGCTCTCCTACCTCGCGTCGCTCGAAGACGATTCTCTCGGCGGGATCTTCTGCGCCCACGTGCTCGAGCACCTCTCGCCGCCCGCGCTCTTCCGGCTCCTCGAGCTCGCGGTTGCGAAGCTCCGCCCCGGCGGCGTGTTCGCGGCCGAGACGCCGAACCCGCTGAGCCTCGTCGCGTTGGCGAACTTCACCGCCGACCTCTCCCACGATCGGCCGCTGCACCCGGCGACGCTGTCGTTCCTCGCCCGCCAGGCAGGCTTTCGCAACGTCGAGCTCCGCTTCCTGAGCGAGCCCTCGGAGGCCGAGCGGCTGAAGCTCGTGCCGCTGCCCGCGGGTGGGAACCTCGCACCGGCGCAGGACGCACTCGACGCGAACGTGAACCGCCTGAACGACGTCGTGTTCGGGCCGCAGGACTACGCCGTGCTCGCGACGACGTGAGGATCGTCGTCTGCTCGCCGCAGGTTCCGTTCGCGCGGGGCGGAGCGGAACTGCTCGCCGAGAACCTCACCGCCGAGCTGCGCCGGCGCGACCACGACGTCGACCTCGTGACGATGCCGTTCAGGTGGTACCCGGGCACGCGCGTCCTGACCGGTGCGCTGCTCTGGCGGCTCGCCGATCTCGAGGAGGCAGACGGCCGGCCGATCGACCTGGTGATCGCGACCAAGTTCCCGTCCTACGCCGTGCGCCACCCGAACAAGGTCGTCTGGCTCGTGCACCAGTTCCGCCAGGCCTACGAGCTCGACGGGACGGAGCTCGGTCAGTTTGGGCCGGACCCGGTCGACCGCGCGACGCGCCGCTCCGTCCACCGTCTCGACGAGGCCGTCCTCGGAGAGGCTCGCGCGCTGTTCGCGATCTCGCAGAACGTCGCCGACCGTTTGCGGCGCTTCAACGGGCTCGAGGCGGAGGTGCTGCCGCCGCCGCCGCAGGAGCTCGACTACCGCTTCGAGCAGAACGGCCGCTTCGTCCTGTCGGTCGGACGGCTCGACCGGGCCAAGCGCGTCGACCTGCTCCTGCGGGCGGCGGCGGCCGACACGGCATTCGAGATCGTCGTCGCGGGGGAGGGGCCCGACCGCGATCGTCTCGAGGGCCTTGCACGTGAGCTCGGGCTCGACAGCCGCGTCCGCTTCGCGGGTCGCGTGGACGACGACGAGCTCGCGCGACTCTATGCGACGTGCCTGGCCGTCTACTACGCGCCCGTCGACGAGGACTTCGGCTTCGTCCCCTATGAGGCGTTCCGCTCCGAGAAGACGGTCGTGACCACGCGCGACGCAGGCGGCCCGCTCGAGATCGTGAGCGACCGGCAGACCGGAGTCGTGTGCGAGCCGGAGCCGGGCGCGATCGCTGAGGCGGTCAGCTGGCTCGGCGCGCATCCGGACGAGGCGCGTGCGTGGGCACGTTCCGGCAAGGAGCTCGCCGAGCGGGTCACCTGGGACGCGGTCGTCGACCGTCTGCTCAGCTCGTGAAGGTCGCGTACTTCTCGCCGATGCCGCCGGAGCGGACCGGCATCGCCGACTACAGCGGCCTGCTCGTTCCGGCGCTGCGAGAGCGGGTCGACCTCGACATCGTCCGGCGCGGGACTCGGCGGCTGCCGCGGGGAACCGACGTCGCGCTGTACCACGTCGGCAACAACCCGGACGCCCACGGTTGGATCGTCGGCGCGCTGCGCCGGAACCGCGGCATCGTCGTCCTGCACGACTTCGTCCTCCACCACCTGGTCGCCGGGCTGACCTTCGCGCGAGGCGACAAGGAGGGCTACCTCGACGCGATGCAGCGGGACGCGGGCACCGTGGGCCGGTTGATCGCCCACGGCGTGGCGGACGGCCTGCTGCCGCCGGTCTGGGAGTCGAGGCCGCAGGAGTTCCCGCTCGTCCACAGCGTGCTCGACCACGCCGACGGTGTGATCGTCCATTCGCGCTACGTCGAGGACGAGGTCCGCGCGCGCGGGTACCCGGGACCGATCTGGCGGATCCCGATGCCGACCTGGCCGGCCCCGGACGTCGAGCCGCTCCGGCTTCCGCGGGACGCCTCGGTCGTGATCGGCTGCTTCGGCAACCTGAACCCGGCCAAGCGGCTTCCGCAGCTGTTGCGCGCGTTCGCCGAGGTCCGGCGCGGGCATCCGGAAGCACTGCTCGTGATCGCCGGCGGCATCTCGAGCCGCCACGAGCTCGACCTGCACGTCACCGAGAGCGGGCTTCAGCTCGACGAGAGTGTGATCCACCTCGGCTACGTCGAGGAGGACGACATCTGGCCGCTGCTCGCGGCGTGCGACGTGCTCGTCAGCCTCCGCTTCCCCACGATGGGCGAGACGTCGGGCAGCGTCATCCGGACGCTGGCCGTGGGCCGGCCGCTCGTCGTGAGCGACGTGGGCTGGTTCTCCGAGCTTCCGGACAGCGTCGCGGCCAAGGTGCCGGTCGACGAGTCAGAGGTCGACACGCTGAGCGCCTTCCTCGAACTCCTCGTGTCGGATCCAGTCCTCCGCGCGCGGATGGGGAACGCGGCGCGGGAGCTCGCCGTCCGGGAGCACGGGCTCGACCACGTCGTCGACCGTTACGTCGCAGCGCTCGAGGAGGCCGCCGGTCGTGACGCTGTTCGAAACGCTTTGCGCAGCGACCTCGCACGCGCGGGGGTGGAACTCGGGCTCGACGCGCGCAGCCGTGAGCTCGACGAGCTTGTCGCGAGCATGCGCGAGCTCGACCTTTAGACGACCACCACCGTCGTCGCCCACGCGTTTGCCGGGTCGAGGTCGTCGAACCACGCGACGCCCTCCTGCACCAGCGTCACACGCAGCTCATAGGTACCGGGCGCTGCAGGCGTCCGCACGCCGAGGAGGCAGTCGGCCCCCGTCCGCGGGGCGATCGACTGCGGCAGGCGCGTCCGTTCGCCTTCCTCGGCCGTCGAGCCGGCCACCCAGCGGTACGAGAGGTGCACCGGGTGCGGCGGCGCGGAGACGAGGAACGCCTGCCCGAGGTTCTCGACCCGGCACGCCACCTCGTGCCAGCTCGCCGCGGCGAGGCTCTCCGGAAGGGCTGCCGCCAAGGACACCCGGCAGTCCTCCGGCGCGAGCGCGTCGCCGGTCGCCCACAACCGCTGCGGTCGTGCGCCGACCTGGTCGAAGAGCGCGAGCTGGTCGCGCTCGGCAGTTCGCAGCGGGTTCGTGCGAAAGCCCCTGCGGACGCCTTCGACGAGCTCCGGCGGAGCGACGACCACGTCGTAGATCTCGTCGCACGGCAGCGGGATCCGGTCGCGGACTCGCCACTCCTTCTGCGAGACGACCGCGATCGACGAGCCGGCGTCTGCGTCCGGCCGGTCGCGCGTCGCGCTCTCGCCGACGAAGAGCGTTCCGTCGGCCACTGCGAGGCCTCGTGTCCACGAGCGCAGCTCGAGCCGGCGCACGACTCGGCCGGCCTCGTCGAGCAGGAGGAGCTCGCGACGCGCGGAGTTGCAAACGAGCCACGAGTCGGCGAGCCGCCGAGGGTGGTGGGGGCAATCGAGCCCGGTGAGAACGTCACGCCCCGACTCGACGTCGAAGACGATCCCGCGGCCGTCGTGCCTGTGCTCGATCCAGTCGCGGTGGTGCTCGAAGCGGCCGAATGCGGCCGCGTGCAGGCGACCGTCCGCCAGCACGAGGCTGTTCAGATGCCAGGCGTCGCCGTCGCCGGGCGCCTGCCACCGGCGGACGACCTCGCCGTGCTCGGAAAGCCAGAAGAGGCTGTTCGCGGTCGTCGAGGCGACGACGTAGTGCGTTCCGTCCCAGACGACGTCGTGCGGGTCGACGACGTCGTCGAGGCGGACGTAGCGGGCGACGCCCTGCGCGTCGTAGAGAAGTAGCTCGCTGCCGTAGTGCTCCGTTGCCGACCGGACGAGGCGGGCGACTCGACCGTCGGCGACCGCGAGTCCGGTCGAGCTCAACGAGTCGATCTGCTCGACGCGAGAGCCGGTCACGGCGAAGATCCCGCCGCCCGAGCGTTCGCCGAAGCCCGAGAGGAGGAGGCTGACCTCGTCGGTCCGTCTCCGCAGCCTCATAGCGCGCGCAGGCTCTCCGGGTGCTTGCGGACGAAGCGCAGGATGCTGCGCCAGTGCCAGATCGTCCGGCGCGTGAGGAAGCGGCGGTCGGTGAGCGCCTGGTGGTGGTGCACGACCACCGCGTCGGGCACGTACCAGCGCTCCCAGCCGGCCTTGCGCGCCCGGTAGGCGAGGTCGATGTCGTCGCCGTACAGGTGGTAGCCCTCGTCGAGGCCGCCGAGCTCGTCGAGCATCGCTCGCCGCAGGAGCAGGAACGCGCCGAGGAACCAGTCGGACTCGGCCGGTTCGGTCGGCCGCTCGTCGAGCAGGTAGTGCCGGCGCTGACGTTCCTCTGGGCGCATCGCTCTCCGCAGCGGCGTGCGTCGCACGAGCGTGCCGCGGACGGTCGGGAAGCTGCGGCGCGACGGCTGCCAGCGTCCGTCCGGGTAGCGCAGCTGCGGCGCAGCGATGCCGCAGCGGGGATGGGCGTCCGCGAACTCGGCGAGCGTGGCGATCGCGCCCGGCGTGGCCTCGATGTCCGGGTTCGAGGCGACGACGTACGTCGCGGTCGTCGCGGCGACGCCGCGGTTGATGTTGGCGCCGAAGCCGAGCGTGCGCTCGTTCTCGATCGCGTGGGCGCCGTTCGTCGAAGGCGAGCCGCCCGGGTTGACGGTGATCACGAGCTCGTCGACCTGTGGCGCGAGCGAGTCGAGGCACGGCTGCGGGTCGGGGTCGCCGGGCGTCCAGATCACGACGGCCGCGACGCTCACGCGAGCAGCTCCCGGTAGACCGCGAGCGTCCGGCGGGCGGTCTCGGCCCAGGAGTACTGCGCGGCCCGCTCCAGGCCGGCCGCGCGCAGGCGGTCGTGGTCGGCGAGCGCCCGCTCGATCCCGCCGGCGAGCGCAACCGCGTTCCCGGGCTCGACGAGGACGGCGGCGTTGCCCGCGACCTCCGGCAGCGCGCCTGCGGTCGTCGCGACGACCGGCGTGCCGGACGCCATCGCCTCGAGCAGCGGCAGGCCGAACCCCTCGTAGCGGCTCGGGAAGACGAGACAGGACGCGCCGCGGTAGAGCGCGGCGAGCTCGTCCTGCGTCACGTGGCCGCGCAGCTCGGTCTCGACGCCGAGGCGCCCGGCGGTCTCCTCCGCTTGCGCGCGGCCGCCCTTGTCGGGGCCGACGAGCACGAGCCGCGGCGCGTCGTCGACCAGCGAGAGCGCCTCGATCGCCGTCGCCGGCTCCTTGCGCGGCTGCAGCGCGCCGACGAACAGGACGTACGGCCCGCCGTCCGGGCTCGGGCCGTCGGGCGTGAAGGCGGGGTCGGCCGCGAGCGGCGTGACCACGATCTTCTCGTCGCCGACGCCGTAGAGCTCGATCAGGTCGCGCTTGGTCAGCTCCGAGATCGCGAGCACCCGCGCGGCGTGGCGGGCGGAGCGCGGCACGGTCGTGCGGAAGACGAGCCGGTCGCGGAGGCCCATCACCGACGGGTCGCGCTCGAACGACAGGTCCTGAACCGTCAGCACCGCCGGACACGGGCACGCAAGCGGGAGGGCGTGGACGAAGTGCGCGAGCGCGGGCCGGAGCCTTCGGAGCACGCGCGGCACGCCGACCGCCATGCGCGCGATCTGATTTCGCGCCGGCAGGTGCAAAGGCTCGATCCCGTCCGGGACGAGGTCGGGGCGGCGCGTGATCGCCGCGAGGCGCAGGTCGTCCGGTGCGGCGGCCGCCAGCTCGCGCAGGAGCGAGCGGACGTACGTCTCGTCGCCGGTGCGCTGCCGGCCGAGCACGTCGGCGTCGAGCACGACGAGCGGCGCGCTCACGCCGCGGCTTCGCGGTAGACGGCGACCGTCTCGCGCGCGACCCGGTGCCAGTCGAAGCCACGCGCACGGGCGAGGCCGAGCGGCCGCAGCTCCTCGCGGCGGTCGATCGCCTCGCGGAGGCCGGCGGCGATCGCGTCCGGGTCGAGCGGGTCGACGAGCACGGCCGCACCGCCGCTGACCTCCTCGAGCGCGTCGTTCCGCGCCGCGACGACCGGTGCCCCGCAGGCCATCGCCTCCAGCACCGGGAGCCCGAAGCCTTCGTAGAGCGACACGTACGCGACCGCCCGCGCGCCGCGGTAGAGCCGCGCCAGGTCGTCGTCCTGCACCTCGCCCAGCCAGCGCACGCCGTCGCCTTCGACGCGCACCCCGCCCCAGCCGGCTGCGCCGGCGACGAGGAGCGGCACGCCGTTCAGCCCGGCGCGCCGGTAGCCGTCGACCAGACGCGACAGGTTCTTGCGAGGCTCGAGCGTCGAGACGGCGAGCACGTAGTCGCCGAGCGCCGCCGCGCCGTCGGCGGTGAACGGCTCGCCGACCGCGTTCGGAATCACGCGCACCTTCTCCTCGGGCACGTCGAGCAGGTCGAGTAGCTCGCGCTTCGTGAACTCGGACACCGCGATCAGCCGCGTCGCGGCCCGAACGACGCCCGGCAGCACGCGCCGGGAGTAGCTCCGGGTCCAGCGGTTGAACGTCTCCGGGTGCCGCAGCACGGCGAGGTCGTGGAACGTGACGACGAGCGGAACGCGCGAGGCGGTCGGCGCGCGCTGCGTCGGGCAGTGCAGCACCTCCATCCGGTCGCGCCGCGCTGTCGATGGCAGCACGCGGAGGTACCAGCCGACGTCGCGGACCGGCACGAGCGCCCGCGAGGAGCCGCCGAGCGCGTACCGGCGGACGTCGACGTTCTCGTCCTCGAGGGCGTCCAGCAGCGAGCGGATGTGCCGCGCGGTACCGGCCCGCGTGAGCGCGAGCGCCGAGACGTCCATGCCCACCCTCAGCGGCACGGGGTCAGTCTAGGAGCGCCAGGTCGCGGCGGAAGCGCTCAGCCGCGAAGGGGAATGACCGCGGCCACGAGGGTGCCGTGGTGCGGCGGGCTCTCCACGCTGAAGCTGCCGCCCGCCGCCTCGACCCGGTCACGCAGGCCCTGCAGCCCGGAGCCCTCTTCGCGCGCCTCGCCGATGCCGTCGTCCTCCACCTCGATCCGCAGTGACGGGCCGACCCGGCGCGCTCGAATCGCGATCGCATTCGCGCGCGCATGACGTTGGGCGTTCGTCACGGCCTCGGCGATCACGTAGTACGCGGTCGCCTCGACCCCGTCGCCGTAGCGTTCGGCCGAGACGGCGGTCCGGTCGATCGGAATCGGCGACCGCGCCGCCATGTCGTTGATCGCCGACCAGAGCCCGAAGGTCGCGACCGCCGCCGGGTGGAGCCCGTGCGCGAGCTCGCGGAGCTCGGCGATCGCGACCTGCAGCTCCTCGTCGGCCGTGCCGAGGAGCGCGCGTGCGCGGTTCGCGGTGCCGGGTAGCTCGCGACCGACCTCCTCCAGGCGGAAGGCCAGCGCCGTCAGCCGCTGCTGCGCGCCGTCGTGGAGGTTGCGCTCGAGCCGACGCCGCTCGTTGTCGCTGGTCGCGAGCAAGCGGGCCCGCGATTCCCGCAGCCGCTGCGCGACCCGTTGCCGCTCCGAGACGACCGCGGCGAGACAGAGGGCCGACAGCGCCGCGACGAAGATGAAGAGCTGCGTGCTCAGCAGGCTTCTCGTCAGCGAGTGGTAGCTGAACGGGCCGTTGTGGTGGACCGTCTGCCAGACGACCATCGTGCTCACGAGCGCGACCGAGAGCGTCGCTCCGCGCTGGCCGAACCGCAGCGCCGCCCAGAGCAGTCCGGGGAACGCGAGATAGGCGACGGGGGTGCTGGTGCCGAGCCCGAGCGCGGTCAGGCCGAGCGCTGCGGCCAGGCCGACGACCGCCTCCACCTGCCGGCTTCGCGTGCCGGGGACGAGCGGGTGCCGCCACCACGCGATCGCGAGCGGAACGATCAGCAGCGCGCCGCAGGTGTCGCCGAGCCACCACGTCCTCCAGACGGTCGGGAGCTGATGCGCCGCGATCACGTTCCCGGCAAGCGAGGAGAGGGTGCCGACGGTCGCGCTGATCGCGGTGGCGGCAGCGAGCCCGAGCACGAGCAGGACGACGTTGCCGACGGTGTCGAGCGGTCCGCCGCGGCGGGCGATCCGTCGGATGACGAGAGCTCCGACCACGACCTCGAGCGTGTTGCCGGCCGTCTGCGCCAGCGCCGAGCCGATCGGCAGCGTCGAGTAGTTGTTCGCGAGCAGGTCGCCCAGAACGACGCCCGGCCACAGCTGCGGGCCGCCGAGGTAGAGGAACGCGATCCCGACGCCGACCGGCAGCCAGACGATCGCCGCCACCGGACCCGTGAACTCCAGCTGGTAGCCGATCTTCGCCGATCCGTAGTACGCGCCTGCGAGCGCGGCTGCGCCGACGAGGCTGCGACCGCGCGGGATGTACGACGTCCAGCGCGAGTACGTCGGTTCTTCGTGCGAAACGAGCGGGTACTCGACCAACGAGGCCCTCCCCCGGGGTGGAACGAGAGCGTACCGGTCGGCTCGTCAGGCGTCGGGCAGATAGCCGGCCAGCACGGCCGCTCCGCACGCGCGCCATATGAACCCGGAGGCGTGGGCGAGGCCGGCGCCGCGCGGCTCGTCGAGCGCGTGCTCGAGCGCGTCGGCGAAGGCCGACGTGTCGTCGGGGTCGACGCGGATCGCCGCCTCGCCGCAGGCTTCGTCCAGGGAGGGGTGCGACGAGACGACCGCGGGCACGCCGCTCGCGAGCGCCTCGACGACCGGCATCCCGAAGCCCTCGAACCGCGACGGGTACGCGAACGCGGCCGCTCCGCGGTAGAGCCGCGCCAGTTCCTCGTCGGAGACGAAGCCGAGCAGCCGCACGCCGTCCGCCGCGAGCGGGCGCTCCTCCCAGCCCTCGAGGCCGGCGAGCGCGAGCTGTAGCTCGGGACGGCGCCGGCGGAGCACCGCGAATGCGTCCACGAGCGCGGGCAGGTTCTTGCGCGGCTCGAGCGTCCCGACCGCGAGCACGTACGGCCCGCCGAGGTCGGCCGCGGTGCCGTCGGGCCGGAAGATCGGGTCGATACCCGGGTACGCGACGCGGATCCGCTCGTCCGGCACGCCGAGCAGCTCGACGACCTCGCGGCCGGTGAAGCGGGAGTTGACGAAGATCCGGTCGCACGTACGCGCCGCGTGCTCGTACTTCGGCCCGTGCATCCGCACCGTCTCGGGCTCGACCCACTCGGGGTGGCGGAGCGGCACGAGGTCGTGGACGGTGGTCGCGCGGAGGCCGCCGCGCTGGGGCGGGTACATCCAGTCCGAGAAGTGGAAGACGTCGAGCGCGCCGACGACGCGCTCGACCGGCATCCGGCCCGACCGGCTCCACGCCTGCCGCAGCGCGTGCGGCGCGAGCGGCGTGCGCACCTCGACGGGCAGCCCGGCGAGCGCCTCGCGGATCCGTCCGCGCCCGCGCGGCCCCGACGGCCCGAACGCGACGAGCTCGTGCTCCCCGGCGCCGGCCTCGGCGAGCCCCGCGACCATCCCGCGGACGTAGTTGCCGATCCCGGTCCGCGGGCGAGCGAGCGGGCTGACGTCGACGACGATGCGCACGCCGGCTACGACCCGAGCGGCACGACGAGCGGTGTCGAGCCGACCTGCGCGAACCAGAACATGCCTTCGCGGACGAGGTCGACCGCGATCGCGTCTCTGCCGGCCGCCGCCTCGCGCGGCACCCGAAGCTCGATCGTCGTCTTCTCCCCCGGCGCGAGTGCGCGCGCAAGCGTGATCCGGTCGAGCTCGGCGGCACGCTCACCCGCCGGCCCGGGCCAGTACGGCCCCACCGTCACCGATCCGTGCGGGAACGGGTACCACCGAGCCGGCGGCCAGTACGCAGAGCCGGCGTTCGTCACCTCGATCTCGCGCATGAGGTGCTCGCCGTCGACGCGCCACGACCCGCGCGCCTCGAGCCGCGCGGCGAACGCCTCGGGCTGTGCGCTCGGCGCCGGAGTGCGCGCGTGGACGACGTTGTACTCGGACTGGAGGCGCCCCCGCCGCAAGCCGCGGAACCGTCCGCCGGTGGACGAGAGATCGACCAGCTCGTCGACCTCGGCGAACCGCCGGACGTCGACGAATCCTGCCCGCTCGACGACCTCGACGAGGTACCCGGGATCGAACGGCGACTCGAGCGTCCCGTAGCGCTCCATCTCCTCGATCAGGCTCTGCTCGCCGGCCGACCCTTTCGGCGGCAGCACGCCCTCGTGGATGAACAGCTGCCCGCCCGGAACGAGCGCACGCGCGATCACCTCGAGCGTCTCCACCTCGTTGTCGAAGTGGTGCATCGTGTCGTAGAGGACCGCGGCGTCGAAGCGGCTCGACCACGGCAGCTCGCGCACCGGCATGGCGTGGAACTCGGCCCGCGCCTCGATGCCCTCGCCGACCTCGCCGAGCGCCGCGATGCGCTCGCGGGCGATTTCGACCATGTCCGGCGAGATGTCGATCCCGGTCACCGAGTAGCCGCACCGCGCGAGCAGCTCGCTGAGCCAGCCGGGCCCGCAACCGACGTCGAGGACCTCGGCCCGCAGCCCGAGCTGGAGCAGCTGCACGACGTGCGCGAACGTGCGCAGGCAGCGCATCAGCTCCGGGTTCGGCGGCGCGCCGTACGGCTTCGTCCTCAGCCACGCCCGGCCGGCGGAGTCGAGCTGCTGGACGTACCCGAGATGCCCGCTCTCGAAGTCCTGCCCGAGGTCGGCGAGCCTGCCCCCCTTGCGGGCGCCAACCGATCGGCGAAAGACGCTCACGCCGGCCGATTCTACGGCTGCACGGGGGAATCGTTGAGCTCGACCAGGAGGCCGCGCAGCTCGGCGAAGCGCTCCGGTCCGAGCCGCTCGGACCACTCGGCCTCGACTTCGGCGACCGCCTCCCGGATCACGCGGGCGGCATCCAGGCCGCGCTCGGTCAGGGCGATGCGCTTCGACCGCTGGTCGTCCGGGTGCGGCTTGCGCTCGACGTAGCCGCTGCGCTCGAGCTCGCCCAGCAGGTAGTTCAGCGCCTGCTTGCTGACCCCGAGCCGCGCGGCGAGCTCCGACGGTCGAGCGCCCTGCGGGCCGGGGTACTGGAAGACGTTCATATGCGCGGCGTCGAGGTCGTCGAAGCCCCGCTCGTGAAGCCGTTCGAGCATGTGGCGCTGGACGGCCTCCCACGGGAAGCGCAGCAGCGCCCCGATCAGCGGCGGCCCGAGCGGCTCGGCTTTCGTAAAGCGACTTGACGACTTG
>DASSQG010000084.1:0-3569 GCA_035702625.1 Gaiellaceae bacterium | reverse complement strand
CACGCCGGCCGCGCACGGTTCGCGCTCCCCGGCGAGGCGCGCGAGCTCGGCGCCGGCGGCCTCTGCCACGTCGAGTCGACGACGCCGCGGCAGATCACGAGCGTCGGCGAGGAGCCGCTGGTGATGCTCGTCGTCGGCGCGAAGGACGGCTACGTCGGCCGCGACGGGCAGCTCGCCGATCCGACGAAGCTCGGTTAGAAGCGGACCGCTGCGCGACGGAGCTCGCCGAAGCGGCGGCCGTAGAACGCGAGGCCGATCATCGCCGCGATCGCCGTCGCCAGGCTCGCGGCGGCGGGTGTGAAGACCGAGGCGGCCGCGGCCGTCGTGCCGCCGTGGCCGGCCATGGCGAGCGCGCCGAGCGCCGCCCCCTGGTAGATGCCGGCGTTCCCCGGCAGGAACGGCATCGTGTTCGCAAGACCGGTGACGACCATGTAGAGCAGCGCGGCGCCGATGCCGACGTGGACGCCGACCGCGTGGAGCAGGAAGAGGATCCCGAACCAGCGCGCGACCCAGGTCAGGACGAGGATCACGCCGGCTCGGAGCATGACGCCCTTGGGCGCCGCGGCTCCCGCGAGGAACGAGCCGACGCCCTCCGGCAGGCGGTGGCTGACCCGCTTGTGCATGACGGAGACGAGCACGAGCCCGCCCGCTGCGGCCGGGAGGCCGACGAGCATGGTGATCTTGGCCCAGCCCGGGATCGGCAGGAAGAAGGCGGCGCCCGCGCCGACGAGCACGAAGGCGACCATCTCGAGCAGGTGCGCGCACAGCAGGCTCCCGCCCGCGCGGGAGAACCCGGGCCAGCGGTGGCCGGCGGCGACCTTCAGGACGGCGACCTTCGAGGCCTCGCCCATGCGGCCCGGCAGCACCGTGTCGAGGAACGAGCCGACGGAGCTGGCGGCGTACATCGCGCGGAAGCCGACCGGCGAGCGCACGGTCGACGTCCAGGCGAGCGCGCGCAACGGCTGCACGGCGACGCAGATCGCGAGGCCGGCGAGCAGGTAGCGCCAGTCCGGCGTCGCCGCCACCTGGAAGGTGTGCGTGCCGGTCCGCGCGACGAGGAAGCCGAGCCCGGCCACGGAGACGATCCCCACGAGAACCGCGAGCTGCCTGCGCCCCATCACGTCCACGGCATCGGCAATTCGCCGCCGCAGCGCCAACCCCTGGAAGGGGGACGTGCGCACAGCCGTGGTCGGTGGAGTCGGTCGCATCGTGAACAGGGCCACTCGACTGCCCGAATCGGCGACCGCGCAACACGGTAACAGGGGGTTGTGAGAATTGCGTAAGTGACGACGCTGGACGAGCTGCGGGAGCGCCGGGCCTTCGAGTGCCGGCTCACGCCCGACCGAGCGCTCGGCTCGCTGGACGAGGCAGAGGCGTTCCTGATCGACCGCGGGCTGCTCACGCGCACGGCCGATTCCGCCCTTCCGAGCCTGTTCGAGGCCTGCCACGAGGAACCGTACGCGCCGGGCAAGCCGGGGTTCGGGCAGTGGCCGCGGACGAAGTTCCCGTGGTTCGGCGAGCTCGGCGCCCACGGATTCCTGATCCTCGGCGTGCACCGGGGCAAGAGCCTGCTCGTCAGCGACGAGACCGCGCGGCTGCTCGATCCGCTCTGCCGCGCCGAGCTCGAGCGGCGTGCCGACGACCCGCTGCTCCGGCACCTCGAGGCGGCAGGGCCGTCGGAGCTCGAGGACCTGCAGCTCGAGCTCGGCCTGACGCCGAAGGAGCTGCGGCGGCTGCGGGAGCCGCTCGAGCGCTGCGGCGCGATCGTGGCGCGCAGCGTCGTCTACGAGGAGCCGCACCGCCACACGAGCGTGCTCGCGCGCTGGGACCAGCTCGTGCCCGAAAGCCCGGGCGGCGGGCTCGCAGAGCTGCTCGTCGCCGGCGTTCGGTCGGCGGTGCTCGCGCCCGAGCCGGAGCCCCGGCGCTGGTTCCCCTGGCACGAGGACGGGCTCGTCGAGCGGCTGGTCGGCGACGGGCGGCTCGTCCGACCCGAGCCCGGCTGGGTCAGCGCCTGAGCGGAAACGGCTTGCGCGCGAGCGCCGGCAGCACCTGCGCCGTGACCCAGACCGGCGTCGTGACGAAGTGCTTCGAGTAGCGGTAGCTGCCGTCGGGCCGGCGCAGGCTTCGCAGGTACGCGAACGCCTTCCTCGGCACCGGCCTGCGCGCGGCGACGAAGGCCTGGACCGCCCAGGCGGTCGACTGCGCGTCCGAGCCGCGCCCCGGCGTCAGCTCGAAGCCGCCGTCCGTGTTCCGCAGCCGCAGGAGGTAGGCAATCCCGCGCCGGATCGGGGCGCCGCCGACGCCCGACGCCCGCAGCGCCTCGATCGCCGCCGCCGTGTCGTTCGAGTCCGGCTGGCCGTGCAGGTACCACGCCCAGCCGCCGCTGCGGGCCTGCTGGCGCAAGAGGAAGCGAACCGACGCCCGCGGTGCGCGCACGCCCGACTGGCGCAGCGCGAGGATTCCCCAGCTCGTCGAGTTCACGTTCGGGCCGATGCGGCCGTCCGGCCGCTGCGCCCCGCGGATCCGGTCGAGCAGGACGGTCGGCGTCCTGCCGAGCGCGCCCTCGGCGACGGCGACGAGCTCGGCGTCGGTGAGCTCCGGCAGCTGGCCCTCCCGCGCCTGGAGGTACTGGAGCGCGCCGCCCGTGCCGGCGCCACCCGCGCGCAGGCCGAGCGCGGCCCACGCCGTGAGCTCGGGGCCCGGGATGCCGCCGGACTCCGCGAAGCCGCCGCTTGGCTGCTGATGCGCCTGCAGGAACCCGGCCGGCGTCGCCGCCAGCGCGGTCGCCAGGAGGAGCCTCAGGTCCACACGACCTCGGCTTTCAGCCGGCGCGCGTAGCGCTCGAGCAGTCGTCGTAACTCCGGCCCTGCCGCGAGCGCGAGCACGAAGTTCCCGCCGGCATGCGCCGCGTCGAACCAGACGCCGCGCACGTACAGCGCCGTGAAGGCCTGCCACGTGTGCGGGTAGAAGCTCAGCCACTCCCAGACGTCCATGAAGGCGTCGAACGCGAACCCGAGCGCGAAGCACGTCAAGGCCAGCGGCACACGGCGGCGCAGCAGCGGCGCGCCGAGGCCGCCGATCAGGCCGCAGCCTGCCCAGGCGAGCATCTGCCACGGCGTGTACGCGCCCTGGCCGAGGTAGAAGTTCGAGACGAGCGCGGCAAGGCCGCCGACGGCCATGCCGGCGCGGGGGCCGAGCGCGACGCCGGACACGACCGCGATCACCGTCACCGGCTGGACGTTCGGGATGGCCGCGAACAGCACCCGGCCGGCCGCGGCCGCCGCGGCGAGCGTCGCGATCAGGACGAGCTCCTTGCTCGAGCCGGGACCGCTCTCGAGCCAGGCCGCACCAGCGACGATCAACGCGGCGGCGACCAGCAACAGGGCGAGCGCCGCGTCCTCGGGCCTGACGACGGTCCACACCGCGGCGGCGACGGCCGTCCCGAGCGCGAGGAACCTAGGCATGGACGAGCTCCCGCGCAGCGGTCGACACGCAGCGGTCGGCGACCTCGCCCGCGAAGACGAGGTCGTTGGTCACGACGAGCGTCCCTCGCTTCGGCGCCTGTGCCC
>DASSQG010000083.1:0-7642 GCA_035702625.1 Gaiellaceae bacterium | reverse complement strand
TGGCCTGTAGGGCTGACCGTCTGCTACGACGTCCGCTTCCCCGAGCTCTACCGGATCCTCGCGCTCGAAGGCGCGGAGCTCGTCACGGTGCCGGCGCACTTCACGACGCCGACGGGCAAGGACCACTGGCACGTGCTCCTGCGCGCGCGGGCGATCGAGAACCAGTACTTCGTCGCCGCCCCCGCGCAGGTGGGCGAGACGCTGCCGGGCAAGCCGGCGTACGGCCGCTCGTTGATCGTCGACCCGTGGGGGATCGTCCTCGCGCAGGCGCCGGACGAGGAGACGGTGATCACGGCCGAGCTCGACCGGGCGCGGCTGCGCGACGTGCGCGACAAGCTGCCGTCGCTGAAGAACCGACAGGCGGACGCGTACCGCTGGCCGGCTCCCGCCTAGTCGCGCGCCGGGGTCTCGTCGTCGGCGAGCCGTTCGGCGGCGGAGTCGCCTCGGTCCTCGTCGCGCCGGCCCGCATGCGCGACGGCCAGGACGCCGTGCTCAAGGTGCAGGAGCCACACCGCGAGAGCGAGCACGAGGCCGACGCGCTGCGGCTCTGGGACGGCGACGGGGCGATCCGGCTGCTCGACGAGGAGCCGGAGGAGTACGCGCTGCTGCTGGAGCGCTGCGTGCCCGGGACGCCGCTCTCGGCGGCCGGTGCGGAGACGGCGCTCGACGTCCTCGTCGAGCTGCTGCCGCGGCTGTGGAAGCCGGCCGGCTCGCCCTTTCGCTCGCTCTCGGCGGAGGCCGTGTGGTGGGCCGACTCGCTCGAGGACACGTGGGAGCGCTTCGGGCGGCCGTTCGAGCGCAAGCTGCTCGACGCGGCGCTGGAGGCGCTCCACGAGCTGCCGCGGTCGCAGGGCCCACAGGTGCTGCTGCACCAGGACCTGCACGGCGACAACGTGCTCGCGGCCGAGCGGGAGCCGTGGCTGGCGATCGACCCGAAGCCGCTCGCCGGCGAGCGCGAGTTCGGGATCGCGCCGATCGTCCGCTCGCGCGAGCTCGGCCACTCGCGGGCGGAGGTGCTCGGCCGCTTCGACCGGCTCGTCGCGGACCTCGGCCTCGACCGTGAGCGCGCGCGTGGCTGGACGATCGGCCAGACGATCGCGTGGGCATTCGACGGGGACGCGCGGCGAACCCACGCCGACGTCGCCCGCTGGCTGGTAGAAGCCCGCTGATGCTGCGCGCGGTTCTCTTCGACGTCGACTTCACGATTGCCCGGCCCGGGCCCGAGCTCGGGCCCGAGGGCTACCGGCGCCTCGGCGAGCGGTTCGGCCTGCAGCTCGACCCCGAGCGGTACGCGACGGCGCGCGAGCAGGCCGTCGAGGGCATCCGCCGGCACCCGGAGCTCGAGCACGACGAGGAGATCTGGGTCGCGTTCACCGAGCGGATCATCCGCGGCATGGGCGGTAACTCGGACTCGGCGTACGAGTGCGCGGTCGCGATGACGCGGGCGTGGGAGCACGCCGAGCACTTCGAGCTGTTCGAGGACGCGCTGCCGGTGCTGGAGGACCTGCGCTCGCGCGGGCTGAAGCTCGGCCTCGTGTCGAACACCGGCCGCGACCTCGACGCCTTCGTCGCGCAGCACGGCCTGCAGGTCGACGCCGCGCTCGCCTCCGGCGCGTTCGGGCGCACGAAGCCCCACCCCGCGATCTTCCGCGCCGTGCTCGAGCGGCTGGCGGTCGACCCCCAGGATGCAGCGATGGTCGGCGACTCGATCGAGGACGACATCGACGGCGCCCACGCCGCCGGCATCGAGCGCGCGTTCCTGCTCGACCGCGACGGCCGGTTCGAGGACGTCGAGAATCGCCTGCCGAGCCTGCTTGCGCTCCCGGCTGCGCTCGGGCTGGCGCCGGGGTAGCAACTACACTCCGGCGGGGTGCCGAACCGCACGACTGCGCAGGAGGACAAGCGCCGGCGGCTGCTCGACGCGGCCGTTCGGGTCTTCGCGCGCAAGGGGTATCACTCCAGCCGCGTGGGCGACATCGCCGAGGAGGCCGGCGTCGCGTACGGGCTCCTCTACCACTACTTTGCGTCCAAGGAGGACGTGCTCCGGACGGTCTTCCGCGAGACCTGGCGCGCGCTGATCGACACGATCAGGAGCGTCGAGGAGGCCGGCGACCCGCCGCGCGAGCAGCTGCGCAAGGTCGCCGAGATCCTGCTCCGCTCATGGCGCCGCGACCCCGACCTCGTGCGCGTGCTCGTGCTCGAGGTGACGCGGAGCCAGCACCTGCCGGGGGAGATGGACGAGATCGTGGAGTCGTTCGCGGCGATCCAGGAGGTCGTCGAGCGCGGCCAGGCCGACGGCTCGATCCGCGCCGACCTCGACGCTCGGCTTGCGAGCTATGTCTTCTACGGCGCGGTCGAGGAGCTCCTGACCGGCTGGGTGCTCGGGCGGCTGCCCGACACCGACGACGAGCTGGCGCGCGCCGAGGAGACGCTCGTCGAGATCGTCACCGGCGGGCTGGCGCCCGAGCTCGCGACGGCGAGAGCCTAGTGGCGACGGCGTCGAGCTCCGCGGCGCTCGTCCGGGCGCCTCAAGTCCCCCGCCGCCTGTTCTGGACGCTCGGCTTCGGCGCATTCGGCCTCGCGTTCTCGATCACGACCATCTCCGTCGCGCTGCCGCCGCTGCTGAGCACGTTCACCGAGTCGGGCTCGGTCATCGGCCTCGTGATCGGGGCCGAGGGCTTCTTCGCCTTGACGCTCTCGCCGGTGATCGGCCCGTGGAGCGACTCGTTCCACACGCCGCTCGGCCGCCGGCGCCCGTTCATGCTCGTCGGCCTCGGCCCGATGGCGTTCTGCCTGTTGCTGATCCCGTTCATGCCGAACCTGTGGACGACGGTCATGCTCGTGCTGGCGTTCTTCTTCGCCTACTACCTGTACGAGCCGCCGTACCGCGGGCTCTATCCGGACGTGCTGCCGCCGGCGTCGTACGGGCGGGCGCAGGGCGTGCAGCACGTGCTGCGCGGCATCGCGCTCGGGATCGCCCTCGTCGGCGGGAACTTCCTGCTGAAGGTCTGGTCGCCGGCGCCGTTCCTCACCGCGGCCGTGGTGACCACGCTCGCCTGCGGCGCCACGATCCTGTTCATCCGCGAGGACGGCGGGCACGGCCGTGTGTTCGAGGGCTTCGCGGCGTACATCAAGCGCAGCTGGCACATCTTCATGGCGGACGGCGACGTGCGCCGCTTCCTGATCGCGAACTCGGCGTGGGAGGGGACGTTCGCGGCGGCGCGCAGCTTCGTGATCCTGTACGTGATCGACGGGCTGCACGAGTCGAAGACGGTCTCGGGCGAGATCCTGGCGGCGGTCGCCGGCGGCTACGTCGTCGCCGCGATCGTCTCGGGCCGTCTGGGCGACCGCTTCGGGCTGGCGCGCGTGATCTTCTTCGCGTCGTTTGTCTACGGCACCGGCTTCCTGGTCGGTGGCCTCGCGACGACGTGGCACAGCTGGTACCTCGCCCTGATCGGCGTCGTCGCGATCGCCGGCGGCACGGTGATGACGCTTGCGTGGGGGCTCCTCTACAAGATCGTCCCCGAGCAGCACCGCGGTGCGGCCTCGGGGCTCGCGACGACGACGAAGGGGATCGGCCTGCTGATCGGTGCGCCGGTCGCGGGCCTCGCGATCGACCTGGCGCGGCCGTACCTCGGCGCGACCGAGGGCTACCAGATCCTCTGGCCGATCTGCGCCATCCCGATCCTTGCGGCGATCCCGCTGCTCGTGCGGCTGATGGACGCCGAGGAGGAGCGGGGGCCGACCGCCGCGGCGGTTCCGGCGCCGCCGCTGCCGTAGGCCGTTTCGGCCAGGCCCCAGGGACAGTCCCCGTTCGGCCCTTCGTGCCGAGTCGCGCGCGAAGGCGCGCCGGAAGTCCGGCCGGCGGACGATCACCCTCGACCGCGCTTCTATCGTCGACGGCATGCCGCGCCGGCCGCGTTCACACCTTCCGCGCGACGGCGTCTTCCACGTCACCGTCCGCGGCGTCGACCGCTGTCCGATCGTCCGCGACCCGCAGGACTGGGACGCACTGCTCGGGCTCGTGCTCGGTACCGAGCGCCGCTTCGGCTGGCGCTACGACGTCTTCGCGCTGATGAGCACGCATTTCCACCTGGTGGTGCGCGCGTCGCTGCCCGACGTCTCGAACGGAATGCACCGCCTGAACGGCGTCTACGCGCAGCGGTTCAACAAGCGCTGGGGCCGCGTCGGGCACCTGTTCGAGAACCGCTTCCGCTCGTGGATCATGCGCGACGAAGCGCACTGGGAGCGGACGTGCCGCTACGTGCTCGACAACCCGGTCAAGGCGGGGCTCTGCGAGCTTCCCTCCGACTGGCCGTGGTCCGGCGGGCGGTTCCGCGACCGGTTCGGCACCTGATTCTTTCGGCCACGTCCGAGGGACTGTCCCTGGGGCATGGCCGTTTCGGCCACGTTCGAGGCTCAGCCCAGCCGTGGAGTGACCTGCCGGAACTCCTCGGGCGTGCCCGGGAGGCCACCGCGCTTCGAGGCGTACTCGGGCACGCCGACGCACGTGAACAGGAGCGTGTCGACCTGCTCGCCGAGCAGGCCCGGAACGTCGGTGTCGAGGAACGTCATCCCGGAGGCGCTCGCGCCCAGCGCGTAGGCGAGCAGGTGGAGTCGGCCCTCGACCAGGCCCGCGGCGAGCTGCGCCTCGCGGTACTCGCGGTCGTCCAGCGCCGAGACGTCGGTGATTCCGATCACGACGAAGGAGGCGTCCCGCGGCAGCCCCTGCTCGAGCCCGACGCGGAAGAGCTCCTCGCGGAAGTTCCCCGCGCGGGCGAGCTCGGGCCAGCGGTAGGCGCCGGGCTCGAAGCCCTCGACGTCGTTCACGACGACCCGGTGCGGCACCTCGATGCCGCGCGTCGCCGCCGCGAAGGCCGTCCGCAGCAGGTCGCCGGGCAGTCCGCGCGAGGCGTCCATGCGGCGCTGCGAGCTGCGGCTGAGCACGACCGTCTCGACCGGGGGCGACTCGCGCAGTGGCACCTCGACCGGCGCGCCCCACGACCACGGCTCCCCGAGCTCGTCCGCGTCGCCCGCGCGCTGCGCCTCGGTCTCGAGCGGGAACTCGACCGGGTCGGCGTCGACCTCGCCCGCCACGGCGGCCCCGCCTGCCTCGAGCGCCGGCGACCCGCCGCCGAGTGCGACGACCGCGACTGGCCACTCGTGCACGCCGTCCGCGCCCACGAGCTCGGTGACCTGCCCATCGGGGAACCGCGTGTACAGGTCGGCGCGGATCCCCGCGGACGCGGCGGCCGCGAGCAGCTGCGAGAGCATCGTCCCCGAGTCCCAGTAGACGTGCCGGTAGCCCCGCTCGCGGTAGCGCCACCCGGTCCGCCACGGAACGCCCGTCGAGACGACCGTCACGGCGCCCGACCCAGGCGGCGGCCCCACCTGCACCAGCTCGTGCGCCTCCGGGTCGTACCAGTGCACGCCGCCGGGAAGCACCCCGCCGTCCGGCACCGCGACATACAGCTCGATCGGGAACCGGGCCCCCGCGGATCCCGCAGCGCGGAAGAGCCACACGGCATACGGCCGCGTCGTCGTCCGCACGACGCCGGAGGCGAGGAACAGCACGCGCGCGAGCTGCGCCAGGTCGAGCGCAGTTGCAGGAACCTCCGCCGTCCCCGCCAGCACCTCCACCGTCGACGCCTCAGTCGCCGGCAGCTCCCGCGGCAATGCGACGCGCGGTAGCTCCGAGCCGTATCGCTTGTAGAACCACGGCAGCCGCTCGATGTCGTTCGGCTCGAAGCTCGTCACCGCCCGCGGGTCGTCGGGCGGCTTGTCCCAGTTCTCCGACGGCGGCGCGTAGGACGTGAGCCGGTGCAGCTCCTGCGTCGGCGTCGGCACTAGCGCGACTGCGCGAGCGCGGGCGCCCAGGCCGCGATCGGCGAGACGTCGCCGTCGCCGTTCAGCCTGCGGTAGCCGAGCGCGTGCTCGGCCTGCATCAGCTTGTGGATCTGTGTCGTGCCCTCGTAGATGATCGGCGCGCGCGCGTTGCGGAAGTAGCGCTCGATCCCGTACTCGGCCGAGTAGCCATAGGCGCCGTGCACCTGGATCGCCAGGTGCGCCGCGCGGAACGCCGACTCGGTCGCGTGCCACTTCGCCAGCGACGTCTCGCGCGTGTTGCGCACGCCCTGGTTCTTCAGCCACGCCGCCTGCATCACGAGCAGCTTCGACGTCTCGTAGCCGAGCACCATCTCGGCGATCATGTCCTGGACGAACTGGTACTTGCCGATCGGCTGCCCGAACGTCTCCCGCTCGCGCGCGTACTCGACCGAGCGCTCGAGGCACGCGCGGACGACGCCGCACGCGCCGGCGGCCACGGTGAAGCGGCCCTGGTCGAGGCCGTACATCGCGATCTCGAAGCCCTGCCCCTCCTCGCCGACGAGGTTCTCGGCCGGCACCTCGACGTTCTCGAAGAAGAGCTCGCCGGTCGAGCCGGCCCAGACGCCGAGCTTGTGCTCGGTCTCGCGGGTCGTGACGCCGGGCCACTCGCGCTCGACGACAAACGCCGAGATGCCCTTGTGCTTCGCCTCCGTGTCGGTCTTGGCGAAAACGAGCTGGTGGTCGGCGACGGTCGCGTACGAGATCCAGTTCTTCTGGCCGTTGAGGACGTAGGTGTCGCCCTCGCGCTTCGCTGTCGTCCGCATCGCGGCGACGTCCGACCCCGCGGCCGGCTCGGTCAGGCCGAAGCAGGCGAGCTTCTCGCCCTTCGCCTGCGGCACCAGGTAGCGCTGCTTCTGTTCCTCGTTCGCGTAGCGCAGCAGCGAGAGCGAGTTGAGCCCGACGTGGACGGAGATCAGCGTGCGGAACGCCGCCTCGCCGCGCTCGATCTCCTCGCAGGAGAGCGCCTCGGCGACGAAGTCGAGGCCGGCGCCGCCGTACTCCTCCGGGATCACGATCCCGAGCAGCCCGAGCTCGGCCATGCCCTCGATCACGCCCATGTCGAGGCGGTGCTCGATGTCGTTTTCGATCGCGTTCGGCAGCACCCGCTCGTCGACGAACGAGCGCACGGTGTCCTGAATCAGCCGCTGTTCCGGGGTAAGTTCGAAGTCCACCGGGCCAGAGTGTACGGACGTGAGCCATCCAAGTCCGCCGGAGGCCTGCGCGAGCTCGCACCGGGGCTCGTCGCGGGGCTCGCGGTGGCCGCCCTCGCCGCCGACGCAGGCGGGTTCCAACCGACCGCCTGGGGCTGGAGCGCGGCGCTGCTCCTGCTCGCCGTGGGCGCGACGCTGCTCCTCGGGAATCGGCGGCTGTCGGCACTGGAGTGGGCGCTTCCTGCCTCGCTCGCCGGGCTCGCCGCCTGGGTGTGGCTCTCGCTCGCGTGGACGGACGACGTCGGCCAGACCGTCCAGGAGGGCGAGCGGATGCTCGTGTACGTCGCAGGGGCCAGCCTGCTGCTCGTGCTCGGGAGACGCTCGAGCGTCGAGGCGCTCGTCGCCGGGGTCGCGGCCGCGATCGTCGTCATCTGCACGTACGCGCTGAGCCTGCGGCTGCTCGCGCCGGGCCGCGGCGCCTACCAGGTGGTCTCGAGCGACCCCGAAGCGAGCTTTCGCCTGTCGCGCCCGCTCGGCTATGCGAACGCGCTCGCGATCTTCGCGGCGATCGGGATCCTGCTGGCGCTCGGGCTCGCGCTGCGCGG
>DASSQG010000082.1:0-6361 GCA_035702625.1 Gaiellaceae bacterium | reverse complement strand
AGCTGCGTCGCGAGGTTGCTGTCGTCGGCGATCAGCTCGTAGAGGCCCGGCAGCGTCTTGACCGGCACGTTGCCCTCGCGCGTGACGTTGACGATCCGCTGGCGCATCTCGCCCGAGGCGGACGGGATCGCGAGGATCACCTCGTCCGGGCGGTTGTCGCGCAGGATCCGGCCGAGGTCGTCCGTCGTCCCGAGGACGCGGATGCCGTGGATGCGGAGGTTCTTCTTGCGCGGGTCGTCGTCGACCAGGCCGATCGGCGTGTAGCCGAGCTGGCGGCTGCGCTGCATCTCGCGGATCACGAGCTGGCCGGCGTCGCCGGCGCCGACGACCAGCACCTCCTTGCCGCGGGCGACGAGCCCGCTGGTCGGCCGCTCCATCAGCGTCCGCGCGAGCAGGCGCGAGCCGGCGATGAAGGCCAGCGTTAGCAGCAGGTCGAGCGCCGCGATCCCGCGCGGCAGCTTCACGGTCGGGACCGGCGAGATCAGGTAGACGGCGACGTCGGCCAGGACGCTCGCGAGCGCGACGCCCCATGCGATCCGCCACATGTCGCGCGTCGAGACGTAGCGCCACCAGCGGTTGTAGAACCCGAGCGCGATGAAGACGGCGAGCTTGATCGCGACGACGACCAGGATCGAGCGCTTCAGCAGCGTCTCGTAGTAGACCGGCGTCGGCGAGTCGAAGCGGAGCGTGAAGGCGAGCCACCACGCGAGCGCGACCAGACATCCGTCGGCCGCCAGCTGCCAGATGCGGTGTCGGGTAATCAGGTTCAAGCGCGCACCGCGGCGGTCTCGCGGATGACGCTCACCACCCGCTCCTGCGTCTCCGCAGGGATTCCCGCCCACATCGGCAGCGCCAGGTTCTCCGCCGCCGCCTTCTCGGTCTCCGGCAGCGAGCCCTCCGTCCAGCCGAGGTAGCGCAGCGCCGGCTGCAGGTGCAGCGGCGTCACGTAGTACGACGCGTGCCCGATGCCCGCTGCGGCCAGCGCCTCGCGGAAGCGGTCGCGCTCCGGCGAGCGCACGACGTACATGTGGTAGACGTGCGCCGGCTCGTCGGCAGGCAGCTCGCAGAGCTCGCCGAGGCCGAGCTCCTGGTAGCGCGCCGCGGCTTCGCGCCGCGCCGCATTCCAGCCGGCGATCTCGCCGAGGAAGAGCCGCAGCACCGCGGCCTGCAGCTCGTCGAGCCGAGAGTTGTAGCCGACGGCCTCGAAGTTCGTCTTGTTGCGGGAGCCGTGAAAGCGGAGCAGCTCGACCCGGTCGGCGAGCTCCTCGTCGGTGGCGGCGACGAGGCCGCCGTCGCCGAGTGCGAACAGGTTCTTCGTCGGGAAGAAGCTGAAGGTCGAGAGCGCGCCGACGCGTGCGACGCCTTCTGCGCCGAACGCCTGCGCGGCGTCCTCGATGATCGGGATCCCGAGCTCGACGAGTCTCTGCAGCGGCATCACGCGGCCGAACAGGTGGACCGGGATGATCGCCCGCGTCCGGTCGGTGACCTTGGCGGCCACGTCTTCGGGGGCCAGGTTGAGCGTGATCGGGTCGATGTCCGCGAAGACCGGTGTCGCGCCGCGCCGTGCGATCGCTTCGGCGGTGGCGTAGAAGGTGAACGACGGGCAGATCACCTCGTCGTCCGGACCGATTCCCATCGCGTCGAGCGCGAGCACGAGCGCGTCGGTGCCGTTCGCCACGCCGAGCGTGCGCGGAACGCCGAGCTGCTGCGCGGCCTCCGCCTCGAACGCTTTCAGGTTCGGGCCGAGGATGAAGACGCCCGAGTCGAGGACGCCACCAATTCGCTCCTGGATCTGCGGAATCAGGCGCTCGTACTGGGCCTTGACGTCGACGTGCGGGATCTTCGCGTCAGGCACGGGGCTTGAGTCTAGAGGCTCGCCGGGAGACCAGCCGGAATACCACGTACACCGCGACGAGCACGGCTCCTGCCACGAGTGCGTAGTCGAAGTAGCGGTGGAAGTGCTCGTAGTTGCTGCCGAACGCGTACCCGATCGCGGCGAACACGAACGCCCAGGCGGCCGCGCCGGGGATCGTCCACAACAGGTACGGCCAGAACCGCATCTCGAAGACGCCGGCGGGGATCGAGACGAACGAGCGCACGATCGGCGTGATCCGTCCGAGGAGCACGGCCCACCGGTCGTGCCGATCGAACCAGCGCTCGGCACGCTCGAGGCGGCCGGGGCCGAGGTGCAGCAGCCGGCCGTGGCGCTCGACGAACGGCCTGCCGCCGAGGCGCCCGATGCCCCAGCCGGCGATCGAGCCGACCAGGTAGCCGAGCGTGCCGGCCATCGCCATCGTCACGTACGCCCAGCCGTGCGAGTCGATCGTGGTGCCGAAGAGCACGACGTGCTGCGACGGGAACGCACCCGAGGCGACCGCGCCTGCGTAGACCATCACGAGCTCGCTCGCGGCCGGGAAGACGGCGTCGATCGCCATCAGCACGAACACGGCCTCGACGCCGTGGTTGCCCACGAACGAGGTGATCGAGCTCGTGATCGACGCGAGCAGCACGCGCCGAGTCTAGGGGCCTAGCGTCGGACGACGAACGCCTGGTCGAGGTCGACCGGGCCGTACGCGTTCTGCGCGAAGACCTTGAAGACGTAGCGCCCGCGGTAGACGAGGCGGCCGTTCTGGAAGCGGCCGTTCCACGCGATCGTGCGCGTTCCGGCGCCGAGGTTCCGTGCGGGCAGCCGGCGGATCAGCACGCCGCCCGGCGTCCAGATCGACGGCGTCACGCGCGCGGCGAACGCGAGCTTGAAGCGGGCGACGACGGCCGTGCGCGTCTTCTTCGTCACGCGAGCCGAGCGCGGCGCGACCTGCATGAAGCCGAGCGTGTCGTTCAGCCAGAAGGAGCGCTCCACCGAGGAGGACTGCCCCTGGTCGTCCGTCGCCGAGACGACCCAGCGCCAGCGCCCGAGCGGGTTGGTGTCGAGCGTGCGGTACCACCGGCCCCTGAGCCTCCGGACGCCGTGCTGCCTCTTCGTCGCGCTCGGCCACGAGTAGCTGTAGACGCCGGGCTGGCGCGCGAGGGTTTCCGTGAACCCGGTCGCACCGCCGGGACCGACGAGCGACGCGGTCACCTTGGAGGGGCGGACGACCTTGTACGAGAGCTGCTGTTGCTCGTCGACGCCGTCGCCGTTCGGCGAGACGACCGTGAGCGCGGGCGGCGGCGCGTAGACGCCCGTGTAGAGGATCGCGAGCGACTCCGCGACCGACCGCTCACCGCCGGGGTCCGACGGGCGGTTGAGCAGCTTGCCGTCGAAGGCCATCGTGGTCGACCCTCCGGCGTCGAGCGCGGACGCCGTGACGCAGCCGAGGCGCACCATCGCCTGCGCGAGCTCCCAGTTGGTCATGCCGACGCTGTAGCCACGCCGGCGGCCGTCGACCGCCAGCAGCACGATCTTGCCGTCGCGGCGCTGGCCGACCGCGGTGCGTGGATTGCGCGGGCCGAGCTGGGTCGGCAGGAAGTCCTCGCCGGCCGTCCAGACGGCCTTGCCGTTGCGCACGATCAGGGGGCCCCCGCCGAGCGCGTCGGTGACGCCGGCCGCGAGCCAGTCGGGCGAGAGCACGAGGTGCGAGACGATCGACGTCCCGACCGGCGCCTCGGCCTGGAGCTTTGCGACTTGCGAGCCACGGGCGAGCAGCACCGCGCCGCCCTTCGGAATCGGCAGCCCGCCGCCGGAGTGCGTGGCGGTGACGACGCCCGTCAGGTCGGTACCCGGAACTGCCGGCGGGAACGGCTGCAGCACGACCTCCCAGACGCCCGGCACCTTCGGCGTCGACGCCCCGTAGGCGGGCGTGAAGAGCGAGGTGCCGTCGGCGCGCGGCGGCTGGTTGACGCCGGTGAGCGGCCGGCGCTGGCCGAGTCCCTGCCAGTAGCCGAAGAACGAGACGCGCGCGACCTGGAGCTTCCCGTCGGCCGTGATGCCGACGCTCGAGCGCGCGCGGTAAGGCGGGCTCTCGAGCACGTTGCCCTGCATCAGCATCCCGCTCGGGTGACCGTCGTTGAAGTTGAACAGGTCGCCGTTGACGCCGGCGACCGTCGCCTGCCCCGAGATGTCCTTCTGCATCGAGGTGACGCGCTCGGTGCCGAGGATCGCGTTGTTCGAGAGCAGCGGCTTCAGCTGGTAGAGGCCGCCCGGCCGCGGCGCGACGATCACGTTCAGCGCCACCGGCCCGTGCGCGGTGAACTGAACCGTGCGCTGGTAGCTCACGTTCGGCATCAGCACCTGCGCAGCGGCGCGCGCCTGTCCGGTGAAGAACGCGGCGACGCCTGCCAGCAGGGCTCCGATGAGGATTCGGCGGAGCACGACCCGCTGGCCACCGTAGCCACGGCCCTCCCAAAAGTCCAACGGTGCCCGATCAACTTTTCGTAAAGGCTCCGTAAGGCCTCGCCCGGCGGTAGGTTCCAAGCGTGAGCGCAACCGTGGGCACGCGCACCGCCCTGGTCGAAGACCTGGCCGAGCGCTTTCCGGAGATCCCGCGGGAGGCCGTGCTGAAGGAGGACCTGCTCCGCACCGGCATCGCCTTCGACGACGCGGCGCTGACCGAGAACCTCGACGGGACGGTGAAGCCGAAGTCGTACTTCATCTTCTCGTTCGACCAGAAGCCGCTGACGGAGCTCGGCGCCGCCGCGCAGCAGCGCCCGCCGGAGGAGATCGCGCTGGAGGGCGGCGCCTGGGGGCTGCGCCGGACGATCGTCTCCGTGCGCGTCAACCCGGACTCGCCGTACCGCGTCTCACGCGGCGAGGACGGCCTGCGCCTCTCGCTCGACGGGAGCGACGTCAGCGACGTGAGGCTGCCGGCGATGCCCGAGTACTATCGCCACTCGCTCTCGAACGGCAAGACGGTGATGGAGACGGCGCCGACGATCGAGTGGGGCTACCTGATCTACCTGACCGTGCTGCGCCTCTGCCAGTACTTCGGCGCGCACGAGGAGTGTCAGTTCTGCGACATCAACCACAACTGGCGCCAGCACAAGAAGGCGGGCCGCCCGTACACCGGCGTGAAGCCGGTCGAGGACGTGCTCGAGGCGCTCGAGCTGATCGACCGCCACGACGACGGCCACACGCACGCCTACACGCTCACCGGCGGCTCGGTCACCTCGGCCGTCGAAGGCCTCGCCGAGGCCGACTTCTACGGCCGCTACGCGCAGGCGATCGAGGAGCGCTTCCCCGGCCGCTGGATCGGCAAGGTCGTCGCGCAGGCGCTGCCGAAGGCCGACGCGCAGCGCTTCAAGGACTACGGCATCTCGATCTACCACCCGAACTACGAGGTCTGGGACAAGCGGCTCTTCTCGCTGGTCTCGCCCGGCAAGGAGCGCTACGTCGGCCGCGAAGAGTGGCACCGCCGGATCCTCGACGCCGCCGACGTGTTCGGCCCGAGCAACGTGATCCCGAACTTCGTCGCGGGCGTGGAGCTGGCGAGGCCGTTCGGCTTCGAGACGGTGGACGAGGCGATCGACTCGACGGTCGAGGGGCTCGACTACTTCATGTCCCACGGCGTCACGCCGCGGTTCACGACCTGGTGCCCAGAGCCGACGACGCCGCTCGGACGCGACAACCCGGACGGAGCGCCGCTCGAGTACCACGTGCGGCTGCTCGGTGCCTACCGCGACGCCCTGGCACGCCACGGCCTCACGCCGCCGCCGGGCTACGGCGAGCCGGGTGTCGGCAAGGCGGTCTTCTCGGTCAGCTCGTTCATGGACGTGCTGTGAGTCGGATCTCGGTCGACGAGGCGCGCGAGCTCTGGCTCCGGGGCGACGACGAGGAGCTGAAGCGCCTGGCCAACGAGGTGCGCGGCCGCTACCACGACCCGGGTCACGCGACCTACATGGTCATGCGGATCGTCAACTACACCAACGTCTGCGTCGCCCAGTGCGACTACTGCGCCTTCTACGTGCTGCCGAACCAGACCGGCGGCTACGTGCTCTCGCGCGAGGACGTGTTCGCGAAGATCGACGAACTGGTCGAGGTCGGCGGCGACCTGGTCGGCTTCAACGGCGGCTTCAACCCGAAGCTGCCGCTCGACTTCTACTGCGACCTGTTCGCGGCCGTGCGCGAACGCTACGGCGAGCGCGTCGAGTTCTACGCGCTGACCGTGGCCGAGTTCGTCTTCCTCGCCGACCGCGCGCGGATCTCCTACGCCGAGGCGGCGGCGCGGCTACGCGAGGCCGGCGTGCACTGGATCACCGGCGGCGGCTCGGAGATCCTGACCGAGGATTTCCGCGCGCGGCACGCCAAGTGGAAGTACACCGTCGCCGACTACTTCGAGGCTCAGCGCGCGATCGTCGACGCGGGCCTGAACACCACCGCGACGATGGTGATCGGCTTCGACGAGACGCTCGACGAGCGGCTCGAGCA
>DASSQG010000081.1:0-2902 GCA_035702625.1 Gaiellaceae bacterium | reverse complement strand
GGCCAGATCGGCGGCCTGCCGCGCCACGTCTCGCAGCACCCCGGCGGGATGGTGATCTCGACGCGGCCGCTGGTCGAGCTCGTGCCCGTGCAGCCGGCCGCGATGGAAGGACGGCAGCTCTGCCAGTGGGACAAGGACTCGTGCTCGGACGCCGGCTTCCTCAAGATCGACCTGCTCGGCCTCGGGATGCTCTCGGCGGTCGAGGACTGCGTCGAGCAGGTTGCCACCGAGCGCGGCGAGACGATCGACCTCTCGCGCGTGGAGCTCGACGACCCGGCCGTCTACGAGGAGATCCAGCGCGCCGACACGATCGGCGTCTTCCAGATCGAGAGCCGGGCGCAGATGCAGTCGCTGCTGCGGACGCGGCCGGAGACGCTCGACGACCTGACGATCCAGGTCGCCCTCGTGCGCCCGGGCCCGATCCAGGGCGGCGCGGTGCACCCGTACATCGAGCGGCGGGCGAAGCTGCGGGACGACCCGTCGTTCGAGCCGCCGGTCGACCACCCGTCGCTGCGCGAGCCGCTGCGGGACACGCTCGGCGTGATCGTCTTCCAGGACCAGGTGCTCGAGGTCGCGATGGCGCTCGCCGGCTTCTCGATCGGCGAGGCGGAGGGGCTGCGGCGCGCGATGAGCCGCAAACGCTCGCTCGAGGCGATCGAGGCGTTCCGCGGCCGCTTCGTCGAGGGTTCGGTCGCCCGCGGGGTCGACGCGGCGGTGGCGGATGCGGTCTTCGACAAGCTCGTCGGCTTTTCGGGCTTCGGCTTCCCGAAGTCGCACGCCGCGGCGTTCGGGCTGCTCGCGTACCAGTCGGCGTGGCTGCGTCACCACTATCCGGCGGAGTTCCTGTGTGCGCTGCTGAACGCGCAGCCGATGGGGTTCTACCCGCCGGCATCGCTCGTCCGGGACGCGCAGCGGCGCGGGGTGGAGGTGCGGTCGCCCGACGTGAACCTGAGCGACGCGCGGTGCGCGCTGGAGGACGAGGCGGTGCGGGTCGGGCTCGCGTACGTGCGCTCGCTCGGCGACGAGGAGGCGAAGGCCGTCGCGAAGGAGCGGGCGCGCGGGGGGCCGTTCCGAGGCGTTCGGGAGCTGGCGCAGCGGACCGGGCTCGACCGGCCGCGGTTGGAGGCGCTCGTCGCGTCGGGTGCGTGCGACCGCTTCGGCCGTCGGCGGGCCCTGCTCTGGGAGCTCGGCTTCGCGCCGCGGGCGCAGACGGTGCCGGGGAGCGGGGGCGAGGAGAGCCAGCTCGCGCTACCGCTCGACCCGACGGCCGCGACGCCGGCGCTACGCGAGCACACCGAATGGGAGCGCATGCTCGCCGACTACCGGACGACGAGCCTCTCGGTCGGCGTCCACCCGTTGAGGCTCCTGCGTCCCCACCTACCGGCGGGGACGCTCTCGAGCCTCGACCTCGAATCCGCCCGCGACCGCTCGTCGGTCGCCGTGGCCGGGATGGCGGTCGCGAGGCAGCGGCCGGCGACCGCGAACGGCGTCGTGTTCATGCTGCTGGAGGACGAGCACGGCCAGGTGAACCTGATCTTGCCGCCGGTCGTGTACGAGCGCTACCGGGCGCTGGTGCGGGCGGAGCCGCTGCTGCTCGCGCGCGGCCGCTTCGAGCGCGTCGAGCGCAACCGGAACGTGCTCGTGCGAGAGCTCGAGTCGCTCGGCCCGCTTGCCCGCCGCTGCGCCGACGAGGCGGACGTCTTCGGCTCGTTGCCCGCGGCGCACCACTTCGGGCATCGCTGAGGGCCCGCCGCGAGGCCGCCGAAAAGCCATGCCCCCACCCAGTGGGTGGGGCTTGTACCCGCCGCCCTCGAGGCCGACGGTACCGCTGGACAGCGCGCACGTGTGTCACTCCTCCGTGCCGAGTTCGTGCCGATTCCTCCACCGAGGTGGCGCAAAGGGCCGTGGCGGGTAGAGACAATCCCGCCGCATGCAGCGCGTCGACGGCTACGCCCCGATTCGTGAATACGCCGCCGTCGGCGACGGTCGCACGGTCGCGCTCATCGCCAGTGACGGCTCGGTCGACTGGCTCTGCCTCCCGAACGTCGACTCCGGAACCGTCTTCGCCCGCCTGCTCGACGCCGAGAAGGGCGGGTCGTTCCGGCTCGAGCCGACGGTTCCGTACGAGACCGAGCGCGCGTACCAGCCGGGCTCGAACGTGCTCGAGACGACGTTCACGACCGCCGAAGGCCGCGTCCGTGTGACCGACGCGATGACGCTGACGGACAGCAGCCTCATCTCGCCGATGCGCGAGCTCGTCCGCAAGGTCGAGGCGCTCGCCGGATCAATCCCGCTGCGCTGGCGTTTCGAGCCACGACTCGACTACGCGAAGGCCGAGACACGGCTCGAACGTCGCGTCGGCCGCTGGTTCGCTGCCGCCGGCGCCGAGGCCGTCGTGCTCGGGGTGTGCGGTGCGGACGACGGAACCGTTCGCGGCGATGCCGTCGAGGGCGAGCTACGCCTAGCGCAGGGCGAAAGCGCGCTCCTGTCGCTTGCGGGCGCGTCGCGGGAGCCGGCCGTGATTCCGGGCCGCGACGACTCGGAAAGGCGGCTCGAGCGCACGGTGCGGTTCTGGCCGGCCTGGGCGGACAAGATCCAGTACGACGGCCCGTGGGGCGACGCCGTCACGCGCAGCGCCCTCACGCTCAAGCTGCTGACGTTCGCGCCGTCAGGGGCGATCGTCGCCGCGCCGACCACGTCGCTGCCGGAATGGATCGGTAAGGGCCGCAACTGGGACTACCGGTACACGTGGCTACGCGATGCGAGCTGGACGCTGGACGCGATGCTCCGGCTCGGCTTCCACGACGAGGCGCACGCGTTCTTCTGGTGGCTGATGCACGCGTCGCGGCTGACCCAGCCGCGGCTGCAGATCCTCTACCGCATCGACGGCTCGATCCACACC
>DASSQG010000080.1:0-3363 GCA_035702625.1 Gaiellaceae bacterium | reverse complement strand
GGTGCGCGGCGCGAGCGTCTTTCGGAACGGCACGTGCCTCGCGAACGGCCGCTCGCTCGGCGCCGAGGAGCTGGCGCGGGCGCTCGCCGACCAGCAGGGGCGCGTGACCGAGGCGCTCGAGGGGTTCGCCGAGAACACGCTGCGCTACCTGCGCGACGAGGGCCGCCTGCTCGCCGAGGGGATCGACTTCCCGTCGCTCGAGACCCGCTTCCGCGAGCGGCACGCGCTCGTCGTCGCCCGCGGCCCGGGCTACAAGCGCGACCTCGCGATCGTCCGGCCGTACGTGCGCGACTTCAAGCCCGTGCTCGTCGGCGTCGACGGCGGGGCCGACGCGCTGCTGGCGACCGGGATGAAGCCGGACGTGATCGTCGGCGACATGGACTCGGTCTCCGACGACGCCCTTCGCTCGGGGGCGGAGCTCGTCGTCCACGCCTACCGGAACGGCGCTGCGCCCGGCGCCGACCGGCTGGAGCGACTGGGCCTGCGCTACGCCACCGTCTCCGCCCCCGGGATCAGCGAGGACATCGCGCTCCTGCTCGCGTTCGAGAAGGGCGCCGAGCTGATCGTCGCCGTCGGCACGCACTTCAACCTGACCGAGTTCCTCGAGCGCGACCGCGCCGGCATGTCGTCGACGTTCGTGACGCGGCTGAAGGTGGGGGAGATCCTGATCGACGCGAAAGGGGTCTCCCGGCTCGTCAGCCGCCAGGTCGGGCTGTGGCCGCTCGTGCTGTTCGCGGCCGCGGGGCTGGGCGCCATCGTGGTCGCGATCCTCGCGTCGCCCGGCCTGAGACACTTCATCGGCCTGCTCAGCGAGCGGATCCGCGACGTGCTCGGCCTCGGCTGACCTGTCCCGTTCGGACATGTCCCTGCGCCGGAACCCCTGACCTCCTCCCCGAGGCGAGCGTATCCCGGACTAGCGCATGCGTGGCACGCCGGGACGTGTCGAAACAGCAACACTTTCCGCCGCCATGCCCAGCTACACCGCGACCAGGGAGCTGCTTGCACCCCTCGAGGACGTCTGGCTCTTCCTGGCCGAGCCGCACCACCTCGCCGACTGGTGGCCCGGAGTCGCCGGGGTCTCGCCCGACCGCCGCGGGCTCGCGCCGGCCGCGCGCTGGCAGCTCCACGCGCCGATGCGCCCCGGGCTGCTCCGGCGGCCGGCCTCGGATCAGACGATGGTGATCATCGACGTCGAGCCGCTGCGCCGCGTCACCTGGTACATGACGACCGAGCGCCTCGACGTCGAGCTCCGGCTCGCGGACGCCGGAGACCATCACACGCGCGCCGAGCTCACGGTCAGCGGTCCGTTCCTCGTCGGCCTGCGCCGCTCGCTGCCGCGCAACGCGCTGAGACGGCTGCACGCCCTGTGCCAGACTGCCGCGGAGCTCTGAGGCACTGACATGTTCGACCTTCGCTACCACGTCGCGTCGCTGGCGGCCGTCTTCCTGGCGTTGATCATCGGGATCCTCGTCGGCGTCGGCATCTCCGACCGCGGCCTCGTCGACCGCACCAACAACAAGCTCCTCCGCGACCAGGTCGCGAGCCTCCAGGAGAAGCTCAACGACAACGCCAAGCAGGCGACCGACCGCACTCGCCAGCAGCAGGCCGCCCAGACGTTCGTCAACGAGACGTACCCCGCGCTCGTGCGCAACCAGCTCAGGAACAAGCAGGTCGCGGTCGTCTTCGTCGGCTCCGTCGACGGTGGGCTCCGCTCCGCGGTCTCCCGGACGCTGAGCGACTCGGGTGCGCAGCAGCTTCGCTTCCGCTCGCTCAAGGTGCCGCTCGACGTGCGCCAGGTCGAGGCGGCGATCGCGAACCAGCCCGCGGCCGCCGGCCTGCGCGGCAAGGCCAACCTCGAGGCGCTCGGCCGCGCCGTCGGCGAGGAGCTCGCGATCGGTGGCGACACGCCGCTCCTGAACTCGCTGGCGCCGACGTTGGTGGAGGAGCAGGCCGGCGGGAACAAGGCGCCGGCCGGCGGCGTGGTCGTCGTGCGCACGGCGACCCCGCAGCGCGGGGCGACGACGCACTTCCTGCTCGGCCTGTACGAGGGTCTGGCGTCGGCGAACGTCCCCGCGATCGGGGTCGAGCAGACGGACGCCGCCACCTCCGCGACGAACGTCTACCGCCAGGCAGGCCTCTCGAGCGTGGACGACATCGACACGAAGGTTGGCCGGCTCGCGCTCGTGTGGCTGCTGAAGGGCGCCTCGCCCGGGCAGTACGGCGTGAAGAAGAGCGCCGGCGACGGCGAGCTCCCGCAGATGCCGACGAGTGGCTGAGCCGCTCGCCGTCCTCGTCGCGGCGCGAGACGAGGAGGGGCGGATCGGCTCGACGGTCGCGGCGCTGCGGCTCGCGTTCCCGGACGCGAAGATCGTCGTCGCAGACGACGGCTCGCACGACGGGACGGCCGAGGAGGCGGAACGAGCTGGGGCCACCGTCATCCGGCTGCCGCGCCTCGGCAAGGGGCAGGCGCTGACGCTCGGCGAGCGCAAGGCGCCGTCCGGCCGGCTGGTGCTCTGCGACGCCGACCTCGAGGGCGACCTGTCCCGGCTGCTCGACGGCGAGGCCGATCTCGCGATCGCGGCGTTCGCTCACCGCGAAGGGGGCGGCTTCGGGATCGCCAAGCGCACGGCGCGTGCCCTCGTGCAGGCGCTCGGAGGGCTCGAGCTGCGCGAGCCGCTCTCGGGCCAGCGCGTCCTGTCGCTCGAAGCGCGTGAGGCCTGCTTCCCGCTCGCGCCAGGCTTCGGGTGCGAGGTGCGGATGACGATCGACGCCGCCCGCGCCGGCCTCCGCGTCGAGGAGCGCGAGCTCGACCTGCGCCACCGCGCCACCGGCCGCGACGCCCGCGGGTTCCTCCACCGCGGCCGGCAGCTGCTGGACGCCGTGCTCGCCTGCGGCCCGACCGCGACCAACTACCGCGGCCTGCGCCTGCCGCTCGTCGGGATCGCCGTCGCGCTGGTGCCGGGCCGCCTTCGTCCGGCCGTCGCGGCGACGGCGGCGCTCGGCCTGGCGGACGACCTCTGGAGCGGCCCCGAGCGCGGCTTCCGGGCGCACCTCGCGAAGGGCTCGACGACCGGCGTCGCCAAGGCGCTCGGGATCCCGCTCGTCGCGCTGGCGACGACGCGATCCGTGCGCAAGGCCGCGCTCGTCGCGCTCGCCGCCAACGCGCTGAACCAGCTCGACACGCGTCCCGGCCGGGCGCTGAAGGTCTTCGCCGCGGGCGCGGCGCTCGTCCGCGGGGGGGCCGCTCGGTACCTCCCGATCGCCGTCCTGCTCGCTCCGTACGATCTCCGCGAGATGACGATGCTGGGGGACGCAGGCTCGAACGCGCTGGGCGCCGTGCTAGGTTTTGGATCCGTGGGCAGG
>DASSQG010000079.1:0-2612 GCA_035702625.1 Gaiellaceae bacterium | reverse complement strand
TGCCGTACGAGTGGCCGAAGCTCGAGAGCGCGTCGAGGAACGAGTCCTTGGCGTCGGCGAGCGGCACGCGGTCCTGCGGCCGCCGCGACGTGCACCTGCGGGCGTTCCGTGGTCGCCACGGGGCTCGGATCGGGCTCGGGCTGCTCCGACCCCGGCTCCTGGAAGGCGGTCGGGTCGCTCGCCGGGAACGTGTCGGCGACGCCGCGGTCGAGCGTGCCGTTGCCGTACGAGTGGCCGAAGCTCGTGAGCGCGTCGAGGAAGGAGTCCTTCGCGTCGGCGAGCGGCACGCGGTCTTGCGGCCGCCGCGGGCCGGCCAGGCTGGGCTCGACCGACGCGAGGTCGAGCTCGACGACCTGCGAGTAGTCGGGCTCGACGGACTCGTCGTGCCAGAGCAGGTTCTCCTTGCAGTACGCCTCGACGAGCTGGATCCGCTCGTCCGGCCGGCCGGTCAGGCGCAGGTACGTCAGCGTCAGCTCGTCGACCGGGAAGAAGCCGCAGGTCGCGCCGTACTCGGGCGACATGTTCCCGATCGTCGCGCGGTCGGCGAGCGCCAGGCCCTCGAGGCCCGGGCCGAAGTACTCGACGAACTTGCCGACGACGCCCGTGCGGCGCAGCAGCTCGGTCACGGTCAGCACGAGGTCGGTCGCGGTCGCTCCCTCACGCAGGCGGCCGTCCAGCCGCACGCCGACGACCTGCGGCACGAGCATCGAGAGATCCTCGCCGAGCAGCGCCGCCTCGGCCTCGATTCCGCCGACGCCCCAGCCGAGCACGCCGAGCCCGTTGACCATCGTCGTGTGCGAGTCGGTGCCGACCAGCGTGTCGGGAAAGGCGACGCCGTCGCGTTCCTCGACGACGCGCGCGAGGTACTCGAGGTTGACCTGGTGGACGATTCCGGTATTCGGCGGGACGACCTTGAGGTTGTCGAAGGCGCCCTGGCCCCAGCGCAGGAAGGCGTAGCGCTCGCCGTTGCGCTCGTAGTCGCGGTCGCGGTTGACCTCGATCGCCATCCGCGTCGCGAACTCGTCGACCTGCACGGAGTGGTCGATCACGAGCTCGGCCGGGATGTGCGGGTTGATCTTCGCGGGGTCGCCGCCCAGGTCGGCCATCGCGCTGCGCATCGCGGCGACGTCGACGATCGAGGGCACGCCGGTGAAGTCCTGCAGCAGCACGCGCGAGGGGCGGAAGCCGAGCTCGCGCCTCGGCTCGTCCTGCGGCTGCCACCGCGAGACGGCCTCGACGCCCGACGCCGAGTCGTGGCGGAGCGCGTTCTCGAGCAGGATCCGCAGTGAGTAGGGCAGCCGCTCGACCCCGTCGACGGACGCGAGCGGCGCGTAGGAGACGCTTCGGCCTCCGGCGCGCAGGGCGGCTGTTGCTCCGGAGGCCATGCCTCGACTCTAGCCGAGCCGTGTTCCGCGGAGTCACAATGTGCGCCTCGTGCTGAGCCGGGATCGCCGGTCGTGTGCGCGCCTCGCAACCGCTGCCTGTCTGTGCGTGCTCGCGGCGGCCTCGGGCGGCGCGGCGGCGCGGTCGGCGGCCACGATCCCCGCTTGCCGGGGCGGCGGCCACGACCTCGGGCTCACGGAGCGGTATGTCGGCGGCAACCTCCTCGCGGTCGCGGGAATCCTGAACAAGGGCAGCCGGCCCTGCGCGGTGGCGACGACGCTCGGGATCGGCGTCCACTACCACTTCGGGAACATCGACCCACGCCCGGTTCGGCCGGTTCGGGGCAACCCGGCTCGCTGGCATGTCTCGCTCGTTCTGCAGCCGTGGTCGCAGGTCGTGCACACGTGGACGTGGCGCAACTGGTGCGGGCGGCCACGGCACGAGTACCTCGAGCTCGCCGTCCTCGGAGGGAAGTCGAGCGAGCGGCTCGGGCAGCGGATCACCGCGCCGGTATGCCGCGACCGCGCCCGGACGTCGGCGTTCGTCGACACGGGAGCGGGCACGCGCCTTGTTCCGCTCGTCGAGAGGCCGATCCCGGCCCACACCCTTGCGCCGGGCACGCCGATCCCCGTCTCACCCACGCTGATCCGGGTGCAGAACGCCTGGCTCGCCAGCGACGGGAGGATGCTCGTCGCCGTCTATGCGGGCGAGGCGGGGAACGACCCGTCCAAGGGGCGATTCGTCGTCATCCGGCAGAGCCTCGTCTTCGGCAACCAGTGGGAGGACGTCGTCCCGGCGGGAAGCACCGGGGCGGTCAGGCTGACGCACGTCCCGCTCGGCGCCACCGTCGAGACGTCGGCCCAGCACGGTGACCTCTCGTTCACCTCGGCTGGCGGCCGGGACGGCCTGCTCCACCTCGCCACGGACACCGTGGCGATCGCGCCCTAGGCCTTCGCAGGCGCCTGGAGGTCGACCTCGGCGGGCTTGCCCTGGCGGAGCTCCCGGCTGCGCTCGGCCTCGGAGTTGATCTCCGCGCCGAGCAGGAGCGCCAGCGAGCTGATCCAGAGCCACGTCAGCATCACCACCACGGCCGAGAGCGAGCCCCACGCCTTGTTGTACGAGCCGAACCGGCTCGCGTAGAACGCGAACGCGCCGGACGCGACCAGCCAGACGATCACCGCGAAGACCGCGCCGAAGCTGATGAAGTGCCAGTTCGGGTGCTTGACGTT
>DASSQG010000078.1:0-8439 GCA_035702625.1 Gaiellaceae bacterium | reverse complement strand
GAGGTCGTCGGCCAGCTCGAGAAGACCGGCTGCATCGCGGACTACACGCACATCTGGTGGGACATCCGGCTGCACCCGCGCTTCGGCACGGTCGAGATCCGGATCTGTGACGCGGTCACGCGGGTCGAGGACGCGGTCGCGATCGCGGCGTACTGCCAGGCGCTGGTGAAGCTCTACTGCGAGCGGCATGCCGTGGGCGCCGAGATCCCCTCGTATCACCGGATCCTGACGACCGAGAACAAGTGGCTGGCGGCGCGCTACGGCCTCGAGGCACCGGTGATGGACCTCGCGACAGGCCGGCGCAACCGCGTGCCCGTGGCCCAGCTCGTGCGGCGGACGCTGAAGGAGATCGAGCCCCACGCGCAGGAGCTCGGCTCCGACCGCGAGCTCGAGGGCATCCGCGAGATCCTCGCTCGCGGGAACGGCTCCGACCGCCAGCGGCGGGTCTGGAACGCGAACCGCGACATCGTCGAGGTGGTCGCCGAGATCGCCGACGCGACCGAGGAAGCCGCGATCCCGGCGTAGCCGCGGGCAGGCCGCAAGCCCGGGCGCGGCCGATCATCATCTTGACCATGCAGAAGCGGAACCTCGCGGCGCTGTTGCTCGCAACGCTGGCAGCGGTCGCCGCCACAACGAGCTCCTCCGCACAGGTCGCCCGCCCGGCTCTGACGCTGGTGCAGCGCGCGCCGCTCGTCGTCCGCGGCGCGCACTTCCATCCCGGCGAGTCCGTCCGCCTAACGGCGGCGTACGGCGCGCGCTCCGCCACGGCATCGGTGACGGCGACGCGCCGCGGCGTGCTCGTCGCGCGCTTCCCGCGCTTCGCGGCGCCGAACTGTCTCCGCACCGTCGTGCACGCGGCCGGGCGGGCCGGCGACCGCGCGGCCCTGGTCATCCAGCCGAAGAACGGCTCGACCGGCCTCCCCTGCGGACTGTGAGCCCAACGACGAGGGGCCGCTCGCGCGGCCCCTCGTGTCGTCGTTCGGAGTCGAGCGCTAGGGCGTGAACCTGCTGATTCGCGTCGACCAGTTGCCGAGCGCCGCCCGGACGCCGGGGCCATGGCTGGCGCCGCCGCACGTGCCGAGCAGGTTGTCGCCGGTGCCGCCCACGAAGAACGGGCCGCCCCACGAGGTGTAGTCGCAACTGCCGGCGATGTACTCGCTGGCGAGCCAGATCGAGTTGCCGTCGGCTGCTGCGGCGCCGTAGTCGCCCCAGCGAGTGCGCGGCGGGTTCCCGACCTGCGACTTGTAGCTGGTGAAGCCGTCGTCGACGGTGGCGCCTGCGCCGCCGGGGACGACATCCCACGCGCCGATGCCGGCGTTCGCGTCGATCGACGCGTACGCCGCGCTCGGGTACGTGGTGTTACCGGTGTCGGTGAAGGCCATCATCCCGCGGCCGTTCGGCAGCACGGCGATCGCCGGGTACGTGAAGTCCTGCCCGGTGGCGCCGAGGTAGCCCTGCAGGGCGACCTTCGCCGAGTTCGGGTTGAGGATGAACCACCCGATGCCGGCCCGCTGCGGGCCGCCGTCGGGGTTGAGCGCCGTGTCGAGCGCGCCCCAGACCTTGCCGTTCGCGTACACGACCTGCTGCATCCGCGTGTCGTTCGAGTCCGGACGCGAGACGACCTCGTTGTGGGCCGGGCCGGGCGGGTTGAACACCAGCCGCCAGCAGCCGGTGCCGGCGATGGTCACGGTGGTCGTGTCGTTGATGCAGTAGCCCTGCGGGGCATTCGTCCCGGGCGGGCCGCCCGAGCCGGGCTGTGTCTGCCTCGGCGGGATCGCGTAGGTCTCGGTGCCGATGAGCCGGTTGTCGAGGCTCAGGGCCGGCGTGGCCGAGTTCAGCGACGAGGTGTTCGTCAGCGACCAGAGGACGACCTGGTTCGAGACGTAGCTGCCGCCGGTCCCGGCGACCGGATGCGTCGCCTCGTCGGCCGCGTTCGAGCTCAGCATGAACTCGGTGCCGCCGTTGTCGCTGTTGAACTGCGTGCCCGGCGACTGCGCCGGCCAGACCGTGAAGCCCGGCTGCGTCGAGCCGGCGTCGCTCGGGGCGTTGACCATGCCCGAGGTGTCGATGTGGACCAGGTTCACGTTCGCCGAGCCTGCGGCGAGCTGGGCCTTCGAGAGCGCGTAGATCTGCGCGCCCGAGAAGCCGTTGCAGCACCACGGGTAGGCGTTCGTCGTCAGGTAGATCCCGTTCGCATCGGCCCCGATGTGCGGGTAGTCGCCGAGGTACGGGCCGGGGTTGGCGCCACCGGTGTTGGTGCCGTCGTTCGTGACGTCGATCCGGTAGATGTTCCACGCCCCGGTCGGGTTCGCCGTCTGGCTCACCGCCAGGTCGAGGTGGTTGACGTGCGTGAAGGCGCCCGTCGTCGGCACGACCTCGAGCGTCAGCACCAGCACGTAGAAGCGCTGGGACTGCGCGTCGTAGATGCAGCTCGGGTCGGTGACGTTCGGACCGCGGATGCCCGTCGTGCGGTTGATCGCGGGCGCATAGCCGAGGAACGAGTTGAGGTCGACGGCGTGATTCACGTTGCGGGGGAACCCGCCGACGACGTTCGTCGCCGTGTTGTTCGGCAGCACGGACGTTCCGGAGGTGTCGAACACGTTCAGCACGTCGTTGACCGCCTCGACCACGTAGCCGTTGCCGGCGCACATGCCCTGGTCGGGCGGCTCGACGCTGAACTGGTTCCCGCCGCGCGCGTAGCGCTGCTGGTAGAAGTTCAGCCCTTCGAACCCGTTGACGAAGGACGGGTTCGACTTCGCCCGCTTCCCGGTCGTCGTCGGGATGCCGGCCGAGACGCCGCCGGCCGAGAGGCTCCGGTCGATGATGTTCCCGCTGTACGGATCGGGGCTGTCCTCGTCCTCCACGCCGGCGAACTCGACCTGAGTCGCGTCACCGTCGCCGGAGGGCGTGAACCCGCCGGTGACCGGCGAGCCCGTCCCCGAGAGCGGGACCTGCGTGGCTGCCGTCGCACCGGCCACGCCGTACATCACGGCCGCGAGCCCGCACACAAGCAGCGCGAGCGACAACCGTCTTCCGATCTTCTGCATGAATCCCCTCCCCTGGTTTGCGGTTCACGGCGCAATCCTGGGAGGATCGCGCCGAGCCCCCCGCGACCGCGATCCTCTCATTCCGGCCGGGTGGCTGTCGAGTCGGGACCTGCTGACCGGCTCAGCCGACGTGGGCGAGTTCGTGCTGCGTGCGGCGCAGACGCTGCTCCCGCCGCGCGAACGCGCTGACGACCTGCGGGTCGAACTGGTGGCCGCTCTCGCGCAGGATCTCGTCGACGGCCACATCCCAGCTGAGCCGCGGCCGGTAGGGCCGGTCGGTCGTCATCGCGTCGAGCGCGTCGGCGACGGCGAAGATCCGCGCGCCCTTCGGGATCTCCTCCTCGACGAGCCCGTCGGGGTAGCCGCTCCCGTCCCAGCGCTCGTGGTGGGAGCGAACCACCTGGAGCCCCTCGCCGTCGAGCAGCGGCACGTCGGCCAGGAGCTGAGCGCCGATCAGCGGGTGGCGGCGCATCAGCCGCAGCTCGCCGTCCTGGAGCGGGCCGGCCTTGTCGAGGATCGCGTCCGGGATCCCGATCTTGCCGATGTCGTGGAGCAGGAAGCCGTACTCGAGGCTGGCGTCGCCCAGCAACCCGGGCTCGACGGCCTCCGTCAGCTCGAGCGCGTAGCGGTGAACGCGGAGCGCGTGCTGGCCGGTGCCCTCGTTTCGGGCCTCGAGAGCGTCCGTGAACGCGGTCACGGTCTGGCGGTAGGCGTGCTGGAGCAGCCTCCGCTGCGCTCGCTCGACCTGGACGATCTCCTGCAGGTCGCGCGCGTACGCGAGCAGCTGGTCGGCGCTCGCCGCCTCGGCCGTGCGCAGCGGGAGCACCTCGCCCTCGAGCAGCCGGTCGATCACGCCGAGCAGGTCGAGCGGGCTGAACGGCTTGCGGAGCAGCGCGTCCGCCTTGGAGTCGAGCGCGTCCTCCCCTCTCGTCTCGCCGCCGGTGAGCAGGATCACGCGCGGCGAGTCGTAGACCGGGTTCTCCTTCAGCTCGCGGCAGAAGGCGAGCCCGCTCATCCCGGGCAGCCCGACGTCGAGCACGACGAGCGACGGGCGCCAGAAGCGCGCGAGGTCGGCGGCCTCCTCGGCCGACGCGGTCTCCTCCACCGCGCACTCGTCCGCGCCGAGCGTCGTGCGCAGGAGCACCCGCAGGCCGGCGTCGTCGTCGACGAGCAGCAGCCGGCGCCGCGTCGGCACCTCGAGCTGGGGTAGCGCGTCGAGCGGGTCGGGGACTTGCCCGCTCCGGTCGCGGCGCATGGGGCGCCCGAGCGCCGCGATCCCGCGGCCTGCGACCAGCGCCACGACGACCGAGACGGTGACCCAAACCCCGAATCCGATGATCGTCCAGACGGCCCAATCCGGCATGAGATGCCTCCAAACCTGCTATCCGGCAGGTGGCGGGCCGCAGCTCGTTTTCGATGGTACCCCTAAGTTTGCGGGATTGTCGCCAATTGTCCTGCAAATCACTCGTTCGAGTGACGCCTCGAACCGGCGCACGCCGCGGCTCGACCCGGCATCATCCAGAGGCCATGCGAACGCACATCCTCTGTGGGCTGCTGGCACTGGCACTCGCGGCCGCCGCCTCCGCCACAGCAAGTAGCGCGACACAGACCGCACAGCCGACGCTCACGCTCGTCCACCGCGTACCGCTCGTCGTTCAGGGGACGCATTTCCGCCCGGCCGAGCTCGTCCGCCTGAGCGCGACCACCGGGGCGACGCACGCCACCGCGGCGGCGAGGACGACCCGCAGGGGTGCCTTCGTCGCGCGTTTCCACTACGCACCGCTGGTGTGCACGAAGCTCGTCGTCCTGGCGACCGGACAGCGCGGCGACCACGCGAGGCTCGTGGTCAAGCCGCCGGGCGGCCCGGGCGGCGTGCCGTGCGGCTCGTGAGCCGGCCGGATCGCTGACCCCGTGGTCGACGTGCCGGCCGCCGGAAGCGGCGACTCCGGCCTCGAGGGGTTCTCGGTCGCCGGCGCCGCCGGGCGGGTCGGACGCGTCGCCGCCGTGAACCGCGCGCCGGACGGGCTCGTGCTCGTCGTCGACGCCGGGAACGACTACCGCGTCGTCTCCGCCGCCGCGGTCACGTCGGTCGAGACGCGCCCGCGGATCGTCCGCCTGAGCGGCGACGGCGCGCGGCAGCTCGCGGCCGCCCCCGCAGTCGAGCCCCGCGTCCTGCGGGTCGACTCGGCGGCGCTCGTACGGTACGTGCCGCGCGAGCTCGACCGGCTGCTCGTCGACGGCGGGCCGGCGACCGCGCCTGCGCGCCCCGGGCTCTGGATCCTCGGCGCGACCCTGACGATCGTCGCCGGCGTCGCGATCTTCGTCGGCGCGACGATCACGGCCGAGGTCGGCGCGCCGGGCGCGGCGTGGCTCTGGCTGCTCGGCCCGCTCGCGCTGCTCGTGCTCGGCCTCGCCGTCCTCTGGCGCGCGCTCGGCTCCGGCGAGGGCCGCCGCCTCAGCCGCCGCGAGAAGGCGAGCGACGCGATGACGTTCCTGCTCGGCATCACCCCGCGCACGCGGCAGCGCGGCTAGACCTGGCGCGGCACCGCTGCGGGTAGCGTGAGGCCCGTGCTGCGCGGGCTGTTCGTCGCTCTCCTCGTCCTCGCCTCGTCCGCGGCCGCCGCACCCGCGCGGCAGCAGTCGCTCGTCGTCGGCCACTCCGTTCGCGGCCGGGCGATCGTCGCGTACGAGCGCGGCGACCCGACGGCGCCCGTGACGCTCGTCGTCGGCGTGATCCACGGCACCGAGCCGGCGGGCCTGCGCGTGATCGCGCGGCTCCGGCGCATGCCGCTGCCGCCGCACGTCCACCTCTGGCTCGTCCCGACGGTGAACCCGGACGGCCTGGCCGCCGGCACCAGGCAGAACGTGCACGGCGTCGACCTCAACCGCAACTGGCCGGTCGCGTGGCGGCACAACGGCGTCCCGTGGGACGGCTACTACTCGGGGCCGAGGCCGCTGTCGGAGCCCGAGAACCGCGCCATGCGCGCCTTCATCCTCCGAATCCAGCCGGCGCTGACGATCTGGTACCACCAGCCGCTCGACGAGGTGTACGGCTCCGACCCGCACGTCGCCGTGCTCAAACGGTACGCGCGCCTGAGCGGCCTCCCCTACCACCGGCTCGCCGCGCCGCCCGGAGCGGCCACCCGCTGGCAGCGCCGCCGGTTCCCGCGCTCGCCGGCATTCGTCGCCGAGTTCCCCGCCGGGCCGATCTCCGCGGCGACCGCGCGCCGGAACGCCGCCGCGGTCGTCGCCCTCGCCGCAGATACATCCGGGGGCGGCCGCGCGATGAGTCGGTAGTGGCCTCCGAGCACACCCGAACCGACGCGTCGCTCGTCCGCGCAGCCGACGGCGACCCGTCCGCGTTCTCCGAGCTCTACGAGCGCCACGTCGACGCGGTCTACCGCTGGTTTCGCCGCCGGATCGACTGGGCGGCGAGCGACCTGACCGCCGAGACGTTCGCCCGCGCCTGGCTCGTCCGCGGCCGCTTCCGCGACGAGCGAACCGGCACGGCCCTGCCCTGGTTGCTCGGGATCGCCGCGAACGTGCTCGCCGACACCGTCCGCCGCGACCGGGTCGAGACCCGCGCGCGCGAGCGCCTCGGCCTGCCGCTCGACCTGGCGCGGGAGGACGGCTACGCGGAGGTCGAGGAGCGGCTGTCGCCGCGGCTCGCGCTCGAGCGCAGCCTCGGCTCGCTGCCCGAGCACGAGCGGGAGGCGCTCGAGCTGCGCGTGGTCGACGAGCTCCCGTACTCGCAGGTGGCGAAGCGGCTCGCGATCCGTCCCGCAGCCGCGCGCCTCCGCGTCTCCCGCGCCCTCCGCCGCCTTGCACTCTCCGTCCCGAAGGAGGACCTGTGAACAGCGCTCTGCCCGCGTCCCTGACCAGCTTTCGCGGCGCGCTCGAGGACGCCGTCCGGCGCGACGTGGCCCGCCGCCGGCGCCGCACGGTCGCCGTGCGCTGGGCCGTCGCCGCAGCGGTCGTCGCGGCCGCGCTCGGAGCGCTGAGCCTCGTCTCGCGTCACGCCGAGGGCGCCTCCGTGGTCGACCGCGCCGCCGCGGCCGTCGCCGCGTCGCCCGGGACGATCCTGCACGTCGACGTGCTCGGCTCGCAGACCAACGGCGACGGTAGCGTCGTCACCTGGCGCGACGAGAGCTGGCAGCAGCAGGGCCCGCCCTACGAGCGCCGCCAGGTCGAGACCTCGCCCGACGGGTCGGTCACCGAGTCCGGCAACTCGAACACGAGCGACGAGGTCTTCGACCCGGCCCGCAACACGATCTACGTCAGCGTGCACTCGGCCGAGCAGCCGTACGCGATGGATCACTGGGACCTGAAGCCGGGACCGAGGCCCGGGACCGCGCTCCTTCGCTTCGGCGACGTCGAGCACGGCCGCATCCTCTCGACGGCGGTCATCACCACCGCGCAGGCGAAGGCACTGCGCAACGGCGCCGACGCGATCGGGCTCCGCGTCAGCAAGGGCGCCCCCGGATACTCCGTGACAGTCATCGCAAGGCCGAAGGTGCAGCAGGCGCCGCGCGAGACGCCGACCGCCGACCCGACCTCGTCGGGGTTCCGCGGCCAGATCCTGGCGCTGCTGCACTCGGGCGACGCTCGCGTCATCGGCCACGAGAGGGTCGACGGCCAGGACACGATCGCGATCGCCTCCGCGGACGGGCACACGACCTACTACGTCGACCCTGGCAGCTACCGGCCGGTCGAGCTCCGCACGAGAGGGACGGACGGCGGCACGGCGCTGCGGTTCCGCACGTACGAGACGCTCGAGCTCGGCGCGCACCGCGGCCTGCTCAGCCTCGCCGCGCAGCACCCGACCGCGCGGGTCGACCGCGACCCGGCCGACTACCAGGCCGCGGAGACGCGCCTCTTCCCCAACGGCTGACGCGCGGTCTAGGCTGGCGTCGATGCTGGCAGTCGGAGACCGGGTCCCGGACGTCCGGGTGTGGATGGCGCCGCGAGAGGAGGTCTCGATCCGCGGCCTCGCGGCGGAGAAGCCGCTCCTGCTGCTCTTCTACCTGTTCGACTGGTCGTCGACCTGAACGAGCGAGCTGGAGCTCCTGCGTGACAGGAGCGCGGAGTTCGAGGAAGCGGGCGCACAGGCGATGGGGATCTCGCGAGACTCGCCCTGGACGCACATCTCCTGGATGCAGGCGCTCGACCTCAACTTCCCGCTGCTCTCGGACTGGAACGCGCAGGCGGTGCGCGCGTTCGGCGTCGCCCACTCGTTCCGCGGCTTCGAGGACGTCGCCGAGCGGACGGCCTTCCTGATCGACCGGGACGGTACGGTCCGCGGCGCATGGCGGTACGAGGCGGCAGAGGTGCCGGACTTCGACGAGCTGCTCTCGGCCGCCCGGGCCTTGTAGCGCTCCTCGTCGCGCTCTAC
>DASSQG010000077.1:0-2389 GCA_035702625.1 Gaiellaceae bacterium | reverse complement strand
TCGGAGGTCGGCGAGATCCCGTACGACGAGTGGACGGCCCAGTTCGAGCCGCGCGACATCGAGACGGACGAGCCGCTGCCGCTCGAGCGGAGGCCGACGGGCATCGCGCTGGACGAGCGGCGGCCGGCGCACGAGCGGATGCGCTACACGAGCGTCGACGGGGTCGCCCGCGAGAACTCCGTGACCGCGTTTCCGCTCTTCGCCCACCACGACGAGCTCGTCGGGACGGTGACGATCTTCTGGCGCGAGTGAGCGCGAACGGGGGCATGCGCGTCCGGATCTGGGGCTGCCGCGGCTCGCTGCCGACGCCCGGCGCCTCGACGGTGCGCTACGGCGGCAACACCTCGTGCGTCGAGGTCGGCCTGGAGGACGGGTCGCTGCTCGTGCTGGACGCGGGCACCGGCATCCGCTGTCTCGGGGACGAGCTGGCGGAGCGAGGCGTCCGCGAGATCCAGCTGCTGCTCACCCACCTCCACCTCGACCACCTCGAGGGCCTGCGCTTCTTCGCGCCGCTCTGGAACCCGGAGGTCTCGATCGACATCTGGGGCCCGCCGTCGCCGACGACCAGCCTCCGCGACCGCATCGCCCGCTCGTTCTCGCCGCCGCTCTTCCCGCTCGACCTCAAGGACGTGCCCTCGCAGGTGACGTTCCACGACGTGCCGCGTGAGCCGTGGACGCTCGGGCCGTTCTCGCTCTCGGCCTCGCTCGTCGTCCATCCCGGCCCGACGGTCGGCTACCGCATCGAGGCCGGCGGCGCGACCTTCGCGTACATCCCGGACCACGAGCCCGCCCTCTGCGGGCGCATCCGCGAGCGCTCGGCGGACTGGATCTCGGGCGGCGCCGTCGCCCAGGGCGCCGACCTGCTGCTGCACGACGCCCAGTACTTCGAGGACGAGTACGAGTCCCGCATCGGCTGGGGCCACTCGAGCGTCGCGGACGCGGTCGCCTATGCCGCCGCCGTCGACGCCAGGCGCCTGCTGCTCTTCCACCACGAGCCGCTTCACGCCGACGCGTCGCTCGACCTGCTCGAGGACCGCGCGCGCGAGCTCGCGAGCCAGAACGGCCGCGGGCCGACGCTCGCCCGCGAGGGCATGGTCGTCGAGCTTCGCGCCGCGGACTAGTCCTCGAGGAAGACCGCGAGCGTCGCGGTGAAGCCGTGCAGGAACGGCTTTCCGCCGACCGGGCCCAGCTCGCCCGCGCAGAAGAAGCCGGCCAGCGCGTCGTCCCCGAGCAGCTCGGCGACGGCGCGGGCGTCGTGGTCCGGCTCGTCGAACATGCCGGTGCCGCGGCCGTTGCAAGTGAAGAGCAGCGCGCCGGCGGCCCGCTCGCCGTTCAGCGTCGATCGCAGGTTCTCGCGCAGGTCCTCGTCGGCCGAGGCGGCGTCGCGGACGTGGAAGCGGAGCGTCTGGCCGATGCGGACGGCCTCGCCGATCGCCAGGGCGCCGGTCTCCTCGTCGACGCCGATCAGCGCGCGCATCAGGTAGTCGCCGCGGCCGTAGTCGGCGCGGTTCTCGTCGATCACGAGGCCCGCGAGCACGCCGCCGGCGGCCGCGCTGCGCTCCTGGTCGGGCGTCAGCGTGGCGACGTCGCCCTTCAGCCGCTCGAGCGCCGGCTCGCCCGCCAGCTCGAAGACCACGTTGTCCTCGGCGTGCGTGATCACGGAGTCGCGGCCGACCGGCTCGCAGCCCTGCGAGACGACCGTTCGCACCGGCACCCCGCGCAGCACGGCGCCGACCGCGCCCTCGTAGACGACGTCGCCGTCGACGAAGAGCGCCTGCGAGTCGGCGTCGCCGCCGCCGGCCGCGAGGCCGCCGACGAGCGGGACCGAGTCCTCCTCCTCGTTCAGCTTCGCCAGGAAACCGGCCGCCGGGAACGTGTACGGATCGACGAGCAGCGTCACGAGGTCGGCCTCGTCGAGGATCGGGAAGCCCGTGACCGCGACGCCCTCGTCCGTTCCGAGGGCGACGCTGTGGAAGGTCTCGATCTCCGCGTCGGGCAGCGACGCCGCCCACACCGCGGCGCCCGGGCCGTCCTCGAGCTCCCGGTCGCGCGCGACGACGCCCTCGGCCACGCAGCCGAGCAGGTGCCTTGCTCCGAGCTCCTCCTCGACCACGGCGAGCGCCTCGGCGCTCCCGCCGAAGTGGTCACCGGAGAGGAACAGGAACGCGAGGTCGACCGCCGCTCCGCCGAGCGCGGCACGCGCCTCGCGGGCGGCCTCGCCGGCCGCCTCGGCAGCGTCGGTCGAGAGCGACAACCCCGCCCCGACCCGCCGCGTGAGCGTCTCGGGCCTCATGCGCGGAGTGTACGCCCGGAAGCCCTAGCTCTTGCTGGCGCTCGCCTTGCCGCCCTTGCGGCCGGCCGCCTTCTTCTGCGCGGTCGTCCCGCCCTG
>DASSQG010000076.1:0-28093 GCA_035702625.1 Gaiellaceae bacterium | reverse complement strand
GGCTGGAGCGCGTTCAGCAGCCGCAGCTCGACCGGGTCGATCTCGAGCGCGGCCGCAAGCTTGTCCATCTGCGCCTCGTGCGCGAAGCAGCCCTGCACGGCGCCGAAGCCGCGCATCGCGCCGCAGGGCGGGTTGTTCGAGTAGACGCAGGTCGCCTCGATCAGCGCGTTCTCGACCCCGTACGGCCCGCAGACGAAGGAGGCCGCGTTCGAGCAGACGGCCGCGGAGCTCGAGGCGTAGGCGCCGCCGTCGAGCAGGATCTTCGCCCGGACGTTCACGATCCGGCCGTCACGCGTCGCGCGGTGCTCCATCCAGATCTTCGCCGGGTGCCGGTGGACGTGGCCGACGAACGACTCCTCGCGCGAGTAGACGATCTTCACCGGCCGGTTCGTGTGCAGCGCGAGCAGGGCTCCATGGAGCTGCATCGACAGGTCCTCCCGCCCGCCGAAAGCACCGCCGACGCCGGCGAGGTGGATCCGCACCTGCTCCTTCTCCAGCCCGAGGCACGGCGCGACCTGGTCACGGTCGACGTGCAGCCACTGCGTCGCGACGTAGATGTCGACGCCACCTTCGCCGTCGGGCACCGCCAGCCCGGACTCCGGGCCCAGGAACGCCTGGTCCTGGATGCCGACCTCGTAGACGCCGTCGACGCTGGTGTCGCCCTCGGCCTCCGGGTCGCCGTGCTCGACGACGATCGTGCGCAGGACGTTCGGGCGCGGGTCGTCGCGGAAGCCGTGACCGGCGGTGGGGTTCTCGTCGTGGATCGGCGGCTGCTCCGTGGCCCGCTCCATGTCGGTCACCGGCTCGAGCAGCTCGTACTCGACGTGGATCTTCTCCGCGGCGCGGCGCGCCTGCTCGGGGTGCTCGGCGGCGACGAGCGCGACCGCCTCGCCGAAGTAGCGGACGCGGTCGATCGCGAGCACCGGCTGGTCGGGGAACTCGAGGCCATAGGTCTTGGCCCCGGGCACGTCCTCGTGCGTCAGCACCGCGTGCACGCCCTCCATCGTCAGCGCCTCGGAGATGTCGACCCCGACGATCCGCGCGTGCGCGTGCGGGCTGCGCACCGTGTGGCCCCAGAGCATCCCGGCCGCGAACAGGTCGCTCGCGTACGCGAACTGCCCGGTGACCTTCGGCGTTGCGTCGGTGCGCTTGACGACCTCGCCGACGCGGCCGAGCTCGAGGCTAGTCCCCGGAAGCAGCCGCGACTCCGTCACGTCCGCCCCACCGAGAAGCGGACGGCGTCGAAGATCTTCGCGTAACCGGTGCAGCGGCAGAGGTTGCCCGAGAGCGCTTCGCGGATCTCGTCCTCGCTCGGCGTCGGGTTGCGCTGCAGCAGGTCGGCGGTCGCGACGATCAGGCCGGGCGTGCAGAAGCCGCACTGGACGGCGCCCGTCTCGGCGAACGCCTCCTGCACCGGGTGCAGCTGCCCGTCCTGCGCCAGGCCCTCGACCGTGACCACGTCGTGGCCGTCCGCCTGCGCGGCGAGCACGAGGCACGAGCACACGAGCTTGCCGTCGAGCAGCACCGAGCACGAGCCGCACTCGCCCTGCTCGCAGGCGTTCTTTGAGCCCGGCAGGCCGAGACTCTCCCGCAACGCGAACAGCAGGCTCTCGCCCTCCCAGACGTCAGCCTCGCGGACCTCGCCGTTGACGGTCAGCTTCAGCTTCAAGCGGGAACCCCCTGACCGTCGACGTGTCGACCGGTCATTGCAGACGGACACGCGAGCAAAGCCCGCGCGTCCTGGGGTCGACATCGCAAGCGACGTCTCACGCGAGGCACCTCTCGAGCGCGCGCTCGGTCAGGACTCGCAGCGCGTGCCGGCGGTAGCGCGCGGTGCCGCGGACGTCGTCGATCGGGCTCGCCGCCTCGGCGACCCGCTCCGCGAACTCCGCGTCGGGGGCGCCGGTCACGAGCCCCGGCACCGGCCCGGCCGAGCCGTACGAGGCGCGAGCCTCGCCGTCCTCGACCAGCATCGCCAGCGAGACGACCGAGATGACCATCGCGTTGCGCGGCCCGACCTTCATGAACGTCTGCCGCGGGCCGGGCGCCGGGAGCCGCACCGACAGGATCAGCTCCTCCGGCTTCAGTGCGTTGCGCTTCGGCCCGACGAGGAACTCCTCGAGCGGCACGAGCCGCGCGCCGTGCACCGAGCCGACCTCGACGACCGCGCGGTAGACGAGCAGCGGCGGCAGCGCGTCCCCGGCAGGCGAGGCCGTGCCCAGGTTGCCGCCGATCGTCCCGCGATTGCGGATTTGCGGCCCGCCGACCGTGCGCGAGGCCTCGGCCAGCGCCCGCAGGGGCTCGCCGAGCTGCATCGCCTCCGTGTAGGTCAAACCCGAGCCGAGGCGCAGCGTGCCGTTGTCCCGCGACCAGCCGCGCAGCTCGGCGACCTCGTTCAGATTCAGCAGAACGGGCGGCCGCGCGCGGTCGAAGTTGAGCTCGACCATCACGTCGGTGCCGCCCTGAACCGGCACCGCCTCCGGCCGTTCCGCCTTGATCGCCAGCGCCTCCTCGAGGCTGCGGGGGCTCAGTACCTCCACGCCGGCAAGCGTAGTAGACGGCCATCCGAGCAAAGCTAGTGCCGGCCTCTAGCAGAGGGCCGGAGGGCGCCTCGGCGAGTCGCCCTCCGGCAAGGGCGTTAGGTCATCTGGATCGCCTTCGAGCTAGCTGTCAGATCGACAGGCTCGCCGTTGAGCGTCCCGTGCAATGTGAACTGGAACACGTAACTGCCCTTCGGCTCGGTGCTTCCGTGGAAGAAGCCGTCGTAGAAGCCGACCGTGTTCTCGCCGGGGAGAATCGCCGGGTTCAGGACAGTCGCGCACGGAGGCGGTGCCGGTGGATTGCCGCAGGTGACTGTTGCCGGCCAGCGACCGGACGTACTCAACCGGTCGCTCGCGTTCGGGGGCGGAGTGAGCGTTTCCTGGCTCCAGACCTTCCCGTCGACAAGGACGACCTCGTCGACGCTGGTGAGCACGAGCGCATTCGGCACGTTCGTTCGCGGGCTCTCGGAAAGCTCGTTGACCGGGTCGTTCGAATTGACGACGTGGACGTATTCCCAGGTGAGGCTGGCCGCTGTGCAGTCGGGGCCTGAGCACGGTGGCAGCGGCCCGCGGTTGGTCAGGACGACGTAGGCGGAAAGCCCGCTTCCCGGCGACGCTGCCTTCGCTGATGACGTTGCAAGCTCGCCTCGGACAAGGACAGCAGTGACGGCGACCGCGGCGACGAGGGCCGCAGTCGCGAAGAACAGTCGCTTCATCTCCTCTTCTCCCTGCCTGCCTCCTCGACCCCATAGGTCGATACGACGCGGCAGAAGCTCGCAGGTGCCGCTAACGCGTCGCCAATCCGCTTCTAGACAAGTCGCCCGCGCATCGCCACCTCCACGGTCGCCACTACCCCCGGCGCGGATCATCCTCCGAGTCCCGAGGGGATGCAACAACCGTCACGAGTGGGCGGAATTGACGCACACGTGTCAGCTCGTGGTGGGGCGCCGGGACGTCAGACGCTAGTGCCACTCGCTGCCTCAGGGGCTAATGACCCCAGTCACCTGGGTGGTGGCGTCTGGCACGGAAGGGGCGGCCGCTCGCAGGAGGAGGCCGCCCCTTCCACAGACGCTCACCTGCCGGACCCGATCCGCATGGTTGAGCGATGCGAGCGAGGCCGGGCGCCTTCCGACTAGTAAGGTCGCGACCATGCCCGACCTTGCCCGACGCCTCGCCGTGGCGCGCGGGGACGAGCCGGCCGAGCTCGTCGTCCGCGGCGGCCGGGTCTTCTCGGCCTTCACGCGCGAGTGGCTCGACGGCGACGTGGCGGTCGTCGACGGCCACGTCGCGGGGATCGGCGAGTACGACGGCGACGAGGTGCTCGACGCGGACGGCCGCTGGGTCGTGCCCGGCTTCGTCGATGCGCACATGCACCTCGAGTCGTCGAAGCTGCTCGTCGACGAGTTCGCGCGCCTGGTGCTGCCGCTCGGCACGACGACGGTCGTGGTCGACCCGCACGAGATCGCGAACGTGCTCGGCACCGACGGCGTGCACTGGCTGCTGGACGTCTGCGGCGGCCTCCCGCTCGACGTGTTCTTCATGGCCTCGTCGTGCGTGCCGGCCTCGTCGTTCGAGTCGCCGCGGCGGCCGCTCTCGCCGGGCGACCTCGAGGGCCTGCTCCGCCGGCGGCGCGTGATCGGCCTCGCCGAGATGATGAACTTCCCCGGCGTCGTCTCCGGCGACGACCACGAGCTCGCGAAGCTGGCGCTCCCGGGCGCGGAGCACGTCGACGGCCACGCGCCGGGCGTCGTCGGGCGCACGCTCAACGCCTACGCCTCGGCCGGCATCTACTCCGACCACGAGGCGTTCACGATCGAGGAGGGCCGCGAGCGGCTGCGCGCCGGCATGTGGCTGCTGATCCGCGAGGCCTCGGCAGCGCGGAACCTGCAGGCGCTGATCCCGCTCGTCCGCGAGTACGGCCCGCACCGGATCGCGTTCTGCACCGACGACCGCGAGCCCGAGCACATCGCTGAGGACGGGCACATCAACTCGATGGTGCGCGACGCCGTCGCGGCGGGGATCCCGCCGGAGGACGCGCTCGCAGTCGCGACGCTCAACCCGGCGACCTGGCACGGCCTGCGCGGCTTCGGCGCGATCGCGCCCGGCTACCAGGCCGACCTGCTCCTGCTGCCGGACCTCGAGTCGTTCAGGCCGGAGGTCGTGCTCAAGCGCGGGCGGCCGGTCGAGGAGATCGAGCGCGTCGAGGTGCCTGACTGGGTCAAGCACACCGTGCGCGTGCGGCATGTCGCCGCGCGCGACTTCACGCTCCCGTGGGAGGGGCCGTCGCCCGCGCGCGTGATCGGCGTGATCCCCGACCAGATCGTGACGAACTCGCTCCTCGAGACGCCGCTCGTCGAGGACGGCCATGCGGTCGCCGATCCCGGGCGCGACCTCGCCAAGATCGCGGTCGTCGAGCGCCACCTCGGCACCGGCCGGCGCTCCGTCGGGCTCGTCCACGGGTTCGGCCTGCTCACCGGAGCGCTCGCCTCGACCTTCGCCCACGACGCGCACAACATCGTCGTCGTCGGTATGGACGACCAGGACATGGCCCGCGCGGTGGCGCGCCTGGCGGAGATCGGCGGCGGGGTGGTCGTCGTCGAGGACCGCGGCGTCCGCGCCGAGCTGCCGCTGCCCATCGCCGGGTTGATCTCGGAGGCGCCGCTCGACGAGGTCGTGGCCGCGAGCCGCACGTGCATCGATGCGGCGGCGAAGCTCGGCTGCACGCTGCCCTCGCCGTTTCAGACGATGGCGTTCCTGGCGCTGTCGGTGATCCCGAGCCTGAAGATCACCGACCACGGCCTGGTCGACGTCGACCGCTTCGAGCTCGTGCCGCTGGAAGCGTGAAGCGGCTTTTCCGCAACGCGTACGTCGTCGTGCTGGACGACGCGGGCACCGAGCACGAGGACGGCTGGGTGCTCGTCGAGGACGGTCGTGTCGCGGCGACCGGCGGTGGCGCCGAACCGGAGGCGGACGAGCGGATCGACCTGGGCGGCGCGCTCGTCGCTCCGGGGCTCATCAACACCCACCACCACCTGTACCAGACGCTCACGCGCGCGCGGGCGCAGGAGTCGAACCTGTTCGGCTGGCTGAAGGCGCTCTACCCGGTCTGGGCGCGGCTGGACGAGGAGGCCGAGCACGCCGCCGCCCGCACCGGCCTCGCCGAGCTGGCGCTCTCCGGCTGCACGACCGTGTTCGACCACCATTACGTCTTCCCCGACGGCGGCGGCGACCTGATCGAGGCCGAGATGACCGCGGCGCGCGAGCTAGGCGTGCGGCTCGTCCCGTCGCGTGGGTCGATGGACCTCGGGGAGTCCGCCGGCGGCCTTCCGCCCGACTCGCTCGTCGAGGACGCGGACACCGTGCTGGCGGAGACCGAGCGGCTCGCCGCCCGCTACCCGGAGCTCGTCGTCGCGCCGTGCTCGCCGTTCTCGGTGACGGGTCGGTTGATGCGGGAGTCGGCAGAGCTGGCCCGGAAGCTCGGCCTGACGCTGCACACGCACCTCGCCGAGACGGTCGAGGAGGAGGAGTACTGCCGCGAGCTCTACGGCTGCACGCCGGTCGAGTATCTCGGGCAGCTCGGCTGGCTGGACGACGACGTCTGGTGCGCGCACTGCGTTCACCTCTCCGACGCGGACATCGCGCGCTTCGGCGAGACCGGCACCGGCGTCGCGCACTGTCCCTCGTCGAACCTGCGCCTGGGCGCCGGCGTCGCGCCGGTGCGGCAGCTGCTCGACGCGAGCGTGCGCGTCGGGCTCGGCGTCGACGGAACCGCGTCGAACGAGCGAGGTGACCTCTTTCTCGAGGTCAAGCAGGCGCTGCTCGTCGCCCGCGGCCGGGGCGGGCCGGAGGCGCTGAGCGCGCGCGAGGCGTTGCGGCTCGGCACGCGCGGGAGCGCGTCGGTGCTGAAGAGGGACGACCTCGGCTCGCTCGAGCCCGGCAAGAGTGCCGACCTCGCGGTGTGGCGCCTCGACGGCCTGGAGCTCGCCGGCGCCGATGACCCGGTCGCCGGACTCGTCTTCAGCGGGCCTCATCGCGTGGAGCGGCTCGTGGTGGCGGGCGAAGACGTCGTCCACGACGGCCGCCTCGGGCGTGCCGACGAGGCCGAGATCGCGCAGGAGCACCGCCGCGTGGCGGCGCGATTCACGTAACGGACCTGCCCCTTCGGCCCACGACCCAGGGACAGTCCCCGGGACGTGGCCGAAACGGTCACGATCGTCGCACCGAGCGCCGGGTTACGGCCCACGCACGGCCCTTTGAGACATGACCCGGGGACTGTCCCTGGGGCATGCCCGTACCGAGCCGTCGCGGGCGCGTCGTAGAGTTCCGCGCCGATGCCGGTTTCGCTCTCGACGCACGTCCTCGACACCGGGCAGGGCCGGCCGGGTAGCGGCGTCCACGTCGAGCTGCGCCGCGGGGAGGAACTCGTCGCGAGCGCCGAGACCGACGCCAACGGTCGCGCCCTCCTCGCCGACGGGCTCGAGCCAGGCCGCTACCGGCTCGCGTTCGACCCGCCCTCGCCGTACTTCCGCCGCGTCGAGCTGGAGCTCGAGCTCGAGGACGGCCACCACCACGTGCCGTTGCTCGTCTCGTCCTACGGATGCGCGACCTACCGCGGCAGCTGAGCGCGGACGAGCTCGCCGAGCTCTTCGAGGGCCGCACCCGCCTGGTCGAGCTGCTGGCGCAGCGCGACGACCCGCTCGGGACGGCCGACGCCGCGATCGCGGAGCTCAACGAGGCCGAGAGGCTCGCTGCGCTGAACGCGCACCCGGCGATCGGGGCGCGCGACGGCCTCTCGGCCCGGTCGGCCGCGGAGCAGGGCGACGACGCCGATCCCGCCGTACTGACCGAGCTCGCGAACCTGAACCGGATCTACGAGGAGACCTTCGGCTTCAGGTTCGTCGTCTTCGTCAACCGCCGGCCGAAGGCGAAGATCCTCGAGGTACTGCGCGAACGCCTCCACCGTTCCCGCGACGAAGAGCTCGACACCGCCCTGCACGAGCTCGTCGCCATCGCCCGCGACCGCTGGGAGCGCGGCTAGTGGACCCGTACGCGAACGAGTGGCTCTCCTTCCTCGCGCGCTGGCTGCACGTGATCGCGGGGATCGTCTGGATCGGAACGTCGTTCTACTTCGTCGCGCTCGACAACCACCTCCGTGACGACGAGGCGTGGGAGGTGCACGGCGGCGGCTTCTACCGGATCCAGAAGTTCACGCCGGCGCCGCCGCGGCTGCCGGACGTCCTGCACTGGTTCAAGTGGGAGGCGTACACGACCTGGCTCTCGGGGTTCGCGCTCTTCGTCTTCCTCTACTACTTCAACGCCTCGACGTACCTCGTCCAGCTGGGCGATCCGCTCGGCACCGGCTGGGCGATCACGATCAGCATCGCGCTGCTCCCGATCGCGTGGCTCGTGTACGACGGCCTCTGCCGCGTGGTGCGGAACGACCTCTGGCTGGCGGCGGCGATGCTGGGGCTGACGACGCTCGCGGCCTGGGGCTGCGGCGAGCTGTTCGCGCCGCGCGCGGCGTACCTCCAGGTCGGCGCGATGCTCGGCACGATCATGGTCGCGAACGTCTTCTTCGTGATCATCCCGGCGCACCGGGAGTTGATCCGCGCGAAGGAGGCCTACCGCGAGCCCGACCCGGCGCCGGGGCTCGAGGCGAAGCGGCGGTCGGTGCACAACAACTACCTGACGCTGCCGGTCGTCTTCGCGATGCTGAGCAACCACTTCCCGACGGCGTACGGACACAGCTACGCGTGGCTCGTGCTCGTGGCGCTGATGGCGATTGGCGCGTGGATCCGGCTGTTCTTCAACCTGCACCACGCCGGGCGCAACGCGTGGTGGATCCTCGTGACCGCGGCTGCCGGGATCGCTGTGGTCGCGATTGCGATCCGGCCGACAGACGGCTCGGTCGGCGCGGCCACGGCGGCGGTGCCGTTCGCGCGGGCACAGAGGATCGTGCAGGAGCGGTGCGTGCCGTGCCATTCGGCGCACCCGACGAAGGTGGACGCGGCACCCCTCGGGATCGAGCTCGACACCGGCGCCCAGATGCACGCGCGCGCAGCGGACATCCAGCGCGTCGCGGTCGACTCGCAGGTGATGCCGCTCGGAAACGCGACCGGGATGACGCCGGCGGAGCGCGCGGCGCTCGGCGCCTGGATCCGCGCGGGCGCAAAGATCAAGTAGGTTCGACGCGTGATCGAGATCGTCTCAGGGGACTTCCGGTTCACAGCGCGGCTCGAGGAGGAGCTCGCGCCGGCGACCGTGGCCGCGTTCCGGCGCCTGCTGCCGCTCGACTCGAGGATCATCCACGCGCGCTGGAGCGGCGAGGCGTGCTGGATCCCGTTCGGCGACCTCGACGTCGGCTTCGGCCCAGAGAATGCGACGTGCTACCCGGCCCCAGGTCAGATCCTGTTCTACCCCGGCGGCGTCAGCGAGACCGAGATCCTGTTTCCGTACGGCTCGACGTCCTTCGCGAGCAAGGCCGGCGCGCTTGCCGGCAACCACTTCGCGACCGTCCTCGAGGGCGTCGAACAGCTGCCCGAGCTGGGCCGCAAGGCGCTCTGGGAAGGCGCTCAGGCGATCCTCTTCACCGAGACCTGATCCCGAAGAACCGCACCCCGCCCTCAATTGGGTGGGTTCGGTGGCTCGACCCGCCACCCGCGATGAGCGTATCGCCGAAGGGCGCGCGTGTCCGTCGCGGGTCTCCGGCGAAGGTGTGACTACCCGTCCACAGCCGACACGACGCGACGCAGCGCCGCGTCGAGCACGTCGACGGCGAGCGCGATGTCCTCCTGCGCCGACAGCTCGTCCGGGCAGTGGCTGACCCCGCCGTTGAGGCTGCGGACGAACAGCATCGCGGTCGGCACGCCGGCTGCGGCGAGCACCATCGCGTCGTGGCCGGCACCCGAGACGAGCTCCGGGGCATCGGGCGCGACCGAGCGCAGCGCGTCGAGCGGCGGCCCGCTCATGGCCACGGGATTCTGACGCCAGGCCGGCTCGAACCCGATCGCCGCGATCAGCTCCTCGAGCTGCCCGGCCGTCGGCGCGCGCGCGTCCACCGACACCGTCACCCGCCCCGGCACGACGTTGGTGGCACCGTCCTCGACCTCCAGCGCGCCGACGGTCGCGACCGCTCCGTCGCGAGCGCTGTCGCGGACGCGCAACACGAACTCGGCCGCCTGCACGAGGGCGTCCGACCGCTCGCCCATCGGCGTGGTTCCCGCGTGACACGCCCGCCCCTCGAAGGCGACGCTGCCGCGCGCCTGGCCGGCGATTGCAGTCACGATCCCGAGCGGCGCCCCGAGGCGCTCGAGCGTCGGCCCCTGCTCGATGTGCACCTCCAGGAACGCCTGCGGGAGCGCGGTCAGCCGCCGGCTCCCCATCGGCCCCGACTCCTCCGCGCGGAAAGCCACGACCGCGAGCGGGAGATCCCGTAGCCGGTCGGCCGCCTCGATCGCGGTGACCACGCCGAGGGCGCCGTCGAACTTGCCGCCGTTCGGGACGGTGTCGAGGTGCGACCCGCTCCAGACCCGCGCGTCGTCCCGGCGGCCGAACAGGTTGCCGGCCTCGTCGCGGTCGACCGTCAGACCGGCGGCGCGCATCCACTCCGCGGCGAGCTCGTGGGCCGCGTCCTCCTCGGGCGTGTACGCGAGCCGCGTCCCGCCGCCGATCGCGTAGAGCTCATCGAGTCGCTCGAAGAGGCGCACGCCCGAACCCTACGACCGCAACGGCCGCAGCAGGGCGACCCCCGCGAGCGGGAACACGGCGGAGAGGGCGAAGCCCAGGCGCCACGACGAGGCGGCGACAATCGCCGCGAACGCCGGCGGCACGATGGCGCCGGCCGCCGCGAGCGCGCTCTGCTGCATCCCGAGCGCCGCACCCGCCCGCGCGCGGCCCGCGATCTCGGCCGCGGCGGTGAACGAGAGGCCGTTCCAGGACATGGCGAGCCCGCCGGCGAGGATGAAGGACGCGATCAGCAGCGGCAGCGGCGCGGACAGCAGAGCCACTGCGATGGCGAGCGTGATCGCGCTGCCCACGCCGACAATCCGCAGCGGCCGGACGCGTGACCCGAGCCGATCCGACCAGCGGCCGCCGCCGATGCGCATCGCCGCCGCGACGACCTGCACGCCCGCGAGCGCGCCCGCGGCGGCGGCGTCCGTCAGGCCGCGTTCGTCGTGCAGGAAGAGTACGAGGAAGCCCGTGATCGCAAGCTGGGCGACCAGGTAGAAGCTGCTCGCCCCGCACAGGAGCCAGAGCCGGTGGTCGCGGAGCGTCGCCCCGAGCCCGCGCGGCTCGAGCACGTCGTCCTCGGCCGAACCCTCGCGCTCGCGGATCACGGCCGCGCCGAACAGCGCGCCCGCAACGCACAACACGGCGAGGAAGACGAACGCCGAGCGCAACGCCAGCGCGGGCAGCACGAGCGCGGAGATCAGGCCGCCGACGGGGATCGCCGTCTGGCGGACACCGAGCGCGAAGCCACGCTCCGACGCCGGAAACCACTGCATCACGGCGCGGCCGCTCGCCGCGTTCACGCTCGCACCGGCGGCCCCCGCGAGCAGGATCAGCACGATCAGCGGCTCGAACCGCTCCGCGTAGCCGGCGCCGACCAGCGCCGCGGCGCACAGGACGAGCCCGGTCGCGAGCACGAGGCGCTCGCCGACGCGATCGGCGAGCAGCCCCCATGGCAGCAGCGTCAGCAGCGTCCCGATCCAGAGCGCGTCGAGCACCACGCCGACCTGGAGCAGCGACAGATCGTGTGCGTCGCGCAGCGCGGGCGCGAGCACCGGCAGACCGATGATCACCGCCGAGAACGAGGTCTGCGCAGCCGTCCCCGCGGCGAGGACGAGCCAGCGGTAGCGCGTCAGAGCTGGAACGGGTTGAACGGCTTCGGGCTCGTCGAGACGATCACGCTCTTCGTCTCGAGGTACGCGTCGAGCGTCTCGAGCCCGAGCTCGCGGCCGAAGCCGGACTGCTTGTAGCCGCCGAACGGGATGCCGGGGAAGGCGGTGTACGGCATGTTGATCCCGACGGTGCCGGCCTTGATCCGCCGCGCGAGCCGGTGGCCGCGCGCCGGGTCGCCGGTCCACACGGTCGCCATCAGCCCGTAGCGCACGTCGTTCGCGATCCGGATCGCGTCCTTCTCGTCGTCGAACGGGATCACGGTGACGACGGGGCCGAAGATCTCCTCCTGCGCGACGCGCATCGAGTTGTCGACCTGCGCCAGGACGGTCGGCGGGTAGAAGGCGCCTTTGCCGTCGCCCGGCTCGCCGCCGGTCACGACCTCCGCGCCCTCCTCGCGGCCGGTCTCGACGTAGCCGTGCACGCGGTCGCGGTGCTCGGCCGAGATCAGCGAGCCGACCTGCGTCTCGGCGTCGAGCGGGTCGCCGACCTTCAGGCTCGCCGCGTACTCGGCGAAGCGCGCGACGAAGTTATCGTAGATCGAGCGCTCGACCAGCACGCGCGAGCGCGCCTCGCAGCTCTGGCCGGCCGAGTAGTAGATCGACCAGACGGAGCTCGGGATCGCGTCGTCGAGGTTCGCGTCGGCGAAGACGAGGTTCGGGCTCTTGCCGCCGAGCTCGAGGATCAGGCGCTTGATCCCGTCGGAGGCGAGCCGCATGATCTCCGCCCCGGTCGCGGTCGAGCCGGTGAAGGCGATCTTCTCGATCCCGGGGTGACGGACGATGGCGGCGCCGACGGTCGTGCCCGGGCCGGGCACGACGTTGATCGCGCCGGGCGGGAAGCCGACCTCGGAGGCGAGCTCGGCCATCCGCAGCGCCGAGAGCGGCGTCGCGGAGTCGGGCTTGAGCACGATCGTGCAGCCGGCGGCGAGCGCAGGGGCGAGCTTCCACGTCGTCATCATCAGCGGGTAGTTCCACGGCACGATCTGGCCACAGACGCCGACCGGCTCCTTCAGCGAGTAGAAGAGCAGCGAGCCGCCGAGCGGGTTCGAGCGGCCGCCGATCGACGCGATTGCGGAGGCGTAGAAGCGGAAGTTCTCGATCGCCTGCGCGAGCTCGGCCTTGACCGACCCGATCGCCTTGCCGACGTTCCGCGCCTCGAGCTCGGCCAGCTCCTTCCGGTTCGCGACCAGCGCATCGGCGAGCGCGTGGAGCAGGCGCGAGCGCTCGGTCGGCGGAGTGCGCGCCCAGTCGCCGTCCAGCGCGGCCCGCGCGGCGTCGACCGCCCGCTCGACGTCGTGCTCGCCCGCCACGGCGGCCTTGGCCAGCGGATCGCCCGTGGCCGGCTCGACGAGGTCGCGAAACTCGCCGGTCGACGCCTCGGTCGACTCGCCGTTGATGAAGAGCCCGTATTCGCGCTCGGTCGCGACCGCCATGCCGGGCGGAAGATACCGACATAATCCGCGTATGGACGACCATCTCGAGGTCGAGGCAGCGCGGATCCCCGACCGTGACCGGCTGCTCGCCGAGCTGCGCGAGGCGGGGCTCGACGCGCACCCGGTGGACGAGGTCGGCATCGAAGTCCGCGTCGGCGACGACGCCGCCGAGGTGAGCGACGAGGTCTTCGCCCATGTCGAGGACGTGACGATGCGGATCGGCGCGAGCTTCGTGCCGATCAAGCACGAGGGCGTCATCTACGTACGGCCGCCGTTGAGCTGACGGCGCTCGGCGGGATCGAGGCCGGCGGCTCCAAGTGGGAGTGCGCGGTCGGCACCGCGCCCGACGACCTCCACGCCGCCTCGACGATCCCGACCACGAGCCCGGCCGAGACGATCGCCGAGGCGGTCGCCTTCTTCAAGCGCGAGGGGCCCGTCGACGCGGTCGGGATCGGCTCGTTCGGGCCGGTCGACCTGGCGCGGGGGGCGATCACGACGACGCCGAAGCCGGGCTGGTCGCACACGGACGTCGCGGGCGAGGTCGGCCGGCGGCTGGGCGTCCCGGTCGCGTTCGACACGGACGTGAACGCCGCCGGGCTCGGCGAGTACCGCTGCGGCGCGCTGCAGGGCCTGCAGATCTGCTGCTACGTGACCGTCGGCACCGGCATCGGCGGCGGCGTGCTGGTCGGCGGCGCGCCGATCCACGGGCTACAGCACCCCGAGCTCGGCCACCTCCGCGTCCCGCACGACCGCGAGGAGGATCCGTTCCCGGGTGTGTGCCCGTTCCACGGCGCCTGCTGGGAGGGCCTCGCCTCCGGGCCCGCGCTCGAGGCGCGCTGGGGCCGGCCGGCCGAGGAGATCGAGGACGATGCGCCGTGGCTGCTCGAGGCTCGGTACCTCGCGCTCGGCCTGCTCGCGGTCACAGCTGTCGTCTCGCCGCAGCGGATCGTGCTCGGCGGCGGCGTGCTCAACCGACCTGGCCTGCTCGAGCTCGTCCAGCGCCAGCTCGACGGACTCGTGAACGGCTACGTCGCGGTTCCGGAGCTCGCTCGCCCCGCGCTCGGAGCGCGCGCCGGCGTGCTCGGCGCGCTCGCGCTGGCCGGGTCGGTTGTCGCTTGATGCCGCGCGGCGACCAGGGATAGGGTCGGCGGCGCCCCAAGGAAGAGGGCACTGCGGCCGACTCTTTCGGCCGTGGCGGGCCAACTCACCCGACAGGGAGGGGATCGACTCGTTCGCCGAACGCCGGTCTCCTGCCGCCCGGTCCGCCGGTGCTGACCGGCGAGACGATCCAGGGCGTGAAGGCGCTGAACGACACCGCGGCTTCAACGGGACCGAGAACGGCAACTGCAAGTACCCCGGCGACTGCGGCGGCGGCATCCACCTGAACGTCGTCGAGCACTCGGTGGTCGAGGGCTCGCAGGCGACCGGCAACGCCGGCGGGATCCTGCTGACCAACGACTACGGCCCGAACGCGCACAACCTGGTCGCGGGCAACTTCGTCAGCCACAACCGCACGGAGTGCGGGATCGTGCTGCCGAGCCACAGCTCGGACGCGGTCAGCTTCGTCGCGAATCCCGTCGGGTCGCTCACGGTCACCGGGCGCAACCCGACCTGGGCGGCGTCTACGACAACGTCGTCAAGGACAACGTCGCGATCGACAACGGCACCGCGACCGCGCCGCCCTCGTTCGGCGGCGTCGGCGGGAGCGGCAGCGGCATCGGCGTGTTCGGCTCCGGCCCCGGGAGCGGCGCCTACGACAACCTGCTCGAGGGCAACTACCTCGCCGGGAACGGCCTGGCCGGGATCACGTACGACGCGCACCATCCCGGCGGCGAGGACATCAACGGCAACGACATCGTCGGCAACGTGTTCGACGAGAACACCGTCGCCGGCGACGCCTTCGACGGCGGCGTCAGCAACTTCCCGACGACGGCGATCGCCGTGTACTCGCTCCCGGCCGTCCAGACGCGGATCGCCCACGACGTGATCCGCGATAACGCGGTCGGCGTCTGGTTGACCGACACGGTCGCCGCGGCCGGCCTCGACACGAACGTCTACAAGCGCGTGACCACGCCGGTGGTGGTGCAGCCGGCGAACTAGCGCGGTTCGAAAATCCGGCCCGGCGGGCTTCCGTCTGCCGGGCCAGACGACCGTCGCCTGGCAACCGTCGACCAGGCGACGTAGGCCAGCATCGCGAGCCCCGCCGCGACCTCGGCCACCCAGACGTTGCGGAACCGGATCTCGTAGGCCGTGCCCGCGTAGAGACGCGCGAGCGGCTCGAGAGTGACGGCGGCCGCCACGAGCACCGCGCCCGGCCACGCACGCCCGCTCCGCCAGCGGTAGCCCAGCCAGCCGAAGAGCGGGCCGGTGAAGAGCCCGCCGACGATCACGCGCCTGCTGCTCCGAACGAAGCCCTCGACCGCGGGCAGCGTCAGCTGGGCGTTTTCGACGGGGCTGAGCGTCATCACGCAGTAGCCGGCGAGCGCCGCGAACGTGCACGCCAGCCCCACGAGCGCCGCGCGCCTCGGCTCGGTCTGCGTCCAGCCCGCCAGGAACGCGAGCACGAGCCACGGCGCCGAGAGCAGGCTCACGTCCGCCGCCCACGGGTGTGCGGAGAAGCTGCCGAGGTACTGGTCGGCGGCGCCGAACACGGCGGAGACGGCGAGCGCGGAGAGCAGGACGGCGGTGCGTGACATCGTCGTCAAGTTACTCGAGGGCGAAGCCGACGGCGAGCGCCGCGGCCCGGACACACGCCTCGTCCTGCTCGGGCGTGCCGCCGCTCGCGCCGGCCGCACCGACGAGCTCGCCCTCGATGAACAGCGGCAGCCCGCCGGCGTAGACGACGATCCGCTCGTCGGTCGTGGTGAAGCCCCAGTCGCTCCCTCCGGGCTGGGTGCTCTCGGTGAAGTCGCCGGTTCGGATCCCCCAGAGCGCGGCCGTGTAGGCCTTCCCGACCGCGAGCCGCATCGCGCCCAGCGCGGCACCGTCCATCCGCTGGCTCGCGATCACGTGACCCGCCGCGTCGACGACGCAAGCCGCAAGCACGATCGACTGCGCCTCGGCCTCGCCGCGGATCCGCGCGAGCAGGTCGAGCGAGCGCACGAGCGACGGATGCCGCTGGGTGACGAGACCGTCGATCCGAGGAGCCTACGCCCGCAGCTCGCTCGGTCGCACGCGCGCCGTCATCAGCTCGCGCAGCCGCTGCGGATCGGTTCCGACGTGGCCGGCGACGAGCTCCCGGCCTTGCCAGTACGTGTGCTGGTAGACCGGCGAGCGGCTGCGGAGCTGGGAGTCGACGAGCTTCTCGACGCGCTCGCGCGGCTGCAGCGACCAGGTCGTCGCGTACTCCACCGCCTCCTCGCGGGAGCCGCCGCGGCCGTGCAGCAGCATCGCGACGTTCGCCGAGACGGGCCGCGTCAGCTCCCGCGCCTCGATCACGCGCGCCCCGGCCTCGGCGTCGTACTCGAACCCCAGCCGACCGAGCACCGCCGCCGCGAGCTCCTGCCCGTCGCCGACCAGCAGGTCCGGGCCGGTCTCGGCGATGCCTTCCGAGATGACCGCCTCGGGCGCGTAGAGCAGGTCGAGCGTGCGGTCGGTCTGGCCGAGGCCGCGAACGAGCTCGGTCTCGATCCAGACCCTGTGCGTGTGGTGCCCGCCGTAGATCTCGTGCGAGGTCAGATGGACGAGGTCGCCGGCCGGCAGCGGCAGGTCGGTGTTGATCGAGATCTTCGTCCGCAGGCCGCCGAGGTACTCGGCGTACCCGAGCCAGCGCTTGTCCGTGACTAGCTCGAGCTCGTACTCCTCGCCCTCCGGGAGGCCGATCCGCTCGCGGGTCAGCCGGCGCAGCTCGGCGGCTGCGTCGAGCAGTGCCTGCTCGAGGATCTCCGCCGGGATCGCGTTCCGCTCGAGCCACGCCGCGTAGCGGGCATGGAGGTCGCCGGCGCCGGGCAGCGCCTCGTCCAGCAGCGTGGCCGCCTGCTCGAAGCTCTCCTCGTCGCGCCAGCGCGGCTCGATCCCGTAGACGAGCCGGCCCTCCTCGACGTACTCGAGCTGCTCGCCGCCGAACTTGCGCGCGTTCGTCGCCAGCGCCTGCACCTGCGCGGCGAGCCACGGGTCGTCGTCGAGCTCGGCGTGCAGCCCGTCCGCCTCGTACGCCAGCGCCTCCGGGTCGCGCGGCTCCTCGGCCTCGACGCGCGCGGCCAGCTCCTCCGACCCGTAGAACGAGTCGACCAGGTCCTCGTCGTGCTTGCCGAGCCGCAGGGCGAGCTCGAGGTAGCGCTCCGTCCGGCCGTCCACGGACGCAAGCCTTGCAGAGTTCCGGGCTACGGTCGGGTGAAGAGCGCCGCCTGCCCCTGGCCCACGCCGACGCAGAGCGTTGCGAGCCCGTAGCGGCCGCCGCGCCGCCGCAGCTCGTGCAGCAGGCTCACGACGAGCCTCGCGCCGCTCATGCCGAGCGGATGGCCGAGTGCAATCGCACCGCCGTTGACGTTCACGCGCTCCGGGTCGAGACCGAGCTCGCGGATCACGACGAGGCTCTGCGAGGCGAAGGCCTCGTTCAGCTCGACCAGGTCGATGTCGCTCACGTCGACGCCGGAGCGCTCCAGCAGCTTCCGCACCGCCGGGACCGGGCCGATGCCCATCACGCGCGGATCGACGCCGGCGACGGCCGAGCCGACGAATGCGCCGAGCGGCTCGACGCCGAGCTCGCGCGCCTTCTCCTCGGAGGCGATCACGAGCGCCGCGGCCCCGTCGTTGATCCCGCTCGAGTTGCCGGCCGTGACCGACCCGCCCGGGCGAAACGCGGGCTTCAGCGTCGCGAGCTTGTCGGCGGACGTGTCGGGCCGCGGGTGCTCGTCGCGCGTGACGTCGCCGAGCGGGACGAGCTCGTCCGCGAAGCGCCCGTCCGCGTCGGCAGCCGCCCAGCGCTGCTGCGACCGGAGCGCGAACGCGTCCTGCTCCTCGCGCGAGACGTCGTAGCGCTCGGCGACGTTCTCGCCCGTCTCCCCCATCGACTCGAGTGGGAACTTCTCCTCCAGCCGCGGGTTCGGGAACCGCCAGCCGAGCGTCGTGTCCCATGCGGTCGAGTTCCCGCGTGGGAATGCGTGCTCGGGCTTCGGCAGCACGAGCGGCGCGCGCGACATCGACTCGACGCCGCCGGCGACGAACAGGTCGCCATCGCCCGCCGCGACCGCGTGGCTCGCGCCGACGACGGCGCTCAGCCCGGACGCGCAGAGCCGGTTCACGGTCACGCCCGCGACCGACTCCGGCAGGCCCGCCAGCAGTGCGGCCATCCGCGCGACGTTGCGGTTGTCCTCGCCAGCCTGGTTGGCGGCGCCGAACCAGACGTCCTCGATCTGCTCCGGGGGGATGCCGGCGCGCGAGACCGCCTCGCCGATCACGAGCGCGGCCAGGTCGTCGGGCCGCTCGCCGGCAAGCGCGCCGCCGTACCGCCCTACGGGCGTGCGGACAGCCGAGAGGACGACAGCGCGGGACACCGCGCCAACGCTAACTAACGAACTCGACCCTGACGGGGCGGTCGTAGGTGCCGAGGGCCTCGGCGCGCTTCAGCAGCTCGCGCACGGCTTGGCGACCCTCGTCGCCGTAGTCGCACGTCAGCTCGTTGACGTACATGCCGACGAACCGGTCGGCGAGCTCCGTGTCGAGGCCGCGGCCGAACCGGAGGGCGTACTCCATCGCCTCCTCGCGGTTGTCGAGTCCGGCCTGGATCGACTCGCGCAGGACGTCGGACAGCTCGAAGAGATTCTCGGCCTCGAGGTCGCGCCGGGCGACGTTCGCGCCCAGCGGCAGCGGCAACCCGGTCTCGAGCAGCCACCACTCGCCGAGGTCGACGACCTTCTTCAGGCCCTCGGCCTCATAGGTCAGCTGGCCTTCGTGGATCAGCAGGCCGGCGTCGGCGCGGCCGGACTTGACCTCGTCGATGATCTTGTCGAACGGCACCGCGCGGTAGCGGAACTGCCCGAAGCACATGCGCAGGACGAGGAACGCCGTCGTCAGCTCGCCCGGCACCGCGATCTCGACCTCCTTGGCGTCGGCCGTCGAGAGCTGCTCGCGGGCGACGACGATCGGGCCGTAGCCCGAGCCCATCGACGCGCCGTGCGGCAGCAGCACGTACTGCTCCTGGACGAGGGGGTACGCGGCGAGCGAGATCGCCGAAACCTCGAGCTTCCCGTCGAGCGCCCAGGTGTTCAGCGTCTGGATGTCCTGCAGGACATGCTCGAACTCGAAGCGCCGCGGGTCGGTCTCGCCGGAGGCGAGGCCCCAGAACATGAACGCGTCGTCGGGGTCCGGGCTGTGGCCGAGGCGGATCAGCATTCGAGCGCAGGAGGCTACAGCAACCGCGCCGTAGACTGGACGGGTGGCGAAGCCGGCGCTGAGCGACGCGATCCAGGACTACCTGAAGGAGATCTACCACCTGCAGGTCGAGGGCGACGGACGGGTCGCGGTGACGGCGCTCGCGCGGGAGCAGAAGGTCTCGCCGGCGTCGGCGAGCGCGATGGTGAAGAAGCTCGCCGCGCTCGAGCTCGTCGAGCACGCGCCGTACCGCGGTGTGCGCCTGACGCCGGCCGGCGAGAAGGTCGCGGTCGAGGTGATTCGTCACCACCGGCTGCTCGAGCTCTACCTCGCCAGAACGCTCGGCCTGCATGTCGACGACGTGCACGACGAGGCAGACCGGCTGGAGCACGTGATCTCGGAGGAGCTCGAGGCGAAGATCGACAGCGCGCTCGGCTATCCGACGCACGATCCCCACGGCGACCCGATCCCGAGCGCCGACCTCCAATGGCCGAAATAGCCATGCCAGGGGGACAGTCCCCGGGACGTGTCCGTGGGAGCCTGGCCGGCGATTTCTAGCGGCGAGCCGGCCAACCCGGGGACTGTCCCTGGGTCATGGCTCTCTTCGACCTGCCCGCGCCTCGAGCGCGAAAGCTCGCGCCAGCGCCTCGGCGAGATCCGAGCCGAAGCAGACAGGCCCGTGGTCGCGCATCACGACCGCGTGACCCCCGCCGACGGCGGCGACCACGGCGGCGCCGAGCTCACGCGTGCCCGACTCGCCCTCGGCGAGCGGAGCCGGCGAGTCGGCGGTAGCACGCGGCGAGTGCGTGTGCACGATCGCGCCGACGTCTGGCCGCGCGGCGTACACCGCGATGTGCATCGGCAGCTCGACGCTCGGCTTCGGCCCCTCGACGAGCCGGCCGTCCGGCGTCACCAGGCAGACGTCCTCCGCCCGCAGCGTCTCGTACGGCAACCCGCTCGGCGAGACCGCGATCAGCTCGCCGACGCGAGCGCTCGCATTCCCCTCGGTGCCCTGCACGAGCCCGCCCGCCGCCATCCGCTGCAGCGTCCGGACGAGCTCCTCGCGAACAGCTAGCGCCCGAAGAACCACCGCTCGAGCGGGCCGATCAGCTCCTCGCGCACGAACGGCTTGATCTTCTCCGAGTGCCCGTCCTGCTCCGAGACGACGGCGTCGTCCTCGAGCGTCTCGTTCGCTGCGACCAGCGCGTCCGAGAGCTCGTAGCCCTCGAAGACGTAGTCGTCCCGCCGCGCCTCGTCGCTGCTGCGGTACTGCGGGTTGACGGCGCGGCCGACCGCCCAGAGCGCCCCCGGCAGCCGCTCGATCCAGATCACGATCCGCTCGGCCTCGCCGCGGTCGTCCACCCCGTGCACCTCACGCTCGGCGAAGCGGGCGGAGCTCGGCTTCCTCACAGCGCCCACTTTACGCCGAGTAGGATCGAGTCGATGGCGAGCAGGCTCGGGGCATTCGTCCGCAACCCGTTCTCGTTCCTCTTCACGCGCTCGTCGCAGGAGGACCGGCTGGCCGCGTACGTGATCCGCGAGCACGAGCGCGGCCGCGCGCTCGACGAGGTGCTGAACGACCCCTACGTCCGCAACCGCGCGACGGAGCAGCAGGTGGCGCGGCTACTCGACCGTCCCGACGTGATCCACGCGCTCGGCGAGGGCGCGGTCTCGAACGCCCGAACCCGGCTGGGCTAGATCGGTTCCGTCGCAGCGACGGCATCGACCGGTCATTTCAGACGGACGCACACGCAAAGCCTGTGCGTCCTGAAGCCGGCATCGCAAGCGACGCCTAGAGCTCGCGGCCGACCCCGCGCTCGCGGGCGCGCTCGACCGCGACCGCGGCGATCGCGACGTCCCATGCCGCGAGGCCGCTCGACTTGAAGAGCACGACGTCGTCGCCAGCCTGACGCCCGCGGAGCTCGCCCGCGACGACCTCCTGCAGCTCGTGCACCTCGAGCCAGTCGAGCACCCCCGCCTCGACGGGCTCGATCAGGTCGCCCGACTCGCGCTTGGAGTTCTCGACCGAGTCGCAGCAGACGAAGGCGGCGCGCTCGAGCACGACGTTGTCGAGTTCGCGACGCCTCGGGTCGTTCGCCCCAACGGCGCAGACGAGCGCGCCGGGCTGCAGCCACTCGCCTCGCAGCACCGGATCCTTGGACGTCGTGACCGTCACGACCACGTCCTGCTCGGCCGGGTCGCGGTGGCTCTCGCCGCCCTCGGCGCCGACCTCGCGGCAGAACTCCTCGAGCCGCTCCTCGGAGCGGCAGTAAGCGACGACGTTCTCGATCCCCGGCAGCGCCTCCCGGATCGCGGCGACCTGGCTGCGCGCCTGCCAGCCGCAGCCGATCACGCCGAGCGAGCTCGCGCCCTCGCGCGCGAGGTACTTCGCCGCCACCCCGCTGGCCGCGCCGGTGCGCAGCTGCCCGAGCTTGTCGGCCTCGATCACCGCGACCGCCGTCTGGGTCTCCGTCTCGAACAGCACGACGACGAACGTCGCGTTCGCCGCGCCGGCCGCGTACGTCTTCACGCCGGCGAGGCCGAGCTCCCGGTCGACCGCCCACATCACCGCGAGGGCGCCGTCCTCGAAGCGCGATCGCTGCCGCGGCACGTTCTCGACGTCGCCCGCGGCCAGCCGCCGGAACGAGCCCTCGACCGCCTCCAGCGCGTCTGCCGGGGTGAGCAGCTCGGCGACCTCCGCCTCGGTCAGGTACAGGGCCACGGCCCGAGGCTACTGGCTACTGCTTCGGGATGAAGCTGATCTGGCCGCTCGTCTCGAGCACCGCCCAGCGCACCTTGTCGAGCGAGTCGAGCTGGCTCAGCCGGGCCTGCTCCTCGAGCTCCTCGCGCGTCAGGCGCTCGCGCGAGAGGTGCTGCTCGAGCACGCGGCCGTCGTCGATCAGCACGATCGGCTCGCCTGCGAGCACCTGACGAACGCGGCGGAAGCGGTAGTTGACGTACGAGACCGCGACCTGGAGCAGCGCGATCGTGCCTGCCGCGAGGACGAGCCCGGTGACCGAGTAGTCGCTCTGCGTGACGCCCTGCTGGACAAGGTCACCGAGCACGATCAGCATGATCAGGTCGAAGGGCTCGAGCGACGACAGCTCGCGGCGGCCGACGATCCGCGTCAGGAAGAAGACGAACCCGAACGCGAAGGCTGCGCGGAGGACGATGTCCATCTAGGGGAACACCCGCAGGTGTCGCGTGATCGTGAGGATCGGCTGGTCTCCGTCCTGCAGCTCCGTGCGGAGCGTGCGCCTGCCCACGGTCGTCGGGTTGACCTGGAACTGCACGAAGAGGACGTAGCTCGCCCCGGCGGGAAGGTGGCCGAGGCTGAGCACGAGGCTGCCGTTACGGCTCGCCTCGTTGACCGGGCCGGGCTCGATCGTGTTCACCGTCATGCCGTCCAGCCAGGACGAGCTCAGGACGAGCGTGGCGTCGCTGAGCGCCTCGTCGGCGTCGATCGTGAAGCGCGCCTGGTAGAGCAGACCGCCGCGCACCGCGTCTGGTGCGGAGACCGACAGCGTCGCGGGGGCAGCGCTGGCCCGCGTCGTCGAGGGCCTCTGGCCGAAGACGCCCACCAGGGCGAGCACCGCGATCAGGACGACGACCCCGAGCAGGCACCGCCGGACCCACGGGTGCCACGCCCGCCCCTGGAGGTCGCGGTGTCGTGGCAGGACGATGCCGTCGGGCTGGTCGGCCACGCCCCGCGGATTCGCTGGTCCGGAGGCCGTTCCTCTAGCTGTGCGCCCAGGCGACCAGGCCGGCGCCCGCCGCGACGACCGCGCCGGCGACGGCGAGCAGGACGACGAGCGTGCTCGTCCCACCGCCGGACGAGGTGACGACCGCCTGAGCGGCCCGGCGGGCGGCCGCCGTCTCGTAGACGTACGAGGTCCGGTTCCGGCCGAGCGGGTCCGGGTTGGCGAGGAAGCCCTGGTACTGGTCGGAGCGCACGAGCTCCATGCGCGTGTCGATCAGCTTGCGCAGCAGCGCGTCCGCCGGCAGCCGCGACGAGCGCCAGCTCCCGCCGGCGGGCGGGCGCAGCCCGCGCACGACCGCCGTCGGCGTCACCTCGACGCGCACCCGCGGCTCGCCGCCGCCGGTGACCTCGACGCGTCGGGTCAGCGGCTGCTCGTCGCCGAGGACGAACGAGAACCGCACCGAACGTCCGTCGACGACCCCGCCGCTCGCGGACGAAGGCGTCCGCGGGAAGCGCAGCTCACCGGTCACGAGCAGCGGCGCGGCGATCCGGGCCTTCTGCGGACGCTGCGAGACGAGCCCGGCGATCGTCACGTAGACCGGCGTCAGGCGCCGGTGCGCGAGCGACTGGCGCCGCGTCCCGTCGAGCACCGAGGCGAGCTGGGGCTTCGCGGCCGTGCCCTGGAAGGCGACCTGGGAGACCTCGGTCGCGTTCGTCAGCGTCAGCGCGTAGCGGTCGCCGTCACGCGTCGCGTGGAGCCGGAGCGGCAGGAACGGCACGAGCGGCGCGAGCCGCAGCGTCGCGTCGGCGGACAGGAGCCGGCGCTTCGACGCGAAGCCTGCCCAGAGGATCTGCCCCTGCCGCTGGCCCGGCTGCGACTGCGAGCCCGGTCCTGCACGGACGTCGAGCACGGGCGCGGGGACGACGATCAGGTAGTCGCCGGTCCCGGTCAGCTGCAGGTTCTGGAGCGCGCGGGCGCTGACGACGCGGCCCGAGCGGTCGACGCCGACGGTCACGCGCTGGTCGGAGCTCGCGTGGATCCGGAAGGTCAGCGTCGCGCCGATCGGCGGCGCCACGGTCGTCAGCGGCGGGCTCGGGGTGGGGTAGGGCGTCGGCCCGGGCAGCAGCACTTGCTGCGTGTCCGCGAGCGCCGCCGCCGGCGCGACCGCCGCCGCGAGCGCGGCCGCCGCGAGCGCGCGCCTCATCGCGTCTGGGGGATCGGCGGCAGCGTCGCCGAGAGCGGGTCGTCCTGGACGGGCTGGTACGTCATGTCGTGGACGCGCGCAAAGTAGATGTCGTCGTCGACCACGCCGTCGTGGTTGTGCTCGTTGAAACCGCGCTCGTCGCCGTTCGCGCCCTGCGCCGTGACCTGGTTCAGCGCCGAGGTGATCTTCCCCGGGTCGACCGAGCCCGCGCGCGTGATCGCCGCGACCAGGACCTTGACGAAGTCGTACGAGTACATGCCGAACTCGGGCGGCTGCACCACTGCCAGGCCGCGCGAGGTCTTGACGCCGACGGGGTCGGCGCCGTTCGCCGCCTCGTACTGCGACTGGAAGTTCATGAACGGGCCCGGACCCGCCTCGGCGGTCAAGCGGCCCGACGCGAAGGTCAGGCCGTCGACCCAGGTCGGATGGTCGGCCAGCTGCTGGCGGATGAACGGGTCGGCGCCGGTCGGCGGCGTGTAGACGGGCACCTGCCACCCGATGCTGCGCGCGGCGGAGAGCACGGCCGCGATCGTCGGCGGCTGGCCCCAGACGAGCAGCGCCGTCGCGCCCGACCGCTTCGCCCGCAGGATCTGCGAGCTCAGGTCCGACTGGCCGGCCGGCAGTGTCAGCTTCAGCGCGACCGACCCCGGGTTGCCCGAGAACGCCTTCGCGACGTCGGTGGCGCCCTCGCGGCCGTAGGCGCTGTCGTCCGAGAGGAGGCCGACCTTCAGCTTCTTCGGGATCAGGTACTCGGCATAGCGGAAGGCGATCCCGTGGTTCGTCGGCGCGATGCGGAAGACGTTCGGCCGCCGCTCCGCGTCGACGAGGCCCGAGCCGCCGTCGTAGGTGATCGCGATGGGGACGCCCTTTTGCTTCGCGAGCTGCCAGGTCGCGTCGACGCCGGTTCCGTCGGTGACGATGGTCGCCGCCCCGGCGTCGAGCGCGCGGCGCGTGTCCTCGACCGCCTGCCGCGCCGACTGGTGGTTGTCGTACAGCTTCACCCTCAGCAGGTAGCTCTGGTCGCCGACGCGCACGCCGCCGCCGCCGTTCAGGTTCGAGGTCGCGAGCTCGACCCCCTGGCGGATCGTCTGCGCGATGTACGGGCTGCCCGTCACCGGCACGTCGACCGCGATCACGAGGTTCTTGGGACTGCTGCTCGAGCTCGAGCTCCCGCAACCTGCGGCGAGCACGGCGACGCCGGCGAGAAGGATCACGAGCCGGCGCACGGCCGCCAGCCTACAGTCGCGCGGTTCCCAGATACGCCTCCTGGACGACGCTGCTCGCGGCGACCTCGGCGGCGGAGCCCTCGGCGACGACGGCGCCCGCGCCGAGCACGAGTACGCGGTCGGCGACCCGCCTGACGAGCCTGAGGTTGTGCTCGACGACGAGCACGGCGACGCCGCTTGCGCGGATCCGGTCGAGCACCTGGACGAGCGGCTCGAGCTCGTCCGCGCCGGCTCCCGCCGCGAGCTCGTCGACGAGCAGGACCTGCGGCTCCGTCGCGAGGGCGGCGGCGAGCCCGACCAGGCGCCGCTGCGAGCTCGTCAGCTCGCGGGTCGGCGTGTTGGCCAGGTGGTCGAGTCCCACGAGCGCGAGCGCCCGGAACGCCGCCGCCGCGGATGCCTGCAGCTCACGGCGCGCGCGTGGCGTGGCGAGGCCGGTTCGCACGAGGCCGCCCGCGTGGCGGCGCGTCGCACGGCCGACGAGCACGTTCTCGAGCGCGGTCAGCTCGGGGAAGGTCGACGTCGTCTGAAGCGTGCGTGCGATCCCGATCGCGACCCGGTTGGCCGTCGCGGTGTCGGTCACGTCGGCGCCGCCGAGCCCGATCCGTCCGGCGTCCGGCGCCATCGCACCCGCGATCAGGCGGAGCGCGGTCGTCTTGCCGGAGCCGTTCGGCCCGATCAGCGCGGCCGTCTCGCCGCGGCGCAGCTCGAGCTCGAAGCCGTCGACCGCGATCACGCCGCCGAAGGCCTTGCGCAGGCCGTGTGCCGCCAGGACGGGCTCGCTCCCATCGCGAACGGCCGGAGCCGGGGCCGCCACGCCGGCTCGTGTCCACGGCCTGGGACGCCGCAGGTAGCGAAGCGCCCACGGCAGCAGGCCCTGGCCGCCGAACGCCAGCACGAAGACGAGCAGCAGCGCCGCGACCGCGGCGTCGAACCGCTCGAGCGGCAGCTGGAGCAAACGCGCGAGCGGCCCGGCGACGAGCCCGATCAGACCGAGCAGCACCACGCCGACCGCCGGCCCGAGCGTTGCCGCGGCTCCGCCGAGCAGCACGGCGACGAGCAGCTTGAACGACAGGAACGGGTCGTATGCGGCCGGGTCGGCAACGGCCTGGAGCTGCACCGAGAGCCCGCCGGCGAGGCCTGCGACCGCGGCCGAGAACGCGAGTGCGACGAGCCGCCGGCGCTCGAGCCGGACGCCGAGCGAGATCGCGAGCGCCGGTGCCTGCCGCAGCGCCGAGAGCTCGAGACCCGGCGCGCCTCGGCGCAGGGCGAAAACCGCCAGCGCGGTCAAGGCCGTGAGCGCGAGCGCGACCTCGAAGTGGACCGCCGGCGTCGCGTCGAGGCCAAGCAGCGTCTTCGGCGCCAGGATCAGCCCCTGCGCGCCGCCCGAAACCGAGGGGAACGCGAGCAGGAAGAGCCAGACGAGCCACGCGAGCAGCCACGTGCTGACGGCGACGAAGGCCGGCCGCAGCCGCACGACGCCGCCGGTCAGCAGGCCAGCGACGAGCGCGGCGGCCGCACCGGCGAGCGCGGCGGGCTCGAGCGCCCAACCGGAGCGCGCGACGAGCAGGCCCGAGGTGAACGCACCGATCGCCATGAACGCCCCGGTGCCGAGCGACGGCAGTCCGCCCGGGCCGACGATCAGCCCGAGCGCCGTTGCCGCGAGCGCCAGGTAGGCGGTGTTCGCGAGCCCGTCCACGCGGACGCCCGGCAGCGACAGGAACGGGAGCGCCGCCGCGACGACGAGCGCGCCGAGCGACAGCCAGGCGAAGAGGCTCCAGCGCGAGCGCGCGTCGACCGCCGCGCGGCGAAGCTCGACCGCGGTCTGCGAGAGCGCGCTCACTCGCGGTCCTCCAGAGCCCCCTGCGACGGGCGCAGCGAGATCAGCAGCAGCACGAAGGCGAGCGGCAGCACCTGGCTGTACGACGGCCCGAGCTGCCAGCTGCCGAGGTGGACGTTGGCGATCGCGGCCTCGACGACCCCGAGCACGAGCCCCGCCGCGAACGCCCGCAGCGGCGGCCCGAACCGCACGGCGAGCGCCGCCACGAGCCCCTGTAGGCCGAGCAGCGTGCCGGTGTTCGCGTCGACGGCCTCACCGGGCGCGGCCGCGACGGCCGCGAGCATCGCCACCGCGCCGACCCCCGCGAAGGCAAGCGTGATCGCGAGGTCGACCGGCACGCCGACGACGCGCGCGCCTTCCTGGTCGTCGGCCACCGCGCGCAGCGCCTGCCCGTAGCGGGTGTGGTCGAGGAACCACGCCGACCCGAGCGCGAGTGCGATCGCCAGCGCCGCCACGAAGAAGGCCCGCGCCTGCACCTGCGCGCCGCCGACGTGGATGAACCCCGCCGTGCCGACGTCGTGGAACGGCAGCGGATCCGGGAACACGTAGCTCGAGCGCTGGAAGACGGCGCCGATCGCCGCACGGATCGCGAACGCGACGGCCGCCGTGCCCGCGACCCAGCCGATCGTCGAGCCGCGGCTCAGGTACGGCTGCACGAGCCCGACGTACGTGAGCGCGCCCGCGGCCATGCAGACGACGAGGCCGACGATCAGCGCGAGCAGGAACCGCGGCTCGTGTGCGCCGCTCTGGCTGACGGGCGTCGTCCCGGCGAGCACCAGCAGCGTCGTGAAGATCCCGAGCCCGACGAGGTCGCCGAAGGCGAAGTTGACGATCCCCGTCAGCCGGTAGACGAGCGAGTACCCGACCGCGAACAGCCCGTAGACCCCGCCCGCGGCAAGGCCCGAAATCACGACCTGAAGTGCGATCGTCACGCGCGGAA
>DASSQG010000075.1:0-8106 GCA_035702625.1 Gaiellaceae bacterium | reverse complement strand
GGGCGAGCGCGACTACAAGCGCGTGCTCGGCGGGATGCTCGTGCAGGAGCGCGACTGGGACGTCGAGGACCGCGAGGGGATGCAGGTCGTCTGCGGCGCGCCGAGCGAGATGGCCTGGGGCGACCTGCTGTTCGCGTGGCGCGTGTGCAAGCACGTCACGTCGAACGCGATCGTCCTGGCGCACGACCTGCAGACGATCGGCGTCGGCGCCGGCCAGATGAGCCGCGTCGACGCGGTGCGGATCGCGCTCGAGAAGGCGCGTGAGCACGGGCACAACACCGCGGGTGCGGTGCTGGCCTCCGACGCGTTCTTCCCGTTTGCCGACGGCCCGCAGCTGGCGCTCGCGGCCGGCGTGACCGGCGTGATCCAACCGGGCGGCTCCAAGCGCGACGCAGAGGTGGTCGAGGCGGTGGAGCGCGCGGGCGCGACGATGATCTTCACGAACCGGCGCCACTTCCGGCACTGATGGACGAGCGCGACCTCGCGCTTCGCAACCGGATCTACGCGCAGCTCGTCGAGCTCGGGCGGGTGCCGACGGTCGCAGAGACCGGCGCCGAGCCGGCCGCGCTGCGACGCCTGCACGACGAGCACGCGCTCGTGCTCGAGCCCGACGGCTCGGGCATCCGGATGCTGCATCCGTTCGCCGGCGTGCCGACGCCCTACCGCGTGCGCGCGGCCGGGCGCAACTGGTTCGCGAACTGCGTGTGGGACGCCTTCGGGATCCCGGCCGCGCTCGGCGTCGACGGCCACGTCTCGGCGACGTGCCTCGACTGCGGCGAGCAGCTCGAGGTCGACGTCGCCGGCGGGCGGCCGGAGCCGGCCGAGCTCGCGGCGCATTTCCTCCTGCCGGCGCGACGCTGGTGGAGGGACATCGTCTTCACCTGAAGGACGATCAACCTCTTCCGGTCGGAGGAGCACGTGGCGCGGTGGCTCGACGAGCACGGCTTCGAGCCGGGCGAGACACTGAGCGCCGCCCGCGCCTGCGAGCTCGCCTACGCTTGGTGGAGCGACCGGCTGAGCCCGGACTGGCGCCCGCACACCCGCGAGCAGAACCAATCGATCCTCGACGGCCTCGGGCTCACCGGGCCGTTCTGGCGCCTCACTTGACCACCGCCTGCACCTCGAGGTGGCCGCCGAGGCTCGTGAGGTCGAGCGTCTCCGCATTCACGAACGTGTGGAAGGCGACGCCGTTCACCTTCGTCGCGCCGAGTGTCTCGCCGGCCGGGAGCCGCAGGCGGAGGCGCACCGTTCCCGCGTAGCCGTCCGGCAGGTCGATCGACGCGTGCACGCTGCCCGGGGCGGTGTCGATCTCGTACGAGAGCGGCCCGAGGCGCGTCTGCAGCCTCTGCACCGAGATCTGCTTGCCGGGCGCGAGCCAGTCACGCGGGGTCGAGTACGCGAGCTCGAGCCCCGTCGGCAGGCCGGCCGCATCCGTCACCTCGTGCACCAGCATCAGCCGCAGCGTCTCGAGAAAGAACGCGTTGTTGGCGCTGTTCGGCGGGCGGAACATCCAGCGGTAGTACTGGCCGGGCGTCGGCAGCAGCGTCGAGCCCTCGCCCGCGACGAACGTGTTCTCGGTCATCCCGGCCGCGAGCTTCCCGTACAGGCTGAGCACGAGCTGGTCGGGTTGGTCCTCGTCCGCGAGGAAGCGGGCGACGTTGATGCCGTAGACGTCGTCGGTGCCGGGCTTCTGGTAGCCGGGGTTCGTGACGCCCGTGTGCGGGCTGAAGCGTACGAGCCCGAGGAAGCGCGAGCCGTGGTTCAGCAGGTACGCGAGGAGGCCGTCGGCCTGGGCACTGTGCGGCCGCACGAATCCGGACGCGAGCACGTACGGCATGACGAGGTTCCAGTAGCTCCCGAGCTTCGATGTCGTGAGCGAGTCGTAGGGGTGCTCGGTGCCGTCGACGAGCACGATCGGCCAGAAGAGCGAGCCGTCGGCCATCGAGACCTGCGCCGCCGTCACTGCGGCCTGCAGTCCCGCGGCGAGCCGGTCCGCGGCCTGCGACGCCTCCGTCGCGAGGTTCGGAAAGCCCGTCCGCACCCAGACATCGGCCATGGCACGCAGCCCCTGCAGCGCGAGCGCCTGCGCGTGCAGGCCGTAGATCGGGCCGAGGATGTCGGAGCCGTAGCGCTCGCGGCGAAGCAGGCTGTGCGTGGCGTCGGCGTCGAGCTGGCGGACGAACGACTCCACGTCTCGCCGGAAGCGAGGCGTGACGCGGTCGACGAACGCCGTGTCGCCGTAGCGGCGGAAGTAGTCGGCCGAGCCGACCATCCGCTCGCCGGCCGCGCGGTTCGGGAACACGGTCGGTGCGTGGAGCGACGCCGCCATGATCGAGCGCTCGACGTCCTTGTAGCCGTAGGCGCCCATCACCTCGGCGACGTCGGGCAGCTCCCAGGAGAAGCGCTCGTACGGGTTGCCGAGGCTGTAGCGCCACGAGAGCTCGAGGTTCTGGATCAGCAGGTTGCGCTCGGCGTCGTCGACGCGCTGTTCCGGGACGACGAGCTGCGCCCCGGCAGCGAGCCGCGCATCCCAGAACGACTCGACCGAGGCGCGTGCCTTCTCGTAGGCGGCGCGGTCGAGCCGGAACGGCCGCACCTGTGCGCCGCGGTTGAGCCAGGCGACGTAGACCTGGCTCGGGCGGCGGACGGTGAAGACGAGCGAGCGTCCGTCGAAGCGGCCTCCCGGTTCGTATACAGCCCACGTTCGGCGGCCGTGCCGGAGCTGGTGGCGCACCCGCTGGAGCGGGAACGACGGCGTGAAGCGGACACGCGCGATGCGGCCGGGCGCCGAGGTCGGGTCGACGGAGAGCCGGATGAAGCTGACTAGCGCCTTGGTCTGGGGAACCCTCGCCGCGAACGACTCCTGCTGGTAGCGGATCCCTTTGGCGTCGGTGTACGACGTCTCCAGCACCGGCTGGTAGCCCTCGGCCAGGCTCGGGGTCGCGAGCCGGCTGAGGCACGACCCGTAGCGCTCCTTCCCCCGTGTCCCGACCGAGACCGTCATGCGGCGCCCGTCGGCGACCTGCGAGACCACCTGGCTCCCGTCGGCGACGTGGAGCTGCGCGCGCGACGCGCCGCCCGGCCCGGCCGGGAGGCCGAACGCGAGGTAGTAGACGCCAGAGTCCGTCAGCCGCTTCGGCCGGAGCCCGGCCGGCCGGCCGACGAGGAAGAGCGGGTGCAGCCTCGCGCGGGCGGCATCGTACGTCGGGCCGCCCGGCGCCGCGATCAGCTGGTCGCCCCAGACGTCACGCCGTTGCGGAAGGGTCTGGAGAAGACCGGTCAGGTATCCCTGGTCGGACGGGATCGGCAGGCACTGCGCCCTCGAGCCGCTGTTGCCGGCGACCGCCGCGGCCGCGCACGCGAGCACGGCGACGAGCGCCGCCGCCGCGAGGGCGAGCCACCGCCCGGCGGGCGCAGGTCCTCGGGGCCGCACGTCGCGCGTCATGGCGCGGGACGGCGACGAGCGGTCGCTGGCCACGCCGCGAATCTTGCCGGATCGGGCGGCGATCCTCGCCCGAACCGCCGCTCGCGGCCTCGCGCGTGAACCTCGCCCACGGGGGGCCCCCCGCGTGCTTTCCCCCGAGGACATCGTAGCTCCGAAAGACGCGCGGGTAGGTCACGTCGTTGTATCGAGATCGTGTCGGCGTTACCCTGGATCGAGGGCATCACCGGCCGCTGGGGGGCGGGTGGAATAGCGCGCCGCCGCCTCGCGTTCGACCGCCCATACCGCTTACGAGGGGAGGAAGATGAGCTCCACTGCCGACCGCCGCTGGCTGACTCTCGCAATCGTGGGAGCCGCCTTCTTCATGACCGTCCTCGACGTCGCGATCGTCAACGTCGCGATCCCGTCGATCCAGCGCGACCTGAACGTCGTCGAGACGACCGTCCAGTGGGTGCTCATCGCCTACGCGATCACCTTCGGCGGCTTCCTCCTGCTCGGGGGCCGGATGGCGGACCTGTTCGGGCGCAAGCGGATCTTCCTCGTCGGGCTCATCATCTTCACGCTGGCCTCGCTCGTCTGCGGCCTCTCGAATAGCGCCGGCGTCCTCATCGCCGCGCGCGCCGTCCAGGGCCTCGGCGCCGCGATCATCTCCCCCGCTGCCCTCTCGATCGTGACCACGACCTTCGAGGAAGGCGCGGAGCGCAACACAGCCCTCGGCATCTGGGGCGCCCTCGGCGGTTCGGGTGCCGCGGCCGGCGTGCTCTTCGGCGGGATCCTGACCAAGTACCTCGGCTGGGAGTGGATCTTCTTCATCAACGTGCCGGTCGGCGCGATCGTGCTCCTGCTCGCGTTGCGCTTCGTGCCCGAGAGCAAGGCCGACCTCGCCCACCGCGAACTCGACGCCGCAGGCGCGATCACGATCACGGCCAGCCTCGCGATCCTCGTCTACGCCGTCTCGAAGGCGCCCGACGTCGGTTGGGGCACCGCGCGGACGATCCTGCTGCTCGTCGCGTCCGGCGTGCTCGCGCTGGTCTCGATCGGGATCGAGATGCGCAGCAAGGCGCCGCTCGTACCGCTGAGCATCTTCCGGAACCGCTCGCTGCTGGGGGCGAACGTCGTCGGCCTGCTGCTCGGCGCGGTGATCTTCGCGAACTTCTTCGTGCTCACCCTCTACGTGCAGGAGGTGCTCGGCTGGTCCGCGCTCGAGACCGGCGTGACCTTCCTGGCCACGGCGGGGACGACGGTCATCTGGGCGGGCGTGGCACAGGCGCTCACGACCCGCTTCGGCCCGATGCCGGTGATCGTGATCGGCCTGCTCGTGCTCGCCCTCTCGATGGGCTGGTACACCCAGATCCCGGTGGACGGGCACTACTGGCCGGACCTGCTGCCCGCGTACATCACGTTTGCGCTCGGGCTCGCCTTCTCGTTCGTGCCGGTGACGATCGCCGCTTTGGCGCAGGTCTCGCCGCAGGAGGCGGGTCTCGCGTCCGGCCTGATCAACACGAACCAGCAGATCGGCGGCGCGATCGGCGTAGCCGTGGCCTCGACGATCTTCATCTCGCACTCGAAGAACCTGCTGAAATCGGGGCATACGCCGGCCCAGGCGCTGACGTCCGGCTACCAGTGGGCCTTCTGGGCGCTGATCGCTGTCGCGGTGGCCGGAGCGATCGTCGCCTTCGTCCTCCTGCGCGGGACTTCGGTCGAGGTCGTCGAGGCTGAGGCCGAGCCGGTGCGCGCTCCCGCGTAGGGATTACGCTTCCCGCGTGGCGCGCACGTATCCGACGCTGCTCGAGCTGGTCGGCAACACCCCGCTGGTCCGGCTGCAGAACGTCGTCCCGGACGGCGCCGCGACCCTGCTCGCGAAGCTGGAGTACCTCAACCCGGGCGGCTCGATCAAGGACCGGATCGCGATCACGATGGTCGACGCGGCCGAGCGCGAGGGGAAGCTCAAGCCGGGCGGGACGATCGTCGAGCCGACCTCGGGGAACACCGGCACGGGCCTCGCGATCGTGGCCGCGCTGCGCGGCTACAAGTGCATCTTCACCATGCCCGACAAGATGAGCCGCGAGAAGATCTCGCTGCTGAAGGCGTTCGGCGCCGAGGTGATCGTCTGCCCGTACGCCGTCGAGCCGGAGTCGCCGGAGAGCTACTACTCGGTCTCGGACCGGCTCGCGGAGGAGATCCCCGGCGCGTTCAAGCCCGACCAGTACCGCAACGAGGGCAACCCACGCTCGCATTACGAGACGACGGGCCCGGAGATCTGGGACCAGACCGGCGGCGAGCTCGACGCGCTCGTGATCGCGGTCGGCACCGGCGGCACGATCACCGGCACCGCGCGCTACCTGAAGGAGCAGCACCCCAACCTGACGATCGTCGGCGCCGACCCCGAGGGCTCGATCTACACCGCGGGCGCTGAGCATCAGCACCCGTACCTGGTCGAGGGGATCGGCGAAGACTTCTACCCGGAGACGTTCGACCCGTCCGTCGTGGACGAGTGGGTGACGGTCAGCGACCGCGACTCGTTCCTCACCGCGCGCCGGCTCGCACGCGAGGAGGGCCTGCTCGTCGGCGGCTCGGGCGGCACCGCGGCCTGGGCCGCGCTCGAGACGGCGAAGCGGCTCGGCGCCGGGAAGACGGTCGTGACGCTCTTCCCCGACGGCGGCCGCGCCTACCTGTCGAAGTTCTTCGACGACAACTACATGGTCGAGCTCGGCTTCCTCGAGCGCGAGGCGCCGACGCCCAAGGTGCGCGAGGTGGTGCAGTTCAAGCAGCAGAACGGCGAGGCGCCCGAGCTGATCACGATCGAGTCGCACCAGAAGGTCGGGCAGGCGATCGACCTGATGCGCGAGTACTCGATCTCGCAGCTGCCGGTGATGCGCCACGACTCGGGCGGCTCGCTCGCGGACGTGGTCGGCTCGCTGCAGGAGCGCGGGCTGCTCGACCTCGTCTTCCGCAACCCCGACGCGCTGAGCGAGGAGGTCGCCGCCGCGATGCAGCCGCCGCTAGCCGCCGTCGAGGCCGACGAGTCGCTGGACGAGGTGTTCTCGGCGCTCAGCGGCGGCGCCCCGGCGGTCGTCGTCGCCACCCGCGGCCAGCCGACCGGCATGCTCACCCGCTCCGACCTGCTCGAGTACCTGGCCCGTGGCCGTTCGAACGCTCACTAGCCTCCTCGAAGACGCCTTCCCGGGCGACGAGGTCTCGGTCGAGGACCGCACCGGCGGCGGCGACCACTTCCAGGTCGACGTGACGAGCGCGCGCTTCGACGGGCTCTCGCTGGTCGAGCAGCACCGGCTCATCTATGACGCGCTCGCCACCCCGCTCGCGGATGGCACCATTCACGAGTTGCGGATCAAGACCAGGGGGACGACGTGAGCGAAGTTCAGGACCAGATCAAGCAGATCATCGAGACCGAGGACGTGGCGCTGTTCATGAAGGGCACGCCGCAGTTCGTGATGTGCGGGAACTCGCACCGCGCGCTCGAGGCGCTCCGCCGCGCCGGCGCGCCGGTGACCGCCGTCGACGTCCTGCCCGACCCTCGCATCCGCCAGGAGCTGTCCGAGCTGTCCGGCTGGCCGACGATCCCGCAGGTCTTCGTGCGCGGCGAGCTCGTCGGCGGCGCCGACATCGTCGAGGAGCTCGAGGCGAGTGGTGAGCTCGAGCAGACGCTGCGCGAGAAGCTCGGCGACGAGTATCGCGGCGCCGGCGAAGAGCGCATAGTCGCCGTCGCCTGACGGCGTTAGATTCCCTCTCCGGGGGTCAATCGATTCAGGAGAGGGCTAGATGTCAGAGGTCGTAGCAACTCCGGGCGCGGAGAGTCGCCGGCGGACATCGATCGTCGCCACCAGCGCGATCGTCGTCGCGGTGGTGGTCGTCTCGATCATCTTCGCTGCCAACACGCAGTGGTACTTCGTCTTCAAGATGCTGCACGTCGGCGCCGCCGTGATCTGGGTCGGCGGCGGGCTGTTCATCGCGATGTGCGCCGTGCTCGCTGAGATCGCGAACGACGACGACCAGCTGCTCCTGATCGGCCGTCTCGCCGACCAGGTCGCCTCCAAGGTCTTCCCGCTGATGTCGTTCGTCGTGCTCGGCTTCGGGTTCGCGATGACCGCGAACGGAGACATCGGCTACAACCAGTTCTGGATCATCTTCGGCCTGGTCGCCTGGGCGGCCTCCGCCGCCACGGGGATCCTCTTCCTCACGCCGGAGACGAAACGGCTGACGTCGGCGATGACCGCGCGCGGGCCGAAGGACCCGGAGGTGCAGATGCGTCTGCGCCGGATCCTGCTCGTGCTGCGCGTCGACGTCGCGGTGATGCTACTGATCGTCTTCGACATGGTCGTCAAGCCCTTCAGCTAGGGGAACAGGACGCCGCAGAACCGGTCGAGGTGCGCCGCCCAGGCCAGGCGCAGGACGTGCTCACCAGGCGGCGGCGACCAACGCCAGCGCTCGGCCCCGTCGTGGTCGAAGCAGCGCACGGGCCCGCCGGCCTCGGCCACGGCGATGCCGTCGCGGCCGAATGCCGAGTCGAGCACCCCGAACGACGTCAAGGCCACCTGCCAACGTCGGCGTCCGCTCGTCAGGTCGTAAAGGCCGATGGATCTGCGGTCTCGACGACCGAGCTGGACGAGCGCGAGGTCGTCGGTCGCGTGCCCGAAGCAGCGTGC
>DASSQG010000074.1:0-2407 GCA_035702625.1 Gaiellaceae bacterium | reverse complement strand
CCGAACAGGTACGAGAACAGGTTCGCGTTCAGAGCGCCGGCCGCGGAGATGAGCACGACGCCGCCCGCGATGCCCGTGTAGAAGACGATCGCGAGCGCCTGGTCGCCTGCGGCCTTGCGCCGCGCGCGCAGCCACTCGATCGCGACGGCGCCGACGACCGCGGCCAGCAGGGCCGTCCAGACCGGCGAGACGCCGATCAGGTACCCGAGCGCCACGCCCGCGAAGGCGACGTGGCCGATCCCGTCGCCGATCAGGCTCATCTGCCGCTGGACGAGGAAGAACCCGACGACCGGCGCGAGCACCCCGACCACGGCGCCCGCCAGGAAGGCGAGCCGCATGAACTCGAACTCAAGCATGGACGTGGGAGGGGTCGTGCCAGACGCCCGGCAGGCTCGACGGCGGACCGTCGAAGACGATCCGCTCGCGGACGAGCACGAGCCGCTGGACGACGTGCTCGATCGCCCCGAACTCGTGCGAGACGTACAGGATCGTGACGCCGAGCTCCCCATGAAGGAGCGCAAGCAGCTCCGCCAGCGCCTCCTGGGCGGAGACGTCCACACCGGCCGTCGGCTCGTCGAGCGCGAGCAGCTTCGGGCCGGCGACGAGCGCCTTGGCGATGAACGCGCGCTGCTGCTGGCCGCCGGAGAGTCTCGTCAGCGGTCGCTTCGCCAGCCCGCCGAGGCCCACCCGCTCGATCGCCTCGTCGATCGCCTCGCGGTCGGCTGCGTCGACACGGCCGAACGGCCGCAGCGTCGCACGCCCGGCCGCGACGACCTCGCGCACCGTCGCCGGCGCCTGGACGCCGAGCTGCGAGCGCTGGGCGAGGTACCCGAGCCGCGCACGGTCGCCGAACCGGTCGGCCGGCTCGCCGAACAGCCGCACCGCGCCGCGGGTCGGCCGCTCGAGTCCGAGCGCGAGCCGGAGCAGCGTCGTCTTGCCGCCGCCGTTGGGCCCGGCGATCGCGAGGAACTCGCCGGTCTCGACGCGCAGGTCGACCCGCTGCAGGACCGGGGGCCCGTGCGGGTACGCGAAGTCGACGCCCGTCAGCTCGACCGCTAGCGGCATCCGAGCGCCGTCCGCAGCTCGCGCAGGTTCTGCCGCATCAGCGTGAAGTAGGTGAAGCCGCGGTGCTGCTCGGACGAGGTGAGCCCTTCGATCGGGTCGAGCACCGCCGCCTTCGCGTGCGCGTCGTGGGCGACCGTCTCCGCGAGGCGCGGCGAGAACAGCGGCTCGAAGAAGACGGTCGAGACGTGCTCGCGGCGGACGAGCTCGATCAGCGACTGCAGGTGCCGCGGGCTCGGGTCGTACGAGGGGTCGATACCGGTGATCGTCAGCTGGCGCAGGTGGTAGCGCGCGGCGAGGTAGCCGAAGGCCGCGTGGCTCGACACGAACTCCCGACGCCGGCAGTGCGCGAGACCGGTGCGATAGGCGCGGTCGAGCGCCAGCACCCGCCGCTCGAGCGCTGCCGCCTGCCGAGGCGCGCCGAGCGCGGTGCCGATCCGCTCGACGACGTGGGCGAACAGCACCGGGTCGAGCCAGACGTGCGGATCGGTCGTGCTGCCGTGCCTGCCGAGGCCCGCGAGCGCGTCGACACGCTTGCCGGTCGCGTCGCCCACCGCCTGCTCGACCGCCGGCTGGAAGCCGTGCGAGAGGTAGACGACGACCTCCGCGGTCTGGATGCGCCCGACGTCCCTCGGCGTCAGCTCGACGTCGTGCGGCTCCGCGCCGGGCGGCGTGAGGTTCGTCACGTCGACGCGGGGGCCGCCGAGCTGCTCCGCCGCGTACGCGAGGGGGTAGAAGGCCGCGACGACGGAGGTCTTCCCGTTCGAGCCCGCGGCGGAGCCGCAGCCCGCGACGAGCAGGGCGACGACCGCCGCCCAGATGGGAACGGTTCTCATCGGGAAGAAACGATAACGATTCTCATTCTTTCTGTCGAACGGCTACGATTGCCGCATGGGCACGACCTGGTCGGAGCGCGCGCTCGAGGAGCTGCGGACGGCGGGCTACCGCCGCGGCGGCGCTCGCGCCCGCGTGATCGGCTATCTCGACGCCCAGGACTGCTGCGTAGCCGCCCAGGACATCCACCAGGCGCTGCACTCGAGCGGCGAGCGCGTCGGCTTGGCGACCGTCTACCGCGTCCTCGACGCGCTGGTCGGCACCCGGCTCGTGCAGCGGGTCGACCTCGGGGACGGGGTGGCGCGGTTCGAGCCCGTGCGCGACTCCGTCGAGCACCACCACCACATCGTCTGCGACGACTGCGGCCGCATCGAGCCGTTCGCCGACGCGCGGCTCGAGCGCGTGCTCCGCGACGTCGAGCGCAGCAGCGGCTACGAGGTCGCCGGCCACGACATCGTCCTGCGCGGCGCCTGCAGCGCCTGCCGCTAGCGCCCGGCTTGCACGAGCTGAC
>DASSQG010000073.1:0-2999 GCA_035702625.1 Gaiellaceae bacterium | reverse complement strand
GCCGGCCCGGATGGTGCCTGGGGTGCTGCCGCTGGTGCTGCTGCTCATCCTCGCGGCCCTGGGCGCCGCGGCCTGGGGGCTCTGGGTCCTGCTGACCCCGCACGGCAACGTCCTCTTCATCCTCGGCCTCGCGACGCTCGGTGCGCTGGCGATCTACGCCAACTCGGAGAAGCCGTTCGTCAAGCCGGTGGCTGTGGCGCTGTTCGACGTGATCCTCCCCGCGCTGCTCGCGCTGCCGCTCGTGCTTGTGGCCTGGCTCCAGATCGCGGCCGGGCGCTGGTGGCTCTCACTCGGCAGGGCGAAGCGGCTCTAGACTCGCGCCATGGTCGACGCCCCGCTCGCCGAGCTCCATACGCATCTCGGCGCGTCGGTCGCCTCCGACATCATGTGGAGCCTCGCCCACGAGCAGGGCATCGCGCTCCCGGTCAAGGACTACTGGGAGTTCGACCGGTTGGTCACGATCGCCGATGCGCGCCGCGTCGACTCGCTCGACGCGCTGAACGACATCTACCACTGGACGGAGCTGATCCAGTCGAGCCCGCTCGCGGTCGAGACGTCGGTGCACGCGGCGATCGGCGGCGCGTACCGCTCACAGAACATCACGACGCTCGAGCTTCGCTTCAACCCGATGAAGCGCAACCGCGGCGGCGAGCGCGACCTCGACCACATCATCATGGCCGCGACCCGCGGGCTCGACCGGGCGAGCCTCGAGTACCCGCTCGTCCGCGCCGGGCTGATCCTGATGATGGACCGCACCTTCGACGAGCGGCAGAACTCGATCATCGTCGAGAAGGCGATCCGCTACGCACCGCGCGGCATCGTCGGCGTCGACATCGCCGGCCCGCGGCCCGGCGGCGCGCGCTACCCGTACCGCGACCTGGCGCCGCTCGTCGAGGACGCGCGGGCGGCCGGCCTCGGGGTGACGATCCACGTCGGCGAGGAGGGCGAGGAGCACGGCGAGGCCGAGATCGGCGAGGTGGTCGAGCACCTGCGCCCGGACCGGATCGGCCACGGCATCCTCGCGGCGCGCTACCCCGAGCTGATGGCGGCGCTGCGCGAGCAGGAGATCGTGCTCGAGATCTGCCCGACGTCGAACCTGCTCACGCGCGCGCTCCCCGGCGAGGAGGCCGTGCGGGAGACCTTCCGCGCGTTTGTCGAGCACGGCGTGCTGTTCACGATCGCCACCGACGGGCCGGAGATGATGCGCACACACCTGCGCGACGAGTTCGAGCTGCTGGAGCGCATCGGCGCGCTCGACGAAGACGAGATCGCCGCCGCGAACCGGCGCGGCCACGAGGCGAGCTTCATCCACGCCGCGGCGAGCGCCTCGCCCTCGCGGGCGTAACCCGCTACGAGACTGAGACCAGCCGCAGCACGTAGCGCGTGCCGTCGGACGTGTTCAGCAGCGTGACAGGCTTGTTCTTCCTCAGGGTCACGGTCGGGGCACCGCTCTGCAGCGTGCCGCCGGCTATGCCGACCCTGGCGGTCGTCCTCGTCAGCGAGACGAGCTTGAACACCGGGCTCGCAGCCGGGAACTGGCCGCCGGCCTGAACCGACTCCGGCGCGCCGTTGACGGAGATCACCGCCGTCGTCGCGGTTGCCGGAGCGCTCGTGGGAGCCGAAGCCGGCGAGCCGCTGGTCTTCGCGCCGCCCGAGTTGCCAGCGGAGCTGCCGCCGCTGCTCGGCGCCACGGTCTTGACGACCGCGCCCTTCGCGCCGACCGGGGCGGGGGTCGCCGCACGAGCGCTCGGGCCGCTCGCTCCGGTCGCGCCGACCTTCAACTGCTGGACGAACGGATCCTTCGAGCGGAAGAGCCCGAACGCGAGCAGCTGGCCGGAGGCCGGCGTCGGCATGGCGTCGGGGTCGCTCAAGCCGTCGCCGCCGGGCGCCGAGGCGGGAGCAGCCGTCGCGTTGCCGCCGGCGAGCGACGGCGCCGCGATCGGCGTCGCGGAGGCCGAGGTCGTCGCAGCGGGCGCGCTCGAGCTCGAGGAGCTGTCGGTCGGCGGGTTCAGCATCTTCATCGTCCGCGGCACCTGGAAGGCGAGCACGCCGAGCAGGATCACGCCGCCGACGCCGGCGATGATCTTCTGCCGCTTGGCCTTCGCCTTGGGATCGATCTTCTTCGCCATGGCCTAAGCTCCGGCCGCCGAGGTCGGGGTCGTGCCGGACGCGCCCGTCGCTCCGCTGGCGCCGGTCGCGCCGGTGCTCGGCGCAGGGACGGTCGGCGCGGTGCCCGTGCCGTAGACGAACGCGTCGATCACGAGGTGCGCGCGGATCTGCGGGAAGCCGGGCGGGGGCGGCGCCTCGGCGAAGTCGACCTCGTCGATCGCGAACAGGCGGCCGCTCGCGTCAAGCGTGCCGTGCCGCACGTCGACGAGGTTCCGCAGCCGGTAGAGGAAGTCCGCGAGGTCGTAGAAGTTGCCCTGGAACTCGACCGTGATCGGGATCGCCAGGTAGCCGGAGATCGGCGTCGCGGTCGTCGACGGCGAGATCTGCTCGAACGTGATGCCGCTGTCCTCCGCGACCTGGTTCAGCTCGAGGATGATGTCGGCCATGTCCGTCTGATCGGGCATCGCCTTGGTCAGCCGGTAAAGGTCGGCGACGCGGATCTGCGCGCCCTTCTTCGCCTCGAGCGTGAGCGCGCGGGCGGCGTCGATCGCGCTGTTCGTGTCCGCGATCTGCTTGTTCAGGTCGGACGCCTTCGAGCGCTGCGGCCCGAGCACGAGGAAGTAGCCGCCGGCGGCGAGCAGGAGGAAGCCGAACGCGATCAGTGCGATCACTGCCGACTGCGGGAAGCGGCGCTTCACGAGCCGCCTCCGGGCCGGCGGACGTCCGCGACGATCACGAAGTGGACGGCTTGGGCCGCGCCGAGGTTGGTCAGCGTGCTCTGCTGGAGCTGGACGTTGACGAGGTCGGGGATCACCGCGAGCCGGGTGAGCAGGCGCGCGACCGCAGCGTGGGAGTAGGTGAAGCCGTCGAGCGTGAACTCGGTCGCCGCC
>DASSQG010000072.1:0-2634 GCA_035702625.1 Gaiellaceae bacterium | reverse complement strand
TCGAGCACGCCGACGTCGCGCGCGTGGACGCCGGCGACGAGAACCAGAGCACCGTCGGCCGAGCCGTCGACGAGGCGTCCGGCGGAAAGGCGCCGAAGTCGAAGAAGAAGTCGAAGAAGGACGTCAGCGGCGAGCAGGTGGTCGTGCTGGCGTCCGGCAACCTCGGGCTGATCTACCTGCTCGACGAGCCGCGGCGGCTGACGCTCGAAGAGATCGAGGCGCGCCACCCGCGCCTGCTGCCGGCGCTCCGCGAGCATCCGCACCTCGGCTGGCTGCTCGTCCGCTCGGAGTCCGACGGAGCGGTCGTGCTCGGCCCGAACGGGACGCGGCACCTTGACGACGGCCGGCTTGAAGGGGACGACCCGCTCGCGCCGTTCGCGCCGAACGCCGCGCGGCACCTCGCGCGCGCCGACGGCTTCGCCCACGCGGCGGACATCCTGGTCGGCAGCTTCTACGACCCGCAGTTGCAGGAAGGCTGCGCGTTCGAAGAGCTGATCTCCTTCCACGGCGGCCTCGGCGGGCCGCAGACCCGGGCGTTCCTGCTCCACCCGGCGCACCTGCCGCTGCCGGACGAGCCGCTGGTCGGCGCGGCCGCCGTCAACGCGGTCCTGCTCGGCTGGCGCGTGCTGCTCCAGGGCGGCGAGCCCGAGCCGGAGCCGGCCGCGGCCCCGGCAGCCGTGCCCACGTGAGCACCGCCGCCGCAGCTCCTGCGTCAGCCCAGGCGAAGGGCGCCTCGGTCGTCCTGCTGACGCTCGCGGCCGGGCAGTTCCTGATGACGCTCGACACGTCGGTGATGAACGTCTCGATCGCGACCGTCGCGAACGACGTCGGCACGACGGTGACGGGGATCCAGGGTGCGATCACCGCCTACACGCTCGTGATGGCGTCGCTGATGATCGTGGGCGCCAAGATCGGCGCGATCATCGGGCGCAAGCGCGCCTTCGCGATCGGCTGCGTGATCTACGGCTGCGGCTCGTTCACGACCTCGATCGCCCCGAACCTGTCGGTGCTGCTCTTCGGCTGGTCGTTCCTCGAGGGCGTCGGCGCGGCGCTGATCCTGCCGGCGATCGTCGCGCTCGTGGCCGGCAACTTCGTAGTCGAGCGGCGGCCGGCGGCGTACGGCCTCGTGGCCGCGGCCGGCGCGGTCGCGGTCGCGGTCGGCCCGCTGATCGGCGGCATCTTCACCACGTACTTCTCGTGGCGCTGGGTCTTCGCAGGCGAGGTGCTGATCGTGATCGCGATCCTGATCCTCGCCCGCCGGATCGCCGACGCCCCGCCGGAGACGCGCCCGAAGCTCGACCTCGTCGGCGCCGCGCTGTCCGCGGCGGGCCTGGCGCTGCTCGTCTTCGGCGTCCTCCGCTCGAGCGAGTGGGGCTGGATCAAGCCGAAGGCCGGCGGCACGTCGTGGTGGGGCCTCTCGCCGACGATCTGGCTCGTCCTGGCCGGCTTCGCCGTGCTCTACGGCTTCCTGCAGTGGGAAGGGCTCCGAGAGCGGCGCGGGCAGGAGCCGCTCATCCGGCCCGCATTGCTCAAGAACAAGCAGCTCACCGGCGGGCTGACGATGTTCTTCTTCCAGTACCTGGTGCAGGCGGGGCTCTTCTTCGTGGTGCCGCTCTACCTCTCGGTCGCGCTCGGCCTGTCGGCGCTCGCGACCGGCGCGCGGCTGACGCCGCTCTCGCTGACGCTGCTGGCGGCCGCGATCGGCATCCCGCGCCTGCGGCCGAACGCGAGCCCGCGCCGCGTCGTCCGCCTCGGGCTGATCGCGCTGCTGCTCGGCACGGTGATCCTGATGGGCGCGCTCCACGTCGACTCGGGGCCGGAGATCGTCCTGCTGCCGATGCTGCTCGTCGGCCTCGGCGTCGGCGCGCTCGCCTCGCAGCTCGGGGCCGTGACCGTGTCGTCCGTGCCCGACGACCAGGCGCCGGAGGTCGGCGGGATCCAGAACACGGCGACGAACCTCGGCGCCTCGATGGGGACGGCGCTCGCCGGCGCGCTCCTGATCGCCGCCACCTCGAGCGCGTTCCTGACGCATATCGAAGGGAGCGACGCGATCCCCGACCGGACGAAGTCGCAGGCGCAGGTGCAGCTCGCCGGCGGCGTTCCGTTCGTCTCGGACGCCGATCTGAACGCCGCGCTCGACCAGGCGCACGTCAGCTCCCGCGCCGCCGAGGATGCGGTCGCGGGGTACCAGCAGGCCCGTATCGCCGGGCTGAAGGCCGGCCTCGCGATCCTCGCGCTCGCGACGATCCTGGCGCTCGTCCTCAGCCGGCGCATCCCGACCACGCAGCCGAAAGGAGTCCCATGACCGGTACCCGCACCTTCACCGCCGACGAGGCCCGCGACGTCGGCACCCGCATCGGCATCGACTGGAACACCGCGCCGTTCGACGTCGAGCAGTTCCGCATGGGCATGGACGTCGAGCTCGAGCACGGCAGCCACGACATAGGCACGAACGTGACGGACGACGATCCCGTCGTCACCGGCAAGATCGCGCTCGCGCACCTGAACGAGTTCCCCGACTACTACACGCGGCTGGAGAAGATGGAGCAGGAGGCCGAGCGCGAGCACGGAAGTGCCTGAGCACGCAGGTGCCTGAGCGACAGCCGCCCGAGAAGACGCTCGGCGTCCGCGAGG
>DASSQG010000071.1:0-18786 GCA_035702625.1 Gaiellaceae bacterium | reverse complement strand
CCGGCGACGTTCTCGATCGCGCTGCGGACGTTGTCCGAGAGGAGCGTGATGGCACCGATCACGGCGAGCGTGATCACGGCGAGAACCACGCCGTACTCCGCCATCGTCTGGCCCTCCTCGCGCTTGCGCAGGGAATCAGCGGCAACCTGCACGAACGTAAAGAGCTTCAGCATCTAGTTCACCTCCCTTCTCTGGATCGATGCGCACGCGTTCGCGCGCGAAATTCCCGAGGGAAACAGAGGACGGTCGAGAGAAAGCTGGTGCTGGAAGAGCCTGTTGCTGATGCGGGCAGTGCGCTTGGTCACGCCGGGGGAAACCTCCGGTGATGTCTCGGCGTGGCCGCGCCGCCTATGGCTCAGATGGCGGGTTCATCGTTCCGAAGGGGCCGTCGGCCCATCCCTCGGAGAGGGGATCTGTCCGGCACTTCCCTAGAACGGGGGAGAAGGCGGTGCAGCGGCGGCCGATAGTGCTCCCAGTCCGTAACGGCCCGCGGATGCCAACTCGAGAGATCCGCGCCGACGTGGCGGCCCACCGGCGCCCGAAACGAACGGGAGCAAACGGCAATGCCACGACGGAAGTCCTTGACCAGGCGGTTCCTCCAGCACCTCCTCCTGATCTCCCTCGCGCGCACCATCCTCACCGTCATCGGCCGTGGGCGCGCGTGGGACGAGTGGGACGAGGGCAAGCTCGTCGAGCCCGCGCAGCAGCGGAGCCACAAGAGCCGCTTCGTGCAGACCCTGTCCTTCGGCGCGCTGTTCGTCGCCGGGCTCGCCTTCTCCGCGGGCGCGGGCAACACCGTCCAGTCGCTCATGGACGACGGCAACGCCGCGTCGGCTGCGTCCGGCGCGAGCGGCCCGAGCGGGCCCACCGGCGCCACGGGCGCCGTCAAGACCGCGCAGGCCGCTGCCGCTACGCCGGACGTAGCGGCCGCTCCCGCCGCGCCCGAGCGCGTCGCCCAGGTGCAGCAGGCCGCAGCGCCCGCTCGCCCGGTCGCCGCTCCCGCGTCGGCCCGCGCCGCCGTCCAGTCGGCAGCTCCCGTCGTCTCCCGCCCGGTCGTGACCGGCGCCGTCGACGCGACGAAGAAGGCCGCCGCCGCGACCACGCACGCCGCGCGCCCGTCGCGCGCCGTGCAGGCGAAGCCGCAGGCCAAGCCGCGGCAGAGGACGTCGGCTCCCAAGGTCGAGGCGAAGCCGCCGACGCTCGACCCCGAGGTCAAGGACTTCCCGGCCTCGACGGTCTGGCTGAACCGGGCTGCTCCCGACCCGACCCCGCCGGCCGCCCGCCTGAAGCTGAGCTTCGCGCGTGAGCTGGTCTCGTACTCCCGCAAGGCGCACGTCGACTGGGCGCTCGTCCTGGCGACGCTCCGCGCCGAGGGCCGCAACGGCCGCGCCCCGGCCGGGCGCGTCGAGCTGCGGACGCTGGCGACCCGGCTCGCCGCCACCGGCGGTCGTGTGAACCCGTGGGCGGCAGCGCTCGCCTACTCGAGCGAGACGTCGGTCGCAGACCGCGTCGTCGCCCTCCGTCACTTCTACCGCGCGGTCGGCGTCGCAGCGCTGGTCGACGGCCTGCTCTCGCAGAAGGCCGACCTGCAGGATCGCGTCCTGCACGACTCGCGCCTGAACATCTACGCCGGCGGCCGCCACGACGTCGCGGCCGGCCACGTCGACGTCCGCGTGCTCGCGACGATGCTCTACCTGGCGGACACGTTCCACGAGGTCACGGTCTCGTGTCTGATCTCCGGCCACCGGCTGTATGCGCGGCCGGGCGTCGTCTCGGCGCACATCTACGGCCGGGCCGTGGACGTCGCCGCGCTGAACAACGTCTCGATCTACGGGCACCAGCAGCCCGGCGGGATCACCGAGCAGGCCGTCCGCGCCCTGCTGATGCTTCCCGGCGGCATGGAGCCGGCGCAGGTGATCTCCCTGCTCGGCATGGGCGGGCCGTCCTTCGCGCTCGCGAACCACTACGACCACATCCACGTCGGCTTCTAACGATGTCCCTGCCTCAGGTCGCACTCGCGAACGACGACGGCGACGTCGTCGTGGAGCACTGCCTCCTCGCTGAGACGGCGCTCTCGCGCTGCCGCGGCCTCCTTGGCCGGAGCGGCCTTTCCTCTGGTGAGGGAATGCTGCTCCGGCCAGCTTCGTCCGTCCACACCGCCTTCATGCGGTTTGCGATCGACGTCGTCTTTCTCGACCGTGCCGACCACGTGCTGAAGGTCGTGGACGACCTCGGCCCGTGGCGCATGGCCAGTTGCCGTGGGGCACGAGCGACGCTCGAGCTTCCGGCCGGCGAGGCCCGCAGGCGCGGGCTCAGGCCCGGGGTCTCGCTGACGCAGGTCTGGCGGAGCGCACCGGGGACTTCCCCGGCGCATCCGCCAGCGCCTGCCTCCGCCCGCCCGCACTGAGCCGGCCCGCCGGTACCGGCGGAGGCGTGTGGTAAGAGCTATCCATGCCGGAGGCGTCGGTGCTCGTGGTGGACGACGATGCGGATGTCCGTACGCTCGTCTGCGAATTGCTGGCCCGCGCCGGGTACACGGTCTCCGAGGCGCCCGACGGGCGCGAGGCGCTCCGCCTCCTCACCGACGAGCGGCCCGACCTGATCGTCCTCGACGTCTCGATGCCGGGGCTCGACGGCTGGGTGACGCTCGAGCGCATCCGCGAGCTGAGCAGCGTGCCCGTCGTCATGCTGAGCGCGCTCGGGGCGGAGCTCGAGAAGGTCCGCGCGCTGCGCGGCGGTGCCGACGACTACGTGACGAAGCCGTTCGGCCGCCAGGAGCTGCTCGCGCGCGTCGAGAGCGTCCTGCGCCGGTCGCCGGCGCGCGAGGTGCGGGCGACCTACGCCGACGAGCTGCTCGAGGTCGACTTCGCCCAGCGACGCGTCCACGCGAACGGCGCCGACGTCGAGCTGACGCCGCTCGAGTTCCGGCTGCTCACGGCCTTCGTCGATCACCCCGGCCAGCTGCTCGAGCACGACCAGCTGCTTGCCCTCGCGTGGGGCGGCGAGCGCGGCTCCTCGCGCGACCAGGTGAAGCTCTACGTCGGGTACCTGCGCCGCAAGCTCGGCGCGGCCGGGGTGCCGCCCGACGTGATCGAGTCCGTGCGCGGCTACGGCTACCGGTACGCGCCGGGCGCCGGGTCGGTCCCACAGCGATAGGTTTTCCCCATGGATCCGGCCAGCGCGAGCTCCGTGGCCGCCCGCGCGCGCACCGAGAACTTCCCCGTCGCGTCGCTGCTGTTCCCGCGCGTGTACCGGCCGCACCTGCGCGCGATCTACGGCTTCGCGCGGCTGGTCGACATGCTCGGCGACGAGTACGAGGGCAACCGGCTCGAGGCGCTCGACGAGCTCGAGGACGAGGTCGGGCGCTGCTACGACGGCGAACCGGAGTGGGAGGTGATGCGGGAGCTCCAGCCGACGATCCGCGCGTGCTCGCTGCCGCGTGAGCCGTTCCTGCGGCTGATCGAGGCCAACCGCATGGACCAGGGCATCTCGCAGTACGCGACCTGGGCCGACCTGAAGCACTACTGCGTCCACTCGGCCGACCCGGTCGGGCGGCTCGTGCTCGGCGTGCTCGGGCGCACCGAGGCCGAGCCGGTCGCGCTCTCGGATGACGTCTGCACCGGCCTGCAGCTCGTCAACTTCCTGCAGGACGTGCCGCGCGACCTCGCGCTCGGGCGCGTCTACCTTCCGGCCGACGACCGCGCCCGCTTCGGCGTGAGCGAGCTCGACCGCCCGAGCCCGGAGCTGCGGGGGCTGCTCGAATTCGAGGCCCGCCGCGCGCGCGGCCTGCTCGCGAACGGCGAGGAGCTGGGGCGGAAGCTCGGCGGCGGGCGCGTGGGCCGCGCGGTCGCCCTCTTCGCGCGCGGCGGCCTCGCGGCGCTGGAGGCGCTCGAGCGGGCCGACTGGGACATCTTCAACGGCCGCCCGCGCCCCTCGCGCGCGCGGCTGGCGCTGGCGGCGATCCGGTGAGACGACGCTCGCGTCGTCGGCATCAGGCCGTGCAGGCTTTGCCTGCTCGGCCGTCTGAACTGACCGGTCGAGCCGCTGTGCGGCAGGACGCACGGCTGTGACGGTCGAGGAGGCATACGCCGAGGTCGAGCGCCTCACGCGGCGCGAGGCGCGCAACTTCGCCTACGGCATCCGGGTGCTTCCGCGCGAGAAGCGGCAGGCGATCTCGGCCGTGTACGCCTTCGCGCGGCGGGTCGACGACATCGCCGACGGCGGGCTACCGAACGACGAGAAGCGGGCGCAGCTGGAAGACCTGCGCGGGGCGCTCGACCGGCCGCCGGCCGACGCGATGCTGGTCGCGCTCGCCGACGCTCGCTCACGCTTCGGCATCCCGGAGCGCTCGCTGCAGGCGCTCGTCGCGGGCGGCCTCCAGGACACGCAGCAGTCCCGGTACGCGACCTTCGACGAGCTGCACGGGTACTGCAGGAAGGTCGCCGGCGCCGTCGGCGTCGCCTGCGTGGCCGTCTACGGGTCGGCCGACGTCGAGCGGGCGGAGACGCTCGGCGTCTCGCTGCAGCTGATCAACATCATCCGCGACGTGCGCGAGGACTGGGAGCTCGGGCGCGTCTACCTGCCGCAGGACGAGCTCGAGGCGTGCGGCGTCACCGAGGACGACATCGCCGCCGGCCGCGTCGACGAGGAGTGGCGCGCGCTGATGGCGTTCCAGGCCTCGCGCGCGCGGGCGTACGTGGAGGACGGGCTCGGCCTCGTCGAGACGCTCGACTCCCGCAGCGCCGCGTGCGTCTCGACGTTCGCCGGCCTCTACCGCGCGACGCTCGACCGGATCGAGGCGCGCGGCTACGACGTCTTCGACGGCTCGCTGCGGCTCTCGCCGCTGACCAAGTTGCGCATCGTCGGCGCGGGGCTGCTCCGATGAAGGCCGCGGTCGTCGGTGGCGGTCTCGCCGGGCTGAGCGCGGCGCTCGAGCTCGTCGACACCGGGCACGAGGTCGTGCTGTACGAGGCTCGCCCCACGCTCGGCGGCGCGGTGCAGACGCTGCCCCGGCGCGACGGCGACCCGGAGCCGCCGCCGGACAACGGCCAGCACATCGCGCTCGCGTGCTTCAGCGAGTACGTCGTGTTCCTCGACCGGGTCGGCGAGCGGAACGGCGTCTGGCGGCGCCGGCTCGAGCTGCCGGTGATCGACGAGCGCGGGCGCACGGCCGTGATCTCGCCGTCCGCGCTCGCCCTCCTGCGCTACCGCCACGTGCCGTTCGGCGACCGCGTCCGGATCCTGCGCTCGCTCGCGCGGTGGGGCGACGCCGGCGGCGCCACATTTGCCGACGCGCTCCGCGCGCGCGGGCAGTCGGAGCTCGCGATCGAGCGCTTCTGGGACGTCTTCATCCGGCCGGCGCTCAACCTGCCGAGCGCCGAGGCCAGCGCCAAGGTCGGCGACTTCACCGTGCGGACGGCCCTGCTCGGTGCGCGGCGCGACTCCGACCTGCTGCTGCCGATGGCGCCGCTCGGCGAGCTGCACGGCGACGCGGCCGGACGCGCGCTGGAGGCGGCCGGAGCCGTCGTGCACACGGGGGCGCGGGTCGAAAGCCTCGACGAGCTGCAGGCCGACGCGGTCGTCGTCGCCGTCCCGCCGCGCGAGAGCGCGCTCCTGCTCGGCGAGCCCGAGCCGGCGCTCGAGGACTCGCCGATCGTCAGCGTCCACCTCTGGTTCGACCGCACGCTGCTGCGCCACCCGCTCGCGGCCCTCCTCGACAGCGACGCGCACTGGGTCTTCGACCGCGGCGCGCTGACCGGCCGCCGACCCGAGCGCGGGCAGTACCTGACGGTCGTCTCGTCCGGTGCGCCGGAGCTGATGGAGCTGCGCGGCCGGGAGCTCGTCGACCGGATCGCCGGCGACGTGACCTCGCGGCTCGGCGAGGGCGAGCTGCTCTGGTTCCGAGTCTCGCGCGAGCCCGCGGCGACGATCGCGGTCCGGCCCGGCAGCGAGGCCGAGCGCCGGGGCGTCGAGACTGCGCACCCGAACGTCACGCGCGCGGGCGCCTGGACCTCGACGGGCTGGCCGCCGACGATGGAGGGCGCCGTCCGCAGCGGGAAGGCCGCGGCGCGAGCCCTCACCGCAGCCCGAAAGGAGGTGGCCGCGTGAGCGTCGCGACCGAGACGCGCCTCGACGCGGCGATCGAGGCGGCGACGAACCGGCTGCTCGAGCTCCAGCACCCGGACGGCTACTGGGTCGGCGAGCTCGAGTCGAACGTGACCATGACCGCCCAGCACCTCTTCTGGCACCACGTCCTCGGGCTGCGCACGCCGGAGCTCGACCGCCGGATCGCGAACGAGCTGCTCGCCCGGCAGCGCGACGACGGCACGTGGGCGATCTGGTTCGACGGGCCCGGCGATCTCTCGACGACGGTCGAGGCCTACGCCGCGTTGAAGCTCGCCGGCGTCGACCCCGGCGCGAAGGCGCGGGAGTTCATCCGGTCGCGCGGCGGGATCCCGAAGACGCGGATCTTCACGAAGTGCTTCCTGGCGCTGCTCGGCCAGTGGCCCTGGCAGCGGGTGACGCCGATCCCGGTCGAGCTCGTGCTGCTGCCGCCGGGCGCGCCGTTCTCGATCTACAACTTCGCCTGCTGGGCGCGCGGCACGTTCGTCCCGCTCGCCGCCTGCCGGGCAGTGCGCCCCGTGCGGCCTGCGGACGTCGACTTGCGCGAGATCGGCTCGCGGCCCGGACGGACGAAGGCGCCCGCACCGCCCGGCCCTCTGCGCCGTGCCGCGCTGCGCGAGGCAGAGCGCTGGGTGCGCGCGCATCAGGAGGCCGACGGCTCGTGGGGTGGGATCCAGCCGCCATGGGTCTGGTCGATCCTGATGCTGGCCGCGCTCGGTCACGGCTTCGAGGACGAGACGCTGCGCCGCGCGGTCGAGGGCTGGCAGGGGTTCATGGTCGACGACGGCGACCGCCTGCGGCCCGAGGCCTGCCAGTCGCCGGTCTGGGACACCGGCCTCGCCGTGCTCGCGCTGCGCGACTCCGGCCTCGGCCCCGAGCATCCCGCGCTCGTCAAGGCCGCCGACTGGTTGCTGAACGAGGAGGTCACGGTCGCCGGCGACTGGGCGATCCGCACGCCCGACCTCGCGCCCGGAGGCTGGGCGTTCGAGTTCCAGAACGACCTCTATCCGGACGTCGACGACACCGTCGTCGTCGCGCTCGCGCTGCGCCGCATGCACCGCGGCCACGAGGCGGTCGACCGCGGCCTCGGGTGGACGGCCGGCATGCAGTCAAGAAGCGGTGGCTGGGGCGCGTTCGACGTCGACAACGAGGCCTTCTGGCTCTACAGGCTCCCGTTCTGTGACTTCGGCAAGGTCACGGATGAGCCGAGCGCCGACGTGACCGCCCACGCGCTGGAGGCGCTCGCGCCGGAGGTCGGCTTCGACAGCGAGGTGCACCGCGGGCTCGACTGGCTGCTCGCCGAGCAGGAGGCCGACGGCTCGTGGTTCGGGCGCTGGGGCGTCAACCACGTCTACGGCACCGGCGCCGCGCTGCCGGCGCTCGAGGCGTGCGGGCTCCCGCCTTCGCACCCGGCGTTCAGGCGAGCGATCGCGTGGCTCGACTCGGTGCAGAACGAGGACGGCGGCTTCGGCGAGGACATCCGCTCCTACGCGGATCCGGCCTGGCGCGGGCGCGGCCCGAGCACGGCTAGCCAGACGGCCTGGGCGCTATTAGCCTACGTCGCTGCCGACGAGGCAGGCTCCTCGGCTGCCCGGCGAGCCGCGGAGTGGCTCTGCATCGCGCAACGATTAGATGGCGACTGGGAGGAAACACAGTTCACAGGCACAGGCTTTCCGCTTGACTTCATGATTCGCTACCACTTGTACCGTCTGCATTTCCCGTTGCTCGCCCTCGGCCGTCTACGAGAAAGGCTGTCTCGATGAAGTTTCCGCTCGGCTCGACCGTCCAGATCGCCCGTTACGTGGCCCAGCAGCAGCGCAAAGGCGAACGCTATCCGCTCGTGCTGATGCTGGAGCCGACGCTCGCCTGCAACATCGCGTGCATCGGCTGCGGGAAGATCCGGGAGTACGAGTCGAACAAGGCGCGCCTGTCGGTCGAGGAGTGCATCGACGCGGGCGTGCAGTGCCCGGCGCCGGTGGTCTCGATCTGCGGCGGCGAGCCGCTCGTCTACAAGGGGATCGAAGAGGTCGTCGAGGGCTTCCTCGAGCTGAACAAGAACATCGAGCTCTGCACCAACGCGCTCCGGCTCGAGCAGTTCCTCGACGTCTTCACGCCGTCGAAGCGCCTCACGTTCGTCGTCCACCTCGACGGCATGCGCGAGATCCACGACTACATCTGCGATTACCCCGGTCTCTGGGACATCGCGGTCGACGCGATCAAGCAGGCGCGCGACCGCGGCTTCCGAGTCACCACCAACACGACGATCTTCAAGGAGACCGACCCGAACGAGATCGTCGAGATGATGGGCTACCTCACGAACGACGTCGGCATCGACGGGATGCTCGTCGCGCCCGGCTACCAGTACTCGCAGATCGACCCCGCGCTGACGATGACGCGCGACGAGCACGAGGAGAAGTTCCGCGTCATCCGCTCGGCCGCCCGCAGCCACGGCTACCGCTGGCTGGCGAGCCCGATCTACCAGGACTTTCTCACGGGCGACCGCAAGCTGCCCTGCGCGCCGTGGGGCTCGATCACGCGCAACCCGTACGGCTGGAAAGGCCCGTGCTACCTGCTAACGGACGGCATCTTCCCGACGTACGAGGCGCTGCTCGACGGGATCGAGTGGGAGGAGTACGGCCCCGGCAACGACGACCGCTGCGAGCACTGCGCGATCCACTCGGGCTTCGAGCCGTCGGCGGCGTTCGAGGCGACGGGCAGCGTCAGGGAGACCGTCCGCAGCGCGGCATGGACGCTGACCGGGTGACCCTCGCCTGCGCAACGGCCGCCGAGCAGCGCGCGGCGCGCCGGGCGGGAGCGCGCACGGCGCTGGTCGGTCTCGGCGCACGTAGCGGCGTCCCCGACGGGCCGCTCATCTCGTTCGGTTTGGCAGGGGCATTGCGGGACGGCCTCGCCCCCGGCACCGTGGTCGATGCGACGAGGATCGTCGACGTCGAGGGCACGGTGCTCTGGGACGACGGCCCGCTCGGCGTCCCCGGCGCCGAGCCGGTGACGATGCTCGCGGCCGACCGCGTCGTGGACGACCCGGACGAGCGGCGGCGGCTGCACGAGCGCACGGGCGCGGACGCAGCCGACCTCGAGAGCGGGCCGCTGGCCCGCAGCGGCCGGCTGCACGGCGTGCTCCGCGCGGTCAGCGACACGCCCTCGCGGCCGCTGGACGGGCTCGCCGACGGCGTCAAGGACGACGGCGGCTACGACTGGCCGGCGCTGGCGCGGGCCTTTGCCCGCTCGCCGCGCGGCTTCGTCCGCTCGGCCGCCGACGCGCAGCGGGCGCTCGCGAAGCTCGGCGACGCGGCGAAGGGGTGGTCGCGATAGGCCAGGTGCTGCTTGCGGCCCCGCGCTCGTTCTGCGCGGGCGTGGATCGCGCGATCGAGATCGTCGAGATCCTGCTCGAGCAGCACGGGCCCCCCGTCTACGTGCGCCACCAGATCGTCCACAACGACCACGTGGTCAAGCGGCTCGAGGGGCTCGGCGCGGTCTTCGTCGACCACGAGGACCAGATTCCCGCCGGCGCGATCTGCGTCCTTTCCGCCCACGGCGTGGCGCCGTCGGTGCGGAGGAACTGCCAGGCGCGCGGCCTGCGGGTCGTCGACGCGGTCTGTCCCCTCGTGTCGAAGGTGCACGCCGAGGCGCGGCGGTACGCGGACAGCGGCCACCTGGTCGCGCTCGTCGGGCACGCCGACCACGTCGAGGTGATCGGCACCCGCGGCGAGCGCCCGGAGGAGACGGTCGTGATCGAGTCGCCCGAGGACGCCGCCAAGCTCGACTCGGAAGGGAAGCCCGTCGCCGTGATCACGCAGACGACGCTCTCGCTCGACGACGTCGCCGAGACGGTCGACGCCCTGGCGGAGCGCTTCGGGGATCTGAAGCGGCCGGCCGCAGACGACATCTGCTACGCGACGCAGAACCGCCAGGACGCGGTCAAGGAGTTGGCGAAGCGCGGCGCGACGCTGATCCTCGTGATCGGCTCCGAGACGAGCTCGAACGCGCGCCGCCTCGTCGAGGTGGCCGAGCGGTTCGGAGCAATCGCGGAGCTGATCGACGGCGAGAGCGGTCTCGACCCGGAGATGCTGGCCGGGCACGAGACGGTCGGCGTGACCGCGGGAGCGTCGACGCCGGAGGAGCTTGTGGCCCTCGTCCTGCGCAGCCTCGCCTCGTTCGGGTTCGACGAGCTCGGCGAGGTCGAGGTCGCGCGCGAGAACGTGAGGTTCCGTCTGCCGCGTGAGGTGACAACGCCGGTATGACCAGCGTCGAGGTTCCCTACTCGATCGCCTCGGCGCTGCCGTCGCTGACGGTGCTGGACATCACGAACGAGGTGCGGCGCGAGCTGGCACGCTCGGGCCGCCAGAGCGGGCTCGCGTTCGTGGCGCCGCTCGACGACGTCGCCCTCGTGCGTGTGCAGGAGCGTGAGTCCGGCTTCTTCTGCGACCTCGAGGATCTGCTCAACCGGCTGGTGCCGCAGGAGCAGCAGGATCGCGAGCGCCTGCTCTGCATGCTGCTCGGCCCGCGCGGCGAGCAGATCCCGTTCTCGGCAGGCGACCTCTGCCTCGGCCGGTGGCAGCGGATCCTGCTGATCGACTTCGAGCCGCCCGACGAGCCGCGCTGGACCCTGACGCTCCTGGGCTAGCCGTTGCCTAGCCCGTGCCGCGTCGGGCACACTGCGCGAATGGATCGCGCCCGGCGGCACCAGCGGATCTTCTCGGCGCTGGCGTTCGCGCTGCTCGCGCTGATCGCCGAGCTCGCCGGCCGCAGCCTCACCCACCGGCTCGACGTCGGCCGGCATGTCGACTCGCGGTCGTACTCGGGTGCCGAGTACTACCCGTACCTTCTCGCCGCCGTGAAGCTCGGCGTCGCGCTGCTGCTGGCGCGCCTCGCCTGGCGCTTCGTCCGCGCGCACGGCGCCGCCCGCGCCGGCCGGCGCGTGCTCGCGGCCGTCGGCAAGGCGCCGGCATCGGCGCCGCGCGTGCGCCTCGACCTCTCGCCGCGTTTGTGGCTGACGGCGTTCCTGGTCACGTCGACCTTCTACCTCCTGCAGAACGACGGGGAGCAGGTCGCCTCCGGCCGCTGGCCGTTGTTCGCGCCCTGGCTGCACACATCGGCGCTGCCGGTCTTCGCCGTGCTCTCCGTTCTCGTCGCGCTCGCCTGGAGCGCGGTCGCGCGCTGGCTGCGCGAGTACGAGCGCTACGCAGAGGACACGTGGGCCCGGGCGTGCTCGCCTGCCCACGGCGCGGCGGCGCCCGCCCGCTACGCCCGCACCGAGACCCAGGCTCCGCCTCGCAAGCTCTTCGGCCTCGCCTTCGAGTGCCGGCCGCCGCCCCTCCCCGCGTAAGCCCGCGGTAACGCCCAGCCGCGGGAGCGGTGTTTCGACCGGACCTGGGGAGGTGGAATGAGCACACAACTGATCTCCGAGCGCGCGGCCGCCCGTAGCCGTTCGGCACGCGCGCGACTGGTCGGCCTGCTCGGCCCGCTGACGATGCTCGGCGGTGTCGCCTGGGCCTTCCTGCAGCCGTACCGCATCACGCTCCTGCACCCGCACGACCAGGGCTTCTGGTGGCTGCTCGTCGAGCCGCCGCTGCTCGTCGTCGGCGTCGGGATCGTGTTCGCGCTGTTCGTGGCTCCCGGCCTGATCGAAGACCTCGCGGAGCTCGACGAGGACTGATGGAACCGCCCGCGGAACACGTCCACTGGCTGTTCGCGACCGGCTTCCTGTTGCTGAGCCTCTGCCTGCTCGCGCGGGCGATCGTCGGCGCCGAGGTCTGGGACCGTCGCGCGTGGCGGGCCTACCTCTGGCCGAGCCTGCTGTTCGGGCTGGGCGTCCTGATGTGGCCCGTGATGGTCTTCTTCACCAACTCGTCGATCCACATGATCGCCCACGGCGCCTGGGCCCAGACGATGATGCTCGCAGGCGCCGCCGAGCTCGGCCTCGTGCGCGGGAAGCTGCACAACCGGGCGTGGCACCTCGCACTGCCGCTCGCGCTCGCGGTCTCGGGGATAGCGCTGCTCGTGCACGAGCAGAACGGCTGGTTGTTCGCGCGCGCGGCGTTCCTGCATCACGCGCTGGGCTGGGCCGCGCTGATCGGCGCGGTGTTCCCGCTGCTCGCCGTCTTCCAGCCTCGGCGGCGCGCGTGGGCCGCAGGCCTCGCGCTGACACTCGTCGTGCTGTCGGTGTTCCTCTACTCCGACCGCGACGTCGCCCCGATCTTCGGACACCTCTCCGAGCGGGCCGGGCCGCCGCATCGATGAGACGGCTGCTCGTCCTCGGAGTGCTGGCCGCACTGGCGTTCCCGGCGGCGGCGGCGGCGCACGCCACGCTCGAGCGGACGTCGCCGGACTACGGCACTCGCGTCGAGCAGTCGCCCAAGGTCGTGCGGCTGACCTTCGACCAGAGCGTCGACGCGCTGCCGAACGCGATCAAGGTCTACAGCGCCCACGGCGCCGTCCTCTCCGGCGTCACTCGCACGAGCGCCGACAAGCGGACGATCGCCGTGCCGGTCGAGACGCTCCGGCGCGGCGGCTATACCGTCCGCTGGCGCGCGGTCTCCGCGGACGGGCACGTCGTCTCGGGCGTCTTCACCTTCGGCGTGAAGATGGCCGCGCCCGCCGCGACCGACGCGTTCGGGTCCGGCGGGCCGACGACGTCCGAGCACCTCGTCCGCTGGCTGTACTTCCTGGCGCTCGCGCTCCTGGCCGGCGGGCTCGGTTTCCGCCTGCTGATCGTGCGCCAGCGGTTCGGCCCGCGCGCGCAGCAGCGCTTCTACCGCCTGCTCGGCGTCGGAGCCGTCGGCGCGCTCGAGGTCGGCGTCCTCGCCTTCCTGCTGCGCGCCGAGGACGCGCTCCAGCTCCCGTTCGTCGACTTCCTCTACGGCGACCTCTCGCCGCTCGCGAAGACCCGCTTCGGGACCGCCTTCGTCGCGATGACGCTCGGCTACGCGCTCGTGGCGGCCCTCGTCTTCCTCGCCTGGCTGAGCGACCGCGAGGTGCTTCTCTGGCCGGCGTTCCTGCTCGCGATCGGCTTCGCCTCCGGCCTGTCGCTTTCCGGCCATTCGGCCGTGGACGCGGGCTCGTCGTGGGTGTCGCAGCTCGCGGACTGGCTCCACCTCGCGGCGGCGACGCTCTGGGTCGGCGGGCTGGTGCAGCTCGCGTTCGTCGTGTGGCCGCTGGAGCCGGAGCTCCGGCGCCGGTCGTTCCTGCGCTTCTCGAAGCTCGCCACCGTGCTGATCATCGTGCTGCTCGCGGCCGGCACCTACCTCAGCATCCTGCGGCTGCCGCACGTGTCCGACCTCTGGAGCGCGCGCTACGGGCAGGTGCTGCTGGTGAAGCTCGGGCTCGTCTCGCTCGCGCTGCTGTGGGGCGCGGTGCACCACTTCCTGGTGCGGCCGAAGCTCGAGCGCGGGGCGCCGCTCTTCGCGGGCCTGCCGCGCAGCCTCATCGGCGAGAGCGCGGTCGGGATGGCGATCCTGCTCGTGGCGGCCGTGCTCGTCGACTCCAAGCCTCCGCCGCAGCCCCTGAAACGGCCGCCGGTGGCGCTCGGTGGAACGGCGTCACACCGTCTCGGCCCGTGAGTACCTGACCGCCGTCGCCAGCCTCGGGGACCCGTCGCCGCGGGCCCGCGAGCGGAGCTCTTTCGTCGACCGCGGCTCTCGCGGCCTCCAGCTGCTCGGGTGGGATGCTGCGCCGGGTTTCGCGCCAGCCGGTCGACCACGTCCACTCGTGGAACGACTCGATGGAGGGGACGTCGACCTGGTGCGTGGCCTCCTCGATCGAGATCGCTCCGAACCCGTGCGCGCGCAGCCTGGCGTCGATGCCGGCCACGCTCTCGAACCACGCCTCCTCCCGCGCGGGAGGCACGTCCGGGACGAAGCTGGCCAGGAGCCGGTCGAGCGACTCCCAGTCGTCGCCGGCACCGAACGTCGAGAACGCGAGCGTGCCCCCCGGCACCAGCGTCGTCGCGTAGGCGTCGAGGGCGACGTCGATGTCCGGCAGGAAGAAGAGGACGAGCGAGGCGACGATCGCGTCGACGGAACCGGGCGGCGTGGGCGGCGCCTCCGCGCCGCCGAGCTCCATGCGCACATTGTCAGCGAACGCTGCTCGATGACGCGCTGCGCCCGCTCCACCATCCTCGGCGCCAGATCGATCCCGAGCACGCGTCCCCCGACGTCGAGCACCGTCGACCCTGCTCCCAGACGTGCGAATCGGACGAGCGCGGTGCGATCTGGCCGAAGGAGTCGATCCCGGTCGAGTCGTAGGTCGCCGACACCTCGTCGAACAGCGACTGCACGCCGAGCTTCCGATCCAAGAGGGAGTTGCCCTACACGCCGCGGCTGCGCAACGCCAGCACGTTCGAGACGAACAGCCTGGTCGACGCGAGCGGGCCTTGACGACGCACCGAGGCAGGGCCCTGGTACCAGGCTGCGAGCGCGCGCGTGCGGTCCCACCGGAACTCGCTCATGAGCTGCCGCAGGTACGCAACGCCGATTCGGATGTTCCCGGAGGTCGAGCGCGGCACCTTGTGGCCGATCAGCTGGTGCTCCACGTAGCCGCGCGTCACCGGCAGGATCTGCAGGACGCCGCGGGCGCCGGCGGACGAGACGAGGCCCGGCTGGAAGCCCGACTCCATCCAGCCGAGCGCGCGCACGAGCGCCGGGTCGAGCTTGTAGGCGACCGCCCAGTTCGTGAGCATCGTCCGCACGCTCGTGGCGGGTGCCGGTGCCGGCCGCGCGGGCCGCACGCCGGGCGTCGCGTGTCCGAGCGCGTGCAGGGTCCTCGGGCCGGCGATGCCGTCCGCCGCGAGCCGCTTCGCGCGCTGGTAGCGCTGGAGCGCGCGCTCGGTGGCCGCGTCGAAGAAGCCGTAGACGGGGACGAGCTGCCCGCGGCGCGCGAGCATGTACTGGAGCACCGAGACGTCCCAGCCGAACGATCCGCGGTGCAGCGTCCGGCGTCCGAAGACCGGCATGCCGAGCGGGCCGAGCGCACGGCGGGTCGCCGGGCCGGCGCGTCCGTCCGCCACGAGGCCGACGCGGCGCTGGAACGCCTTCGTCGCGCGCACGGTCTGCGGCCCGGCGATCGCGTCGATCGGCCCGTTGTAGAGGCCGTACGCGCGCAGGGCGACCTGGAGTCCCGCAATCTGCGGGTTCCGAGCCTGCGCGGCGGCCGCCAGCGTGAGCCCCGCCAGCAACGCCGCGCCGAGTGCCACGAGTCTGCGGGCCACGGGCCGGTCCCGTTCGCCCCGCGCGCGTAGAGTCCTGCCCCGGATGCGCTGGGCGATCACAGGCGGCGCGGGCTTCCTCGGCCTGCACCTCGCCCGTCGGCTGATCGCCGGCGGCTACGAGGTGCGGACGCTCGACGTCGCGCCGCTCGCTGACGCCGAGCTCGAGCAGAACGTCGAAGAGCAGCGCGGCGACGTGCGCGACCTCTCGGCCCTCGCGCGCCTCGCGCAGGGCGCAGACGTCCTCGTCCACGCGGCGGCGGCGCTGCCGATCCAGGCCTCGCGCGAGTCGATCCGGTCGGTCAACGTCGGCGGCACCGGCGTCGCGTTCGCGGCGGCTGCCGACGCCGGCGTCCGCCGCGCGATCCTGATCTCCTCGACCGCCGTCTACGGGGTGCCGAAGCACCACCCGATCGCCGAGGACGCGCCGCTCGTCGGCGTCGGCCACTACGGCGAGTCGAAGATCGACGCCGAGGAGGTGGCCCGCGACTTCGGCCGCCGCGGGCTCGAGGTCGTGATCATCCGTCCGAAGACGTTCATCGGGCCCGAACGGCTCGGCGTCTTCGAGATCCTGTTCGACTGGATCCGCGAAGGCCGCGGCATCCCGATCCTCGGCAACGGCTCGAACCGCTACCAGCTGCTGGCCGTCGAGGACCTCGTCGAGGCGACGGTTGCAGCGGCCGAGCGGGACGTGGCCGGCGAGACGTTCAACGTCGGCGCGACCGATTTCGGAACCGTCCGCTCCGACCTCGAGGGCCTGATCGCACACGCCGGGTCGGGCAGTCGGCTGCGACCCGTGCCCGCGCGGCCCGCCGAGGTCGCCCTACGCGCGCTCGAGCTCGCGCGACTCTCGCCGCTCGCGGAGTGGCACTACCGCACCGCGCATCGGGACTCGTTCGTCGACGTGTCGAAGGCGCAGCGGCTGCTCGGCTTCGCGCCGCGGCTCTCGAACGAGCAGGCGTTGTGCGAGACCTACGACTGGTACCTCGCCAATCGCGGGCGTGTGGGCGCCGCGGGCGTCACGCACCGCGTCCCGTGGGACCAGCGCGCGCTCGGCGTCCTCAAGCGGTTCTTCTAGGGCGAGACGTCCGCGTACGCGGCGGCGTTTACGTCGGCCCACGAGACGTCCGACCACGAGACGTCCGACCAGGAGACGTCGGACCAGGACACGTCGCCCCAGGAGACGTCTGACCACGACACGTCCGACCAGGAGACGTCCGACCAGGAGACGTCGGCCCAGCCGTCAAGCCACGAGACGGCGTCCCAGGTCGGCGACGCCTTCGCCGCGTCGAGCCAGGAGACGTCGTCGAACATCGCGCCGTCGCCTTGGGGATCCGGGACGAGGAAGCGGTCGAGCGCGCGATTCGGGTTCGGCGGCGACGCCAGCGCGAGCGCGCCGGGCGCGTACACCTCGCCGACTCCCGCCGCGAGGGTCCGGACCTTGCGGAGCGCGCGCGCCTCGTGCATCAGCGCACCCTTGACCTGGTCGGGCGAGAGCCACGGGCGGAAGGTCAGCAGGTCGGCGACGATCCCTGAGACGACGGGCGTCGCCAGGGAGGTGCCGGAGAGGTTTATGTACGTCCCGCCGGGGGTCTTGATCACCTGTCCGCCGCGCTCGGTCGCGAGCGTCGAGCCCGCCGGGACGGGGCCGGTGATCGCGCGGCCGGGGGCCGCCAGCTCGGGCTTGGCGAAGCCGTCGAGCGTGTAGCCCCACGCCGACCAGGGCGCGGTGTCGGCCCGCTCGGGGTTGGCCGAGTTGTGGATGTCGAGCGCGCCGACGGTGATCGCGAACGGGTCGTTGCCGGGCGCGTAGGCCATCGGCGTCGGCCTGCCGGCCTGGCCCTCGTTGCCGGCGGCCGCCACGACGACAACGCCGTTGAACCACAGCTTCTCGATCGCCTTGTCGAGCGGGTCCCAGCGGAAGCTCGTCGCACTCGCCGAGTGCAGCGAGAAGTTCGCGACGCGGATGTCGTATTGCTTGCGGTTCTTGAGGATCCACTGGGCGGCCGCGATCACGTCGCTCGTGCGCGCCATGCCCTGGTCGTCCATCACGTCGAGCGCGACGATGCCGGCGGTCGGCGCCGCGCCCGCGTAGCCGGCCGCCGACCCGGCGGCGACGCCGGCCACGAGCGTGCCGTGCCCGAGGCCGTCTCCCGGCGAGTTGCCCGGGAGCGTGGAGAGGTTGACGGAGGCGAGCACGCGGTTGCCGAAGTCCTCGCGGTTGGGCTCGATCCCGGAGTCCACGAACGCGATCGACGGCGTGCTCGGGCCTGGCCTGGCGTCCGCTGTCGCGAGCGACCCCCAGAGCCCGTCGACGCCGACCGCGGCGGGCCAGGCCTGCGTCGAGGTGAAGCCGTCGGACTGGTGCGGGTTGTGCGGCGGCTTCGGTCCCTTCGGGCCGGCTGCGCCGGCGTCGAAGACGACCTGCTGGTCGGGCGTGATCACGAGGTCGTGCTGTTGCGCGAGTTTCGGCAGGTCGCTCGCGAGCACGTCGCCCGAGGCGCCGTCGACGATGCCCAGCTTCCGTTGATCCTTGGTAAAGCCCTTGAGGGCGTCCGCGGCCTGGCCGTCGTCCCCGGTGGCGCTCTGGACGATCACCGGCACGGACGCGTTCGGCGTCTGCTCGGCAGCGCGCTCGAGCGACGGAGCCAGGTAGCTCGGCGTCCACGAGCGGTCGTTCCCGCTGCCCGCCGACGCCGCGAGCGGCGCCGCGAGCGTCAACGCGAGCAGCACGAACAGCCCGCGCCTGATCGACCGGTTGCGGCCGTCGCCGCCGGAGCCGCCGCCCCGCTTGGAACCCCAGAGCCCGCTCCCGCGAGCCTCTCCGCGCACGCTGTCGTCCTTCAACGTCGCTCCCCTCTTCCGCGCTCTCGCGCCGCCGCAGTTCGTCCTCGAACACGACCGTATTCGTGTCGCGGAGGGCAGGAATCACCCCTAAAGGGGATTGGGCGCCACGTCCCTCGTTCGGGGGACCAGGAACGGCGGCGGAGCGTCCCTATACTCGCGGGCGGTGGACGCGCTCCTCGACTATCGCGAGCGGTTCCCGATCCTCGCGGAGACCACGTACCTGATCAACCACTCGCTCGGCGCGATGCCGGCGGCCGCCGAGGAGCGGCTGCTCGAGTACGCGCACGCCTGGAACACGCGCGGCGTGCGCGCGTGGGGCGAGGGCTGGTGGGACCTGCCGGTGACGGTCGGCGACCAGATCGCGCGGTTGATCGGCGCGCCGGCCGGGTCGGTCTCGATGCACCAGAACGTGACGCTCGCCGAGGCGGTCGTCCTTTCGTGCTTCGACTTCGCGGGCCCGCGGCGGCGGATCGTCTACGAGGAGGGCAACTTCCCGTCGGTGCGCTACCTCTACCAGGCGCAGCGCGGCGCCGACATCCTGGTCGCGGCCGACGACGAGGGCGTCGCCGAGGCGATCGACGACCGGACGCTGC
>DASSQG010000070.1:0-5915 GCA_035702625.1 Gaiellaceae bacterium | reverse complement strand
TGGATCTGCGAGGTGCCCTCGTAGATCTGGAACAGCTTCGCGTCGCGCATCAGCTTCTCGACCGGGTACTCCTTGATGTAGCCGTAGCCGCCGAAGATCTGCACCGCGTCGGTCGTCACCTTCATCGCGGTGTCGGCGGCGAAGCGCTTCGCGTAGGACGACTGCAGTGTGGCGCGCTCGCCCTGGTCGAGCAGCCACGCCGCCTGCCAGACGAGCAGGCGAGCCGCTTCGATCTCGGCCGCCATGTCGGCGACGAGGAAGTTGACGCCCTGGTTCATCGCGATCGGCTGGTCGAACTGCACCCGTTCCTTCGAGTACTCGACCGCGTGCTCGAACGCCGCGCGCGCGACGCCGACCGCGCCGGCCGCCGTGCCCGGCCGCGTGTTGTCGAGCGTCTGCATCGCGATCTTGAAGCCCTGGCCTTCCTCGCCGAGCCGGTTCCGCGCGGGCACCTTCACGTCCTGGAAGGCGAGCGCGGACGTGTCGGTCGCGCGCTGGCCCATCTTGTCGAGGTGCTTCTCGACGACGACGCCGTCGAGGTCGGTCGGGACGACGAATGCCGTGAGGCCGCGATGGCCGGCGTCCTTGTCGGTCGACGCGAAGACCACGACCCACGAGGCGTGGCCGGCGTTCGTGATGAACATCTTCGAGCCGTTGATCACGTAGTCGTCGCCATGGCGGACGGCCGTCGTCTGGATGCCTGAGACGTCGGAGCCGGCGTTGGGCTCGGTCAGGGCGAACGAGCAGAGAATCGGCTCTTCGAGCAGCGGCGGCAGCCACTCGCGCCGCTGCTCCTCGGTGCCGGCGATCAGCATCGGCAGCGCGCCGAGGATGTTGGCCACGATCGCGGTGCCGATCCCGGAGCAGCCCCAGCAGAGCTCCTCGCCGATCAACACGCCGTCGAAGCCGCCGAGCCCCGCGCCGCCCAGCTCCTCGGGCACGTGCGGGTTCATCAGCCCGACCTCGTGCGCCTTCGCGATCACGTCGGCCGGGTGCGTCTGGTGCTCGTCGTACTCGGCCGCCTTCGGCCGGATCTCCTTCTCGGCGAACTCGTGCGCGAGCTCGCGCAGCGCCTTCTGCTCCTCGGTCAGCGCGAACGAGACGCCGGTACCGGTTGCCTCTGCCGTGGCCATGCTCCTGCCCTCGTGCCGTTGATTGACCCGTCAGTCAAATGGTATCGGCCTGGCCGTCGCGGGCAAGACGACGGGCGGAGCGGGCTCGGGCTCCCCCGGCCGCGCCAGCAGCGCCGCTCCCGCGACGGTGCAGGCGAAGGCGAGCACCCGCACGACCGGGAGCGAGCCGAGCCCTTCGCCGAAGAGCGTCGTCCCGGCCGCGATCGGCAGCGCGTTCGTGAACAGCGTCGCCAGCCCGGCCGTCGCGAGCACGCCGCCGCGCTGGAAGCCGAGCTGCAGCGCGACGAACGCAAGCCCGTGGCACGCGAGCAGCACCGGCACGAAGCCGAGGCGCGCGCCGCCGTGGACCGCGGCCTTGGTCGCGACGTCGCCCGCCGCGTAGAGCACGCCGGCCGCGATGCCGAGGCCCGCCGCCGAGCGTCGCGACGCGGCGACCCCCGCCACCGCGGCCGAGACCGCGATCCAGACGGCGACCGCGACCCAGTCGCCGGCGGTCGCGGTCGTCGTCCGGCCGGCGAGCGAGATGCCGAGCAGGACGAGGCCGACGATGGCGACGGCCACGCCGCGCCGCTCCAGGCCGGTCAGCCGCGTGTGCCGCGACGCGAGCAGGGCCAGCAGCCCGATCCCTCCCGCCGACGCCGCCTGGACGAGCGAGAGCGGCGCCAGCGCCAATGCCGCCACGTACAGCACCCAGCCGCCGATCCCGACGACGAAGCCGACGAGCCAGCGCAGGTTCCCGAACAGCAGCCGCAGCGAGGCGAGCGGCCGGCGCAGGGTCAGGGGCGGCAGCGCGGAGGCGACCCCGTGCTGGACGAAGTAGCTCCAGTTCAGCGCGGCCGCCGACGCGAGGGCGAGCAGCAGCCCGCCTGCCAGCGCCGCGCTCAACGTTCGCTACGGCCGGAGAACGGCAGGTACGCCTCGGCGGCGAGCGCGGCGATCCCGACCCGCGGCAGGTCGAGGCGCCGCTCGTACACGACGAAGCGACGCTGCCAGAGCGGGAAGAACTTCCGGTTGAAGAGCAGCAGGTTGTCGAGCTGGAAGTGGCCCTTCATCCTCAGCAGCGCCCGCCGCTCGAGCCGCTGGAGGCGCGAGAGCTCCGCCTCGGGCGCCAGCAGCGCGGCGAACGGCGCGAAGTTCAGCGAGACGCGCTCGACGCCGTGCTCGCGCGCCCACTCGACCGCCTCGCAGATCAGCCATTCGTTGAACCCGTTCGGCGTCGTCGGCAGGCGGGGCATCGACGACAACGAGAGGGCGCCGCCCGCCCGGCACATCGCGAAGTGCAGGAAGCCGGCCGGCCGCCCGTCGCCGTCCCGGCCGACCACGAAGAGCGCGTCCTCGTCGCCGAGCCGGAACAGCGCGTCGAGCGCCATCACGAAGCCGCGCTCGGGCTCGGTCCCGCGCCACGTGCGGGCGATCGTCTCTAGCTCCGCGCGCAGCCCGGCATCGACCTCGCCGGGGCGGAGCATCTCCGCTGCGAAGCCCTCGCGCCGGAGGCGATGCACCGACTGGCGCACCTTCCGGATCGGCCGTCCCTCGAGCGAGAACGCCGCCGTGTCGACGACCGCCTCGTCGCCGTGGTAGAGCGCGTGCAGGCCGAGGCGCCGGTACAGCTCGAGCCGCCGCTCCGACGCGCCGAGAATCGCGAGCCGCCAGCCGCGGCTCCGCGCGAACGCGATGAAGCTCTCGAGCAGCGGCTCGTGCTCGCCCCACGGCCCGACCGGGTCGCCGGAGACGATCGCGACGCCACCGACGACGCGGTACGCGACGAACGCACGAAGGTCGGGCGAGAAGAAGTACGCCTTGTCCGAACGCAGGACGAACGGCGCCAGCGTGTCCTCGCCCCAGGCCGCGACGAGGCTCCGGGCGAGCGAGCGCTCCCGCGCCTCCTGACGCACGCGGTGGCGCCAGGGAGCGGTCCAGCCCGACAGCACCCACGCGCCGCCCGCGAGCGCCGCGATGAAGACCGAGAGCGAGAACCAGTCGCCGAACCGCTGGCCGACGAGCGGCACGCCGACGGCGGCGTCGGCGGTGTCGCGGAGGGCGAGCGCGGCGGAAACCGGCTGGTCGAGCGCAAGCCGGTTCAGCCAGACGGCGGCCATGCCGTAGAGGAGGATCCCGGCGGCCACCAGCACCGCCCGGACGACGAGGCGGCGGCGCGAGGTCGGGTCGCCCGGCGCGTCGAAGACGTAGCGCTGCGCGACGAGGGCGACGAGCAGCAGCGTCGTCACGATCGCGCCGGTGTGGAAGCCGTGCAGGACGTGGAGCACGCTCGACCCGCCGAGGAGGACGAGCGAGAGCTGCCAGGCGCGGCGCTTGCGCCGGGCGAGGCCGCGCGCGACGACGAGCAGCGCGAGCGCGAGCGGGCCGACGAGCGCGCTCGTCACGGGCCGGACGGCGACGGGCGCCAGGCCGCCGAAGAACGTCAGGTCGTGCGCAGGGAGCAGCGCGTCGGCGAGCCCGATCGCCCCCGCCGCGGCCACGCCCCAGGCGAGCAGGAGCGGTGCGCGCGAGCTCGGCGTCGAGCGCACCCGTCCCCAGATCGCGCCGCCGAGCGCGGCGACCAGCGCCGGGAGCGAGACGGCCCGGATGTCGCTCGCGGTGACGAACGCCTCGTGGAACGACACCTGCCGCACGACCGCGAGCGAGACCCCCGCGGCCAGGAACTCGAACGCGCCCACGGCGACCAGCAGGACGACCGCGGAGGTCAGCCGGTCGAGCCGCGCGGCCCGGGCCAGCAGGCCGAGCAAGAGCGCGGCCGAGCTCCAGACCGCGAAGAATGCGACGATCGAGACGCCCGCCTTGTGGGCCAGCTCGTCGAGCGGGAGCGCCTCGGGCACGGCCGGCCGCAGCCCGGCGGCCGACGGGCGAAGCAGGTAGAGCCAGCCGGTCGCCGCGAACAGGACGAGCAGGCCGACGAGGCTCAGGGCGGCATTGCCGGCGACCCTAGCCATGCGCCAGATGAGCCGAGGCGACCGAGACCGCCTGCCAGGCGTTCGTGCGCCAGAGCGCCCAGTTGTGGCCGCCGGAGACGACGAAGAAGTGATGCGGCACGTGCAGCTTCGACAGCTCGGCGGCGAACGCGAAGTTCTGCTTGCGCAGCGAGTCCTTGTCGCCCGTGTAGAACCAGAGGTACGCGCCCTCTCGCCGCAGCGCCTTGGCCGCCTTCGGCAGCGTCTGGAGCGGGCTGTTGTACGCGAGCGCATTCTGGCGACCGTCGAAGATCGACTTGACGTTGTCGGCCTTCTCGTAGCCCGACCAGCTCTCGAGCACGCGGAACTCCGCCGGGTGGTGCAGTCCGATGTTGAAGGACGCGTAGCCGCCTTCCGAGAGACCGCCGACGGCCCGTGCCGCGCCGCGCGGGATCGTCCGGAACTGGCGGTCGACGGCGTTCACCACGTCCCGCGCGAAGAACGTCTCCCAGGCCTCGTGCTGGTGGATGCCGTTGGCCCACTCCTTGTCCGTGAAGATCCCCGTCGAGCCCATCGGCATGACGATGATCGTCGGCTTCATCTGGTTCTTGGCGAGCAGCGTGTCCTCGACCACGCCGACGCGGACGGTGCGGACGAAGCCGGCCGGGTCGCCCGGGAACCCGTGCAGCAGGTACAGCACCGGGTAGCGCTGGGTGCTCGTCGCGTAGCCGGGCGGCAGGTACACGTCCACCGGCTCGCTGCGCCCGCCGATCGCCGGGCTCGCGACGTGGATCGTCTGGATCGTCCCCTGCTGCTTGACGAAGGACGGGTCCTTCGGCGGCGGGAAACCGCGGTAGAGCCAGTACGAGTCGAGGTAGCGGTAGAGCCCGAGGGCGCCGACGAGGAGGAAGAGGAGCACCGCGGCCGCGGCTGCGGGGAGCAGGAGCCGCCGCTCGATGCCCTCGGGCAATGTGGGTTTCGCCACCTCGCTCATGAAAGCCGCCTGCCAGTTGTGTTGTAAACCCGGCCGGTTAACCGGCCGTTGCGGCGTCTTTAAGCGTCCGAGTAGCGGAAGACGTCCGCCCGCTCGCGCGTCCTGATGACATCGAAGTCAACCGGGGGAGGACCCAATGGCAATCGCAGACAAGATCGAGACGTACGAGGTTCACATCGCCCAGAACAACTTCCTCGACTACAACCGGTCGATCAGGCTCAGCCTCGAGTCGGGCGGCACCGCCTTCATCGGCTTCCCGGCCGTACGGCCGGCGGACTGGCTGCAGTTCAACGGCAACTCGACGGTGCTCTACATGACCGCCGACGAGTTCACCGACGTCTACCACCTGCTGCAGAGCGAAGCGCCGGTCTTCTTCACGGCGATCGACCTGTTCGGGCTCGAGGTCGGTGCGGTCCACACGGAGCTCGACCTCGCCGCGGGCGAGCCGCCGGGCGAGGGCGACGAGGACCACACGCAGAGCCTCGCCGCGCTCGTCCGCCGCGCGCAGCAGGAGGAGGCCAAGGCAGGGGCGGTCGCCGGCTAGCTAGCCGAGCGCCAGCGGAAGCCAGCCCGCTCGGGCGCCGGCTCGAGCGGGCTGGCCGCCACGCCGGGGGTCGGCTCGGGTGCGTTGTACGCGCGAGGCGCGACGTCGTTCGGCCCGTCCGGGTGGAAGAGCGACGCCAGGTATTGGATCTGTCCGCGACCCGGGCCGAGCTCGAACATGCCGCCGCCGTAGAGGGCGATCCCGTTCGCCTCGCAGTACTCGTAGAACGCGAGCAGCTCCTGCAGCCGCCCGAAGCGCGACGGCTTCGAGTTCAGCACCCGCGGCGGGAACGGCAGGCCCTCGACGTCGGCGACCGAGTGAATCGGCGCGTCCCA
>DASSQG010000069.1:0-7403 GCA_035702625.1 Gaiellaceae bacterium | reverse complement strand
CGCGACCGCGTCCTCGACCCGCGTGACCGCGTCACAGATCCGGATCTCGACCGTGCCGAAGCGCGGGTGCAGCCGGATGTCCCACCAGATGTGCGTGTAGTCCGCGATGCAGCCGGTCTTCTCGAGCTGGCCGACGACCTCGGCGTAGTCGGCGTAGTCCTTGAAGCGCGGCGGCGGCCCGGAGCGGGGGAAGGCGGCGAAGACCATCTGGCGGCTCGAGTCGAGGCCGGTCAGCTCGCCCCGCCAGAACGGCGACGAGGCGGAGAGGGCGAGCAGCTGCGGGAGGTGCGTGAGCAGCCCGTTCACGACCTGGATCGCGCGCTCGGGATCGTCTACGGCGACGTGGACGTGCAGGCCGAAGATCAGCTCGCGGCGGGCGACGTACTGAAGCTGGTCGACGAGGTGCCGGTAGCGGTCGCGTGCCGTGATCCGCTGGCGCTCGAAGAGCGAGAACGGATGCGTGCCGGCCGAGCCGACCCGCATGCCCTGGCCGGCCGCGAGCTCGGTCACGTAGGAACGCAGTTTCCGCAGCTCGCGCGCCACGTCGGACGGCGTTCGACAGACGGGCGTCGCAATCTCGAGCACCGACTGCATCAGCTCCGGGTTGACGCGCTCGGCGAGCTCGTCGCCCTCGCTCGCGGCGAGGACGGCCTCGACGTGCTGGACGAGATCGAGCGTCTCGCCGTCGAGCAGCATGTACTCCTCCTCGACGCCGAGCGTGTACGGCTCGCCCTTGCCGAAGTTGTGGTCGAGCACGCTGCCCCCCGGCGCGAAGCTCTTGCCCGTGATGGTGGCGGGATAGATCTGCTTCACCTGGCGATCACCGCCTCGAGCTCGATCTCGAGCAGCCAGCGTGGGTCGAGCAGCTCGGCGACGACATAGCTCGTGTTCACCGGCCTGACGTCTTTGAACACCTCGCCGTGCGCGCGCGCGATCTCCGGAAAGTCCTCGTGGCGGGTGAGCATGATCCGCGTCCGCACGACGTCCTCGGCCCGCGCGTCAACGCGCGACATCGCCTCGAGCGCGATCGCGAGGCAGCGCTGCGTCTGGCCGAAGGCGTCCGCGGGCGGGTCCGCGTCGTCCGGCATGATCGGCGCGGTCCCGGCGACGAAGACGTGCTGCCCGACGCGCACGACGCGGGAGTAGCCGGCGGCCGCGGCGAACGGCGAGACGGCGGGCACGAGCTGCCGTTCCATGGCCCTAGTATCGAGCTTGTGGACGTGCTGGGGCAGGTGGACGCGTGGCCGGCGGAGCACGTCGCCGTCGGCGTGCTCCGCGGCGGGGCGGAGGTCGCGACACACGGGCAGCGCGACCGCGTGCTCCCGTGGGCGTCGGTCACGAAGCCTGCGACCGCGCTCGCGACGCTCGTCGCCGCGGAGGAGGGAATCCTCGACCTCGCCGACGCGGCCGGTCCGCCCGGGTCGACCGTCCGGCACCTGCTCGCGCACGCGTCGGGACTGCCGTTCGACGGCACGGCGCCGATCGCCCGGCCGGGGCAGCGGCGGATCTACTCGAACACCGGCTTCGACGTGCTCGGCGACGTGGTCGGCGCCGCGGCGGAGATGCCGTTCGAGGAGTACCTCCGCGCGGCGGTGCTCGGCCCGCTCGAGATGACCACGGCGGTGCTGCGCGGCTCCCCGGCCGCGGGCCTGCGAGGGTCGCTGGACGACCTGCTCCGCTTCGGCGCCGAGCTCCAGCGGCCGCGCCTCGTCGCGCCCGAGACGCTCACCGAGGCGACGTCGGTGCAGTTCCCGGGGCTCGTCGGCGTGCTCCCGGATATCGGCCGCATGGAGCCGAACGACTGGGGTCTCGGGCTCGAGCTGCGCGACGCCAAGCGGCCACACTGGACCGGGCTGGAGAATTCGCCGCGGACGTTCGGGCACTTCGGGGGGACGGGCACGTTCCTCTGGGTCGACCCCGACGCCGACACGGCGCTGGCGTGCCTGACCGACCTCCAGTTCGGCCCGTGGGCGCTGGAGGCGTGGCCGAAGCTGGCCGACGACGTTCTCAGGGATCGTTAATGAACGCCTCGCATACTGGGGCACCGGATGGACCGGACACCACCGACGCGGATCGGGGCGGCTCGCCGCCGGGCGACCGTCGCCAAGGTCGTGCTCGCCGGGGTCGGCGTGCTCGCCTTCGGCGCCTCCGCGGCGCTCGCCCGCGTCGCGTATCCGGGCCACCACAAGAAGGCGACTAGAGCCCTCTCGCCGCCGCAGCGCTTCGTCCAGATCGTGCGCGAGAACCAGCTCGAGTCCGGGATCCTCGCGCCGACCCAGGCCAACCCGTCGGTGGCGACGGCACAGTCGTGAACCGGTTCTCGTCGATGGGCTGCGAGGTGGTCGTCGAAGGCGCGACCGCCGACGAGCTCTTGCTGGTGCGGGCGCTGTTCGAGGAGCGCGACGCGATCTTCAGCCGCTTCCGGCCCGGGAGCGAGCTGAACGCTGTCAACGCCGGGCGCGGCGCGCGCGTCGTCTCGCCGCTGTTCGCCCGGATGGTCGAGGCGGCTCTGCGGGCGCGCGAGCAGACGGGTGGGCTCGTCGACCCGACGCTGGGCGCGGCCCTCGAGGCCGCCGGCTACGACCGCGACTTCGCCGAGCTGACGCCGGTGGCAGCAGCGGCGGACGGCGCTTCGCCCGCGGGGGCGATCCAGCTGTACGGGCGCGTCCTCGTGCTCGGCCCTGTCGTTCGGCTGGACCTGAACGGCGTGGTGAAGGCGGCGGCCGTCGACGACGCGGTGCGCCTGCTCCACGGGCCCGGCTTCGTCTCGGCCGGCGGCGACCTCGCCACGCGCGGCGACGTCGACGTGGCGCTCCCGGGCGGCGGCGCCGTGCGGCTCGTCGCGGGCGGCCTCGCCACCAGCGGGCGCACGAAGCGGCGCTGGACGCGCGGCGGCGTCGAGCAGCACCATCTGATCGACCCGCGCACGGGTCGCCCGTCCGCGAGCGCCTGGGACGAGGTGACCGTCTGCGGGTCGACCTGCCTCGCGGCGGACGTGGCGGCGAAAGCCGCGTTCCTGCTCGGCGACGACGGGCCTGACTGGCTCGACGAGCGCGGGCTGCCCGGACGCTTCCTGGCCGACGGCCGTGCCCACGAGAACGCCAGCTGGCGCGCCGGGGTCACGGCCAGGGAGCCTGCGTGCACCTGACGACGAGCCCGCTCGACTGGTACGCCGCCCGCGCTGCGGGAATCGCCGCCTACGTGCTCATCACGGTCGTGGTCACGCTCGGCATGACGATGGCCGGTCGCCGGCGGCTGCAGCGCTGGCCGCGGTTCGCGCTCGAAGACGTCCACCGTTTCGGCGGCCTGCTCGTCGGCAGCTTCGTCGTCATCCACGTCGTGACGATCGCGCTCGACGCGTACCTGCCGTTCTCGCTGACCGCGATCCTCGTGCCGTTCACCGCCACCTACCGCACGCTCTACACGGCGCTCGGCATCGTCGCGGCGGAGCTGCTGCTCGCGCTCGCGATCACGAACCGCTACCGCGACCGGCTGCCCTACACGTTCTGGCGGCGCGCGCACTACCTCAACCTCGCCGTCTGGACGGCGGCGACGGTGCACGGGCTCGGCAGCGGCACCGACCGCAGCACGCCGTGGCTGCTGGCGCTCTTCGCAGCTTCGGTCGCGGTCGTCCTCTCCGCCGCCGTGCTTCGGCTGCAGCACGGGCGGGCGCTGGCGGCCGGCGTCGCCGTCGCCGGCGTCGCCGTGGTGGTGCTCGCCGCCGCGGGGCCGCTGCGCTTCTCGCCGAAGCCCTGGAACGCCCGCTCGTTCGCCGCGCCGATCACCGGCGAGGTCGTGCAGAGCGCGGGTTCGACCAAGGGCCTCGTATCTGCGGCGGCGACGGCGAACGGCGCGCAGCGCGCGCTCCTGCGGGCCGACCTGCTGGTGGGGCTCAACCAGCTCGACGCCACTTCATTCCAGCTCGAGCTGCTCCCGAGCGGCATGCTGTGCAGTGGCCGCGTGACGAAGGTGCAGTCGTTCGGGTTCGACGCCCGCTGTCGGGCCGAGGACGGCACGCACCGGGTCGTCCACGCGAGCTGGAGCCTCACCGATGCCAATCACTTCCAGGGTCAGGTCACGGTGCATGCGTAGAGCGGTCGCGGCGCTCGGCCTCGCGCTGCTCGCCGCGGGGTGCTCGAGCCACTCGAACGCGACCTCTACCGTGACGTCCACGGCGACGACGCAGCAGGCCCGGCAACAGCAGCACGCGAAGCCGCGCCTGCTCGTCTCGCCGCTCGGGCTGCCGCGCGTGCACTCCCGGCTCGTGCCCGGCTACCTGCTGATCGCCGACCGGAACAACAACCGCGTCCTGCTCGTCTCGCCGTCCAAGCAGGTCGTCTGGCGCGACTCGTCGCTGATCGGCCCCGACGACGCCTTCTTCACGCCGGGCTTCCGCACGATCATCACCAACGAGGAGTTCCACGACACGCTCGTCGAGCTGTCGCTGAAGACGCACGCCCGCGTCTGGCAGTACGGCCACGGCGGCGTGGCCGGCTCGAGTCCCGGGTACCTGAACACGCCGGACGACGCGTACCGGCTTCCTTCTGGGATCACGACGGTCGCCGACATCCAGAACTGCCGGATCGTCCAGATCAATCGCGCCCACAGGGTCGTCCGTGTCCTCGGCGGGAGCTGCACGCACGACCCGCCGCGCGGGTTCTCCAGCCCGAACGGCGACACGCCGCTCCCCGACGGCGGGCTGCTCGTGACCGAGATCGGTGGCTGGATCGACCGCCTCGCGCCGAACGGACGGCTGCTCTGGTCGATCCGCGCGCCGGTGCCGTACCCGTCCGACGCGCAGCTCCTCCCGGACGGCCGCGTGCTCGTCGCCTCGTTCTCGATTCCCGGCAGGATCGTGATCGTCGATCGCAGCGGCCGCGTGACCTGGTCGTTCGGCGCCGCCAGCGGGCCGAACCGGCTCGCCAAGCCGTCGCTCGCCGTCCGCTGGCCGAACGGGATGATCGCCGCGAACGACGACTACAACCACCGGGTGATCGTGATCGACCCGCGCACGAAGAAGATCGTCTGGCAGTACGGCCACACCGGCGTCGCCGGCACGGCGCCCGGATTCCTGAACAAGCCGGACGGGATCGACCTCCTGCCGGCGACCGACCTCGTCTCGGCGACGCCGAAGCCGGCTCCCAAGACGCAGAAGAAGGCCCAGGCGGCCGCGGCACCGGCAACGGCGGTGCACGTCAGGCGGGTCGGCTCGCTGCCGCAGCCGGTCTCCCGTCTGTCGGCGGTCGGGTTGCCGGACGGCCGGGTGGTCGCCCTGGGCGGCCTCGTCGGCGGCTCGTCGTCCGACCAGATCCTGCTCGGAACCCCGGCGCACCTGCGGCGGATCGCGAGCCTGCCGGCGCCGACGCACGACGCGGCCGCGGCGCTCATCCGCGGGATCGTCTACCTGTTCGGCGGCGGCGAGGCCGTCTCGACCGACGCGATCGTGCGCGTCGACCCCTACCGCCGCACCGCAGTCCCCGCGGGCACTCTCGGCGAGCCGCTCTCCGATCTCGGCGCGGCCACCCTCGGCGGCACGACCTACCTCGTCGGCGGCTACACCGGCTCGCGCTACGCGACCGCCGTGCTCCGTTTCCGGCCGGGCACCCAGCCGACGGTCGTCGCACGCCTTCCGCAGGGGCTGCGCTACGCCGGGGTGGCGGCGCTCGGCTCCCGGCTCTACGTCGCCGGCGGCCTGACGACAGCGGGAGCCTCACGCGCGGTCTACGCGGTGAATCCACATGGCGGGACGGTGACGAAGGTCGCGACGCTCCCGCGGCCGCTCGACCACGTCGCGCTTGCGCCGTTCGGCTCGCGCCTGCTGCTCGTGGGCGGCGGCTCGCGCCGGGTGCTGGCGATCGACCCGCACGCGGGCTCCGTCAACCCCGTGGCGAACCTGCCGCAGGCGGTGAGCGACGCTGCGGCGATCCCGCACGACGGCCGTGTGCTCGTGCTCGGCGGCGGGACGAACGCCGTCTACGCGCTCGGCTGAGCGTCGTCTGCGAACAGCGGCCGCAGGAGCTCGTCGAACGTCGCGCGGTCGCAGCTCGCCACGACGGCCGGCGTGAGGGCCCGCACCGACGCCGTGCGCGGGACGTGCATCGCGAGGCCGACCTCGCCGAAGTAGTTCCCGGGGTGGAGCACGCGGCGGGGCCCGAGATCCTCCTGGCTCACCGCGAACAGGCCCGAGAGGACGACGTAGAAGCGCTCCGAGTCCTCGCCCTCCCGCACGACCGCGCGCCCCGGCGGCACCTCCTCGCGGTCCATCCGCTTGGCGATCTCGCCGAGCTTCTCGCCGGGCAGGCCGGCCAGTAGCTCCACGCGTGAGAGCTCGGTCACCGTCGCTGGGACGAACCTAGGCGTCGCCGTCCCCCTCCTCGAGCACCTGCTCGGGATCCTCGTGGCCCTGGCCGCTCATCGCATCCTCGTCCGGCAGGCGCTCCGGCGTCTGCTCCTGCTCCTCTTCCGTCGGCTCCGGGTTGTCGTGCACGCCGCACCTCCGTGCGTAAACGGTCGCGCGGATGAACCGCACGACCTCTTCTGGTCGGCGCCGACAAGCGGCGCCTTGTCCTCCTATTCTTGCCGCCGTGGGCGAGCTGGCGGGTTGGAAGTTCTGTCCCCGCTGCCGAGCGGAGCTGCAGGGGGACGAGCAGCGGCTCGAGTGCCCGGCCTGCGGTTTCGTCGCGTACGCCAGCTCGAAGGCGACCGCAGGGGCGCTCGTCGAGGACGGCGAGGGCCGCGTGCTGCTGGCGCGGCGGGCGGCGGAGCCGTTCAAGGGTCGCTGGGACATCCCCGGCGGCTTCCTCGACGAGGGCGAGCACCCGCTCGACGGCATGCGGCGCGAGCTGCGGGAGGAGACCGGCCTCGAGGTCGAGCCGCTCGAGTTTCTCGGCACCTGGATGGATCAGTACGGCGGCGACTCGACGGCCGCGGCGACGCTGAACTTCTACTGGACCGCGCACGCGGTCGGCGGCGACCCGGCGCCGGCCGACGACGTCGACGACCTACGCTGGTTCGCGCGGGGCGAGCTGCCGGGCCGGGACGAGCTCGCGTTCGAGAACGTGCCGCTAGTCCTGGCCGCGTGGCAGGAGCACGCGCAGCGCGCCGGGGTCGACCGCTAGCTCGAGCGGCGTCTCGAGCTCGACCGGCTCGCCGTCGACGGCGGCCTGCACACGCCCCGTCGGCGAGTCGAGGGTGAAGCTGCTGCCCGATTCGTGCTCCCACGTCCGCGGCAGCAGGCCGCGCGCGCGGTAGAGGTACAGGCGGCCCTCGTCGAGCCGCTCGCGGACGCCGATCGAGAACAGGCTCAGCTCGTAGCCGTTGTTCGCGACCAGCAGCACGCGCGCGTGAAGCGGCTCGCCGTCGACGGTCGCCCAGACGCCACGCCGCCGCCGGAGGCTGAGCCA
>DASSQG010000068.1:0-24055 GCA_035702625.1 Gaiellaceae bacterium | reverse complement strand
TCCTTCCCGCTCGCCTCCGGGATCGGGTTCACGGCACGGTCGGGGTAGTACTTGAACAGGTAGTAGTAGGTCGAGGCGATGTCGCCCTGCTGGACGCCCGGGCAGCCGTTCGTCGCCGTCTGCTCGCAGGCGATCACGATGCGGTTCGCCGGAACGGCAAGCACCTCGGCACCCTTCGGCACCTTCCCCTTCAGCTTCGGGGTGTCGAGCAGCTTCGCGCGCGTGTCCGCCGGGCCGGCGATCAGCTTCTTGTGCTTGTCGAAGAGGTAGTACTGGCTCGGCGTCCCCTTCTTCGCCTCGTCCTGGACCTGCGTCAGCAGCTTGTGCAGGCTGCTGGTCGCGATCACGTGGTTCGCGCCGTCGTTCGAGGGCGAGACGGTGTCGGCCTCGAGGTCGAAGAACTGCAGCTGGGCGGTGGTGCCGATGATCTGCGCCGCCTTGTTCGGGTCGTGCACGCCGGCGAGCTGGATCACGATCTGGTCGTTGCCCTGGCGCCGGATCTCCGGCTCGGACACGCCCAGCGAGTCGACGCGGTTGCGCATCGTCGAGATGGCGGTATCCATCCCGTCCGAGGTCACCTGCTGGTTCTTTGGCGGAACGGCCTTGAGCACGACCTCCAGGCCGCCCTGCAAGTCGAGCCCGAGCGTGACCTTCTTGTGCGCAGGCGAGCCCGGAATGGCAAGGAGCGCCACCCCGGCCAGGGCGGCCAGGATCAGACCGACCAGAATCAGATGTGAGCGTCTGTTGGACACGCGCTGAGGGGGAACAGGTTAGCTTGCGTCGTCGGGCGTGGCCTGCTCCGGATGGGGTGTCGGCTCAGGCTCGTCCACGGTTTCGTCTTCGTCCTCCGGTTCCTGCGCGACGCTCGCGATCGCCCGTCGGTCGACGCGGATCACGGTGCCGGGCGCGATCTCGACGTGGACGATGTCGTCCTCCAGTTTCTCGACGGTGCCGTGGATGCCGCCGGCGGTGAGCACTTCGGCCCCGGCTTCGAGCGCGTTCTGCATCTGCGCCTGCTGCACCTGGCGGCGCCGCTGCGGCCGCACGAGGAAGAGCCACATCACGGCGAAGAGCACGACGATGATGATCAGGTAGCCCACGTAGCCTCCTCGGCGGGCGCGAGACGCTCCAGCGCCTCCGCCTTGTACGACCGCAGCTCGCCTCGCTCGATCGCCTCGCGAGCGCCTGCCACGAGGTCGAGCAGGAAGCGCAGATTATGCAGGCTCAGCAGGCGCAGGCCGAGGATCTCCTGCTGGTTCAGCAGGTGGCGCACGTACGCGCGCGTGAACCTCGTGCAGGCCGGACAGGCGCAATGCTCGTCGAGCGGGCGCGCGTCGCGCGCGAACCGCGCAGCCTTGATGTTGAGCTGGCCTTCCCACGTGAGCGCGCTGCCGGTGCGGGCGTTCCGCGTCGGCAGGACGCAGTCGAACATGTCGATCCCGCGCTCGATCACCTCGAGCACGCCGGCGGGGTCGCCGATGCCCATGAAGTAGCGCGCCTTGTCGCGCGGCAGCAGCTCGGCGGCCCAGGCCGTCGTCTCGAGCATCTGCTCCTTCGGCTCGCCGATCGCCAGCCCGCCGAGGGCGTTGCCGTCGAGGTTGAGCTCGGCGATCTCCTCGACGCTGCGGCGCCGTAGCTCCCGATCCGCTCCTCCCTGGGAGATGCCGAACAGGAGCTGGCCTGGCGCCCGCTCGGCGTGCTTCTGGCGCTCCGCCCAGAGCGTCGTGCGCCTGACCGCTGCTTCGAGCTCCCTGCGCGGCGTCTCCGGCGGCGGCACCACGTCGAGGCACATGGCGACGTCCGAGCCGAGCTGCCGCTGGATGCTCGCAGACAGCTCGGGCGTGAAGCGCTCCTCGTCGCCGTCGTAGACCGAGCGGAAGGTGACGCCCTCGTCGTCCTGGCGCCGGATCGTGTGGCGCAGCGAGAAGACCTGGAAGCCGCCGGAGTCGGTCAGGATCGGCCCGTCCCACGCCATGAAGCGGTGCAAGCCGCCGAGCCCGGCGATCAGGTCGGCGCCGGGACGGAAGTGGAGGTGGTACGTGTTGCAGAGCAGGATCTCGGCGCCGAGGCCGACGAGCTCCTGCGGGTCGACGGCCTTGACCGTCGCCTTGGTGCCGACCGGCATGAAGGCGGGCGTCCGCAGCTCGCCATGGGCGGTGCGCAGGACGCCCGTGCGGGCGGCGCCGTCCGTCGCGCCGAGCTCGAACGCGGTCACGCTCGCGCCGCCTCGTCGAACCAGGCGGCGACGGCGTGGGCGGCACGGGCGTCCTCGAGCGCATCCGGCTCGTCGCCGAGCTCGTGGCGGATGCGGCCGAGCTCGTCCGCGAGCGCCTTCGCGGGGGCGCGGCTGCCGAGCAGCGACGCGATCCGGAACAGGCAGGTATCGCGTATCTCGGCCCCGGCGCCGCCGGCGAGCGGCGGCCAGGCAGCCGAGACAACGGTGGCCAGCTCGCGCATCCCGCGCGCCTCCCAGAAGACGCGCCATTCGCGAGCCGACCTCGTCGCCGGCCGCTCAGCCAACAACCGCACCCCCTCCCTCCTGGGTGGGGTCCGCGGTCCACCCTCGCTCCCGCTGCGAGCGTAACCGGTGAAGACGCGCCTGTCCGTCGCGGAGGTGCGCCGAGCGTGTGCCGATTCGTCCACAGGGCGGCCGGCCCGTCACAGGAGCAGCATCGCGTCGCCGAACGAGTAGAAGCGGTACCGCTCCTCGATCGCGAGCCGGTAGAGCTCCCGCGTCTGCTCGACGCCGGCGAACGCCATCACGAGCGCGAGCAGCGTCGAGCGCGGCAGGTGGAAGTTGGTCACCAGCGCGTCCACGCGCCGAAACTCGAAGCCCGGCGCGACGAACAGGTCGGTGCGGCCCGTCAACGGCGCGCCCCGCGCCAGCGACTCGAGCACGCGTACGGTCGTCGTTCCGACGGCCAGCACGTGCTCCACCGACCGGATCCGCGCCCACGCCGGCTCCGAGACCTCGTAGCGCTCGCTGTGCAGCGGGTGCTCCTCGACGACGTCCACCGCGAGCGGCCGGAACGTGTCGAGCCCGACGTGGAGCGTGACGCGCTCGACGTCGAGCCCGCCGAGCAGCTCCGGCGTGAAATGCAGTCCGGCCGTCGGCGCCGCGGCCGAGCCCTCGTGCGCCGCGTAGACCGTCTGGTAGCGCTCCGGATCCGCCAGCGGCTCGTGGATGTACGGCGGCAGCGGCGCCTCGCCGTCCGGCGCGCCTTGGAGACGCAGCTTCCAGCGCCCGTCGCCGAGCGGCTCGATCAGCTCGACCGGGCCGAGCCGCTGGCCCGGCCGCAGCTTCCGGGACGGCCGAACGAGACCTTCCCAGGTGCCGTTCGTGCCGAGGCGCTCGAGCAGCAGCACCTCCGCCTCGCCGCCGCCCGGCCGCTCGAGCCGCAGGCGGGCCGGCAGCACGCGCGTGTCGTTCACCGCGACGAGCGTCCCGTCGGGCAGCTCCTCCGCCAGCTGATCGAAGCGCCGGTGCCGTGTCGCGCCGGTCGCGCGGTCGTGGACGAGCAGCCGCGACGAGTCCCGCCGCTCGAGCGGCGTCTGCGCGATCAGCTCCGGCGGGAGCTCGTAGTCGAGCTCGGACGACCTCATCCGACCGTGACGTTACCGTGGCCGTCCATGACCGACGACGCGATCGAGAAAGCGCGAGAGCGGCTCCGCGAAGCCGCCGAAGGGCGGCCCGACGCGGCCGCGGTGGACGCCGTGCTCGAGCGGGCACGCGCGCAGGTCGAAGAGCTCGCGCAGACCGCTGCCGAGCTCGAGGCGACGATCCCGGCGAAGGTCGAGCACGCCGTCGTGGACGGGCTGCAGGAGCAGGTCCGCCCCGTCGGCCGCAACCTCGCCGAGATCCGCGGGCTGACGAACCAGGTGATCCGGCGGCTCGAGCGCATCGAGGGCGACCTGCTCGCCGAGCGCCATGCGCGCGTGGACGACCTGGGGCTGCTCGTCGACCTGATCACGTCGAGCTGGAAGTCGGTCGAGCGGCGGCTGTCGACGCTCGAGCGGAAGCTCCAGACCGGCGACGGCGCGATCGTCTACCGCATGGAAGAGCGCCGCACCGGCTGATGCCGGGCTAAACGCTCCTCCACCGCCAGGCCGACCAACCCGAGCGCGACGCCGTACCAGAGCGTCGCGAGCCGGATCAGCACCGTCGCCGCCGCCGCGGCTGCCCGCGTCGTGTCACCGAGCAGCCGGATCAGGCCCGTCATGCTCGCGTCGGCGACGCCGAGGCCGCCGGGCAGAAACGAGGCCGCGCCAGCAAGGCTTCCGAGCGAGAAGACGACGATCGTGTCGCCGAGCGAGAGGTCGAGGTCGAGACCGCGGACGCAGACGTAGGCGGCAAGGCTCTCGCAGAACCACGAGGCCGCCGAGAGGAGCGTCATGCCGACGAACAGCGGCACCGTCAGCAGGGAGCGGGACGCCTCGGTCGCCTCGCCGAAGAAGGCGAAGCGGTCGAGGAGCGGGCTCCGCACGACCACGACGACACCCACAACCGCCACGGCGGCGGCGACGAGCAGCGGCCAGCTGCGGGTGCCGACGCCCCCGACCAGGGCGAGGACGACGACGCCGCTTGCATCGGTCACGCGCTCGGCGAGCACGACCGGCGCCGAGCGGCGCACCGGCACGTCGAACGAGCGGTGGAGCAGCGCGCACTTGAGCAGCTCTCCGAGCTTCGCCGGCGTGATCGTCATGGTCAGGCCGGCCGTGAAGATCGACACGCTGCGCCGGAGGGGGACGTGGATGGCGACCCGCTTCAGGTACCGCTCCCAGCGCCAGAAGCGCAGCACGTAGTTCAGCGTCGTGAGGGCGAGCGCCAGCGGGAAGAGCTCCCAGCGGAAGCTCGCGAGCTCGTCGAACAGCTTGCCGTCGGAGTAGAAGCCGAGCGCGACCACCACCGCGACCGTCAGCGCCGCGACGAGGACGAGGCTGCGCTTCAGATTCAGGTTCAGGTTCAGGTGAGCGCGAGGATCGCCGCCGCCGTCACGATCCAGCCGGCGACGGCGAGCAGGATCGGGACGTCCTTCAGCAGCACCTGCTCGGGCTCTTCGCCGACGTCGTAGCGGTGCATCAGCAACAGGTAGCGGAAGACGCCGAAGACGACGAACGGCACCGTCGCCAGCAGCGCCCGGGAATGGCCGGCGGTGACCGTGTAGATCGCGTAGGCGATCACCGTGCCGGAGGCGACGATCCCGGTCAGCTGGTCGACGAGCTCGAGCGAGTAGCCGTCGAGGACCTGCCGCCCAGGCGTCCTCCCCGCGCCGACGAGCACGAGCTCGCCGCGGCGCTTGGCCAGCGCGAGGAACAGCGCGAGCAGCGCCGTGCAGAGGAGCAGCCAGGGCGAGATGCGGACGTCGACCGCCTCGGCGCCGGCCGCGGCCCGGATGACGAACAGCGCCGAGATGGTCAGCACGTCGAGGAGGACGACGTGCTTCAGCCGGAGCGTGTAGCCGGCCTGCAGCGCCGCGAAGGCGAGCACGAGCAGCACCGAGGGAACGCCGAGCGGAGCTACGAGCAGCGGCGCGGCGACCGCGAGCGCCGCCGCGATCGTCAGCGCCGACCGCGGCGACAGCTCGCCGCGCGCAATCGGGCGGGAGCGCTTGACGGGGTGCAGCCGGTCGTCGTGGCGGTCGCGGACGTCGTTCGCGAGGTACGAGGCGCTCGAGATCGCGCAGTACGCGACGAAGCAGACGCAGGCCTCGAGCCAGCGCAGCGGATCGCCCAGCTTGGCAGCGAAGACGAGGCCGGCGAAGACGAGCAGGTTCTTCGACCACTGCCGGGGGCGCATCGCGACGAGCGCGGCCCGCAACGGCGAGCGGCGACGCGGCAGCTGGACGAGCTCGGGGGCGGCGACCACGCGCGGAGGCTACCGGGGGCGCGTCGGGAGGACGAGCTCGAAGCGGCTGCCCTTCTCTGCGGACGACTCGAGTTCGATGCGGCCGCCGAGCGCGCCGGCGAGCTCGCTCGCGATCGCGAGCCCGAGGCCGGTGCCGCCGCCTCCGCGCGACCAGAACGGCCGGAAGATCCGCTCCCGCTGCGACGGCGGCACACCCGGGCCGCTGTCGGCGACGGCGACGTAGACCGTCCCGTCCGTCGCGCTCAGCTCGAGGCCGACGCGGCCGCCGTCGGGCGTCCAGCGAAACGCGTTCGAGAGCAGGTTCGAGATGATCTGGAGCACGCGGTCGCCGTCCGAGACGATCACCGGCTCGGCCTCGACCGCGCAGCGGTAGTCGATTTCGCGCCGCCTCGCCTCCTCGCTGAAGGCCGCGTAGGCGCTGTCGACGAGGCGCCCCATGTCCACCTCCTCCTGCAGGACGGTGAACCGGTGAGCGTCGAGCTTCGCGAGGTCGAGCACGTCGCCGACGAGGCGCTCGAGCCGCTCGGCCTCGGCGGCGATCACGGTCAACGACGCCACGCGGAGCTCCTCGTCGGTGACGACGCCCTCGCGCAGCGCCTCGACGTGGCCGCGGATCGCCGTCAGCGGCGTCCGCAGCTCGTGCGAGACCGACATCAGGAAGTTGCGCTCGAGCGCCTCCGCCTCCGCGAGCCTGGACGTCATCTGGCCGAAGCGGTCGGCGAGCTCGCCGATCTCCCCCGCGCCGCCGGTCGGCACCTCGACGTCGTAGCGCCCGGCGGCAACCTCGTCCGCGGCGGCCGAAAGCTGCAGCACCGGCGTTGTGATCCGGCGCGAGAGGTACCACGCGAAGGCGGCGGCGACGACCACGCCCGCGGCGAACGCCAGCAGCAGCCGCTCGATCAGCGCGAGCCAGCGCTGGTTGAGCAGCGTCTTCGGTTTCGCCACGACCAGGACCCCCAGTGTCTGGTGTCCGATCGTCACGCGCTGGGCGGCGGCCAGCAGCGTCTCGTGCGTGCGCGGCGCGCGGAACTGGAAGCGGAGGGGCTTCGTGCGGTTCCGCAGCGCCCGCGGGTTCAGCACGCCCCTCGGCAGCGGCGTGAACGCAGGCGACTGTCCGGGGAAGAGGTTCAGCCCCGTGTAGAAGATCCGGTCGCCGGTCGCGAGCTCGAGGTTCTTGGCCGAGAGGCGCTGGAACCCGGCGCGTCGCACGTACAGCTGCGTCAGGCCGGTCGCCTCGCGCGCGACCTCGTCGTAGGCCTGGTCGCTCGCCCGTGTCTGGGCGTAGCTCTGGAAGAGGCGGAGCGCGATGGCCGCCGAGATGAGGCCGGATACGACGATCCCGAGGAGGAAGATCGCCGGGAGCTGGAAGCGCAGCGACCGCAGCACCGCGGCCCTCGAGACCTAGGCGTTGACGGCCGCGTCCCGCGGGGGAGCGACCTTGTAGCCGACGCCCCAGACCGTGACGATCGGCGAGGCGTCGCCGAGCTTGCGGCGCAGCTGGCGCACGTGGACGTCGACGGTGCGGGTGTCGCCCGCGAACGTGTAGCCCCAGACGCGCTCGAGCAGCTGGTCGCGGGTGAGGACGAGGCCACGGTGGTCGAGCAGCTCCCAGAGCAGGTCGAACTCCTTGGGCGCGAGCTGGACCTCTTCGCCGTGCACGCGCGCCTCGCGGCGGCCGGCGTCGATCTCGAGGTCGCCGTGCACGATCTGCTTCGACTCCATCTCGCGCCGGTCGGGCACCGAGCGGCGCAGGATCGACTTCACGCGCGCGACGAGCTCGCGCGGGTTGAACGGCTTCGTCAGGTAGTCGTCGGCGCCGACCTCGAGGCCGATGATCTTGTCGACGTCCTCGTCCCGGGCAGTCAGCATCAGGATCGGCACGTCCGAGGTCTTGCGAATCCGTCTGCAGACCTCGATGCCGTCGATGTCCGGGAGCATCAGGTCGAGCACGATCAGGTCGGGGCGCTCGGACTCGGTCTGCGCCAGGGCGTCCCCGCCCGTCGCGGCCGTGCGCACGCCGTAGCCAGCGTTCTTCAGGTAGAGGGCGACGAACGACGCGATCGAGGACTCGTCCTCGACCACCAGCACCGTCTGCGCCTGAGCTGCCACGGCCTCAGGATGCCAGACCGGTCCTACCGCACCGGCGGCGACGGGGGCGTGCCGAGGTAGAACGTGGTCTTCGCGTCCGGCAGCGACTGGTACGGACCGTTGTCGATCGACATCAGCCCGTCGGCCACCCCGGTCTCGCCGGTGCCGTCGACGTCGAACGCGCCGCGCCCCACTGCCGAGATGGAGATGCCGTTGCCCTTGACGCTGACGTTGAAGCGGCCGTCGTTGACCCGAAAGCCGATGCTCTTGCCCGTGCAGACGGTCACGCCGAGCGAGAGGTGCCTCGGCTTGGGCTGACACGTCAGCTGCGGGGTGTTCGTGTCGAACGGCTTGAAGTCGCGGATCTGGACGCGGCCGTTCGTGTTCACGCGGCCGATCACGGTCCCCTTCAGCTTGAGCATGAGCGCGCCGCGGCCCTTCTTGACCGAGAGCGTCCCGTCGCCCTGCGAGGTCCCGGCCTGCGCGAGCGGTACGGTGAGGGCCGTGAGCACGGCGGACATGACGAGGACCCGCCTCATGTGCTCGTAAGTATCGGCACCCTTGGTGTGTTGGGGATAAGCGGGTTGTAAGGAATGCGTAAACGGATATTCGCGGCCCTCGCCGCGGCGCTCGCCGTCGCCGCGACCGCGTCTGCGGCGGCGCCGCCGGGACCGCCCCGGCTGCTCGGTCTCCGCGTCTCCAACGGCGGGACGCCGTTCGCCGGCGACACGCCCTGGCTGACGACGGTGAGCCCGAACGGGGACGCGTTCCGGGACCGCGCGCTCATCCGCTTCGCGCTGAACCGGCCCGCGACGGTCGAGCTGCAGATCGTGGCGACCGACGAGGTGCGGCGGCCGGTGCAGACGATCTGGAGCACGCGCCGGCAGCTTGGCGCCGGGCCGCACACGATCGTGTGGCGCCCGGCCCGCGGCACGCCTGACCGCACGTACCTCGTCCGCTTGGTCGTGATCGGCGCGAACGGCGCCCGGCGCGTGTACGGGTACGAGCCCCCGCGAAGCGGAAGGCTGACGAGCGGCGTCGTCGTCCGCGTCCAGGGCGTCGACGTCGGCTTCCTCGCGCGGAGCTACCCGGTCGGCGGCGTGGCGACCGCGGCGATCTCGACCGACGCGCGTCGCGTCAAGCTGCAGCTGTTCTCGTTCGCCAACGTGGCGAACCCGTCGGTGCGCGATCTCCGCACCGGCGGCGTCGCGGTCTCACCCGGCGTGCAGCTCGACTGGGGCCGGCACGGCACCTCGACGCGCTACGTGCAGATCAGCCCCGCCGGCATCCCGAGCGGCCTCTACTTCCTGCGCGTGACGGCGTCGGACGGGCGGGTCGGCTACGCGCCGCTGATCCTCCGGCCGAGGACGCTCGGCGAGCACAGGGTCGCGGTCGTGCTCTCGACGAACACGTGGCAGGCGTACAACTTCCTCGACGCGAACGGCGACGGCTGGGGCGACAGCTGGTACGTCGGCGGCGCGACCCCGGCCGTCGACCTCTCGCGCCCGTTCCTCGACTTCGGCGTCCCGTTCCGCTTCCGCGACTGGGACCTGAGCTTCATCTCGTGGCTGAGCAGGACCGGCAAGCAGGTCGACTTCCTCTCGGACGACGACCTCGAGCGCGTGAAGACCGGGGACGAGCTGCGCCGCGCCTACCGTCTCGTCGTCTTCCCCGGCCACGAGGAGTACGTCTCCGCGCACGTCTACGACGTCGTCCGGCGCTACCGCGACCTCGGCGGCGACCTGATGTTCCTCTCGGCGAACAACTTCTTCTGGAAGATCACGCGCTCCGGCCACACCATCCGGCGTGTCGCGATGTGGCGGAAGCTCGGGCGGCCCGAAGCCGCGCTCGTCGGCACGCAGTGGTCGGCGAGCAACTACGGGACGGGCCAGGCGCCGTACGTGGTCGCCGGCGCCGCCTCGACGCCGTGGGCCTTCGCCGGCACCGGGCTGCGCAACGGCTCGAGCTTCGGACGCTACGGGATCGAGATCGACTCGCGGGCGCCGAGCTCGCCGCCGGGGACGCGGGTGCTCGCGCGAGTCCCGAACGCGATCGGCAAGCACGACGCCGAGATGACGTACTACGAGAGCGGTTCCGGCGCCCGGGTGTTCGCCGCCGGCACCTTGAACTTCACCGCCTCGATCGCCGACGCGGCGGTCTCGCAGCTCGTCCAGAACGTCTGGACGCGGCTCGCGCGCTAGCCGTCGTAGGTGAAGAAGCCCTGGCCGGTCTTGCGGCCGAGGAGGCCCTGGCGCTGCATCTCGACAAGCCGCTCGGGCGCGGCCATCCGCTGCTCGCCGAGCGCCGCATAGAGCGCTTCCGAGGCGTGGACGTGGACGTCGACGCCGATCAGGTCGATCAGCGCGCACGGCCCGATCGGCCAGTTGGCGCCGAAGCGCATCGCGCGGTCGACGTCCTCCGGGCTGACCCGCGCTTCGTCCAGCACGCGCACGCAGTCGTTCAGAAGCGGGATCAGGATCCGGTTGACGATGAACCCCGGCGTGTCGTTGCACGCGACAGGCTCCTTGCCGATGCGCCGGGCGAACGCGAAGGCGGCGTCGAACGCCTCGTCGCTCGTGTGGGCGGTGCGCACCACCTCGACGAGCGGCAGGACGGGGGCCGGGTTGAAGAAGTGCAGGCCGACGATCCGCTCCGGTGTACTCGTCGCGTCCGCGATCTGGGTGACCGATAGGGCCGAGGTGTTCGTGGCAAGGATCGCGGGCGCGGGCACGATCCGGTCGAGCTGGGCGAAGAGGTCGCGCTTGACGCCCAGGTCCTCGAATGCCGCCTCGATCACGAGCTGGCACCCGGCGAGGTCGTCGAGCTCGGTCGTGAAGGTGAGGTTCCCGAGCGCCGCATCCTTGTCGACCTGCGTCAGCCGGCCCTTCTCGACGCCGCGGGACAGGTAGTGGTCGATCCGCCCGCGCGCACGATCGCCGAGCTCCGGCGCCACGTCGCGGCCGACGACCTCGAGCCCCGCCTGCAGGCAGACCTGCGCGATGCCCGCACCCATCGTGCCCAGCCCGACGACGCCGACCCGCAGGATCTCCACGGCGCGCGATCCTACGTGCTCCGCGCGTCGCGCACGCGCGGTGAACCTTTCCCCCGGGGCCTTCGGCCCCTCGCCCCCGCTTTGGACCGTAGCGGCGAAATTGTCACGTGTGTGTGCCGGCTTCGTGCCGGATGTGTGACTTCTGCGCCGGGCTAGAGGCGCTCGATCACGGCGGCGATGGCCTGGCCGAAGCCGATGCACATCGTCGCCACGCCGTACCGCGCGCCGCGCCGCTCGAGCTCGTTGAGCAAGGTCGCCGTCACGCGGGCGCCGGTCGCGCCGAGCGGGTGGCCGAGCGAGATGCCGCCGCCGTTCGGGTTGACGTCGGCGGGGCGTTCGTCGAGGCCCGTGTCCCGCATGAACTGGAGCGCGACGGACGCGAAGGCCTCGTTCACCTCGACCACCGCGACGTCGTCCCACGAGAGCCCTGCCCGCTCGAGGGAGCGAGCGCTCGCCTGCGGGTTGCCGTGGAGCATCAGCCTCGGGTCGACGCCCGCGAGCCCGAACGAGACGAAGCGCGCACGCGGCTCGAGCCCGAGCCGGCCGCACGCGGCTTCGCTCGCGACCAGCACGGCGGCCGCCCCGTCGCAGATCTGGCTCGAGTTGCCGGCCGTCACCTTGCCGTCGGGCACGAACGCGGGCGGCAACGCGGCGAGCGCCTCCGGCGACGTGTCCGCCCGCGGCGTCTCGTCGACGCCGAACAGCACGCCGGCGTGCGGGTTCGAGACCTCGACCGGCACGACCTCGCGCTCGAAGCGCCCCTCGTCGATCGCGGCGAGCGCCCGCCGGTGCGACTCGTACGAGTACGCGTCGAGCTCCCCGCGGGACAGCCCCCACTCCTCGGCGATCAGCTCGGCCGAGGTCCCCTGCGGCACGATCTCCCAGCGCTCCAGCAGCTTCGGCGAGACGTCGCCGCCGCTCGAGCCCATGGGCACCCGCGACATCGACTCGACGCCGGCCGCGACGACCACGTCGAGCTGGCCCGCCCAGACGGCGGACGCCGCGGCGAAGCACGCCTGGAGCGACGAGCCGCACTGGCGGTCGATCGTCGCGCCGGGCACCGAGTCCGGCCACCCGGCCACCAGCGCGGCCATGCGCGCGATGTTCCAGCCCTGCTCTCCGACCTGCGAGACGCACCCCATCTGCACGTCCTCGACCTCCGCCGGGTCGAGCCCGTTCCGCTCGACGAGCGCGTTCAGCACCTGGCCGGCGAGCTCGTCGGCGCGCAGCGACGCCAGCGTTCCGTTCCGCTTGCCGATCGGCGAGCGGACGGCGTCGACGATGTACGCGTCGGTCACGCCGCCAGCTTAGAGCGGCTCCACCTCGTCACCGACGCGCACGATTCCGGGTCGCTCGGCGTCACGCGGCACGTCACCCTGCCACCGCGTAGAGGCGCCAGCTGCCGGGCACGCCCTTGAGCTCGTGTTCCCCCCGCTCGGCGAGCTCGAGGCCGGCGCCCGCGACGAGGTCCTTCACCGTCTGCGAGACGAGCACCTCGCCGGCGCTGGCGAGCGCCGACACGCGCGCCCCGATCACGACCGCCAGCCCGGCGACCTTGCCCTCGTGCAGCTCGCATTCGCCCGTGTGGACACCCGCCCGCACCTCGAGGCCGAGGTCGCGGACGCCTTCGACTATCGCCTCGGCGCACCGGATGGCGCGCGCCGGCCCGTCGAAGGTGGCGAAGAAGCCGTCGCCCACCGTGTCCTTCTCCTCGCCGCGGTAGCGCGCCAGCTCGCGGCGCACAAGCGCGTGGTGCCGCTCGAGCAGCTGCCGCCACTCCCGGTCGCCGAGCCTCGCCGCGACGGCGCTCGAGCCGACGATGTCGGTGAAGAGGACGGTCGATAGCACCGTGTCCGGAACGTCTGCGACCGGCTCGCCCGCGACGAAGCGCTCCACCTCGTCGGGAATCTCCGGCGAGAGCCAAAGCTCGCCGTCGTCGGTCCCGGAGACGCGCGTCGCCTTCGCGCCGGGAATGCGGTCGGCGACGTCGCGGGACAGCTCGGCGTTGACGTCGCGGTAGAGCACCAGCGTCGGCACGCGGATCGACGGCAGGACGTCTCGCAGGTCCGTGTCGTACCAGGCGCGGTTCAAGGCATAGGCGACCGACGGGCTCGCGCCGACACGGAGCCAGTTCGTGAACCAGTCACGAAACGCCGGGTCCCCCGCGAGCGACGGGGATCCCTCCCCCAGGATCTCGTCCGCCAGCTCCTGGGTTCCCCAGGTCTCGCGCAGGCGGGCGAGCTCGTCGCGAGCCTCCTCCGTCTGCGCCGTCGGGTCGTGGGCGACCGGGTGGAAGAGCACGAGCGCCCGCGTCCGCTCCGGGTAGGTCGCCGCGTAGAGGGCGGCCATCGAGCAGCCGTCGTGCGAGCCGAGCAGCACGGCGGTCGACGAGCCGACGGCGTCGAGGACTGCCCGGACGTCGTCCATCCGGGTCTCGAGCGCCGGGAACTGGCCGCCGAGATCGGACAGGCCGGTGCCGCGCTTGTCGAACAGGATCAGGCGGAAGCGCTCGGCGAGCTGCTCGTAGAACCGGCGCCAGTAGGGCGTTTCCCAGCCGTAGACGAGGTTGGACACGTAGTCGGGCACGTAGAGCAGGTCGACGTCTCCCTCGCCGACGACCTGGTAGGCGATCGAGACGCCGCCGCTGCGTGCGTACCGGATGTCGAGCGCCACGTGGTCGAGTATTCCTAGACTTGCGCCATGGCCACAACCGTCGCGGAGCGGAAGCTGTTCGTCGCCGGGGAGTGGCTCGAGACCGGCGACTGGATCGAGGTCCGCTCGCCGTACTCGGGCGAACCGGTCGCGCGGGTCGCGAAAGCGGGCGCCGCGGAGACCAGGCGGGCGGTCGACGCCGCCGAGCAGGCGCTGCTCGAGCCGCTGCCGGCGCATCGGCGCGCGGAGATCCTCGTCAAGGTCGTCGCCGGGATCGCGCGGCGTCACGACGAGATCGCGCGGCAGATCTCCGACGAGGCGGGCAAGCCGCTGAAGGCCGCCCGCGTCGAGACGTCGCGCGCGATGTCGACGTACACCTTCGCCGCGGTCGAGGCGCGCAAGCTTGCCGGCGAGGTCGTGCCGATGGACGCCGCCCAGGCCGGCGAGGGCAAGCTCGCGTTCACGCTACGCCGGCCGATCGGCATCGTCGGCGCGATCTCGCCGTTCAACTTCCCGTTGAACCTCGTCGCCCACAAGCTCGCCCCGGCGCTGGCGGCCGGCTGCCCGGTCGTGCTGAAGCCGGCGAGCCAGACGCCGCTCTCGGCGCTCCTGCTCGCCGAGCTGGAGGAGGAGGCAGGCCTGCCCGCGGGCTGGCTCAGCGTCGTCGTCGGGCCGTCCTCCGAGATCGGCGATGTGCTGGTGGAGGACGACCGCGTGAAGGCGATCACGTTCACGGGCTCGGGCCCGGTCGGCTGGGGGATCAAGGAGCGCGCCGCGAAGAAGCGGGTCAACCTCGAGCTCGGCAACGCGACGCCGGTGATCGTCACGGCCGACGCGGACGTCGAGGCCGCGGCGACGGCGATGGCGGCGCACGCGTTCTCGTTCGCCGGCCAGAGCTGCATCTCGGTGCAGCGCATCTACGTCGAGCGCGACGCGTACGACCGGTTCGTCGGCGCGTTCCTGCCGCGCGTCGAGGCGCTGAAGGTCGGCGATCCGGCCGACGAGGACACCGACGTCGGACCGGTGATCGACGAGGACGCGAAGGAGCGGATCCTCGAGTGGGTCGCCGAGGCGCGGGACGGCGGCGCCGAGATCCTGAGCGGCGGCGAGGAACAGGACGGACTGATCCGGCCGACCGTGATCGGGAACGCGTCGCCCGACTTGAAGGTGAGCTGCGAGGAGGTCTTCGGCCCGGTGGTGACCGTGAACGCGGTCGCGTCGCTCGGCGAGGCGATCGAGCTTGCGAACTCGACGCGCTTCGGCCTGCAGGCGGGCATCTTCACCAGCCGGCTCGAATCCGCCATGCGTGCAGCCCAGGAGCTCGAGTTCGGCGGCGTGATCGTCAACGAGGCGCCGACCTTCCGCTCGGACCAGATGCCCTACGGCGGCGTCAAGGACTCGGGCAACACGCGCGAGGGCCCTGCGTACGCGGTGCGCGAGTTCACGGAAGACCGGCTCGTCGTGATCGACCTCTAGTCTTGCGTCTTCGCGGCCCGGGGATTCAGAACCCATGATCGGTGTCGCAATCGCACTTCTCGTGATCGGGATCGTCTTCGGCTTCGTGATTCCCTGGGTCGGCATCGTGGTCGGCATCGTCGGGCTGATCCTGTTCATCGCCTTCGTGGCCGGGTTCGGCCGCCGCGCGGCCAGCGACGACCACCAGTTCTAGGCGCTCCGGGACCGACTGAGCCCGCTGCTAGACTCGCGCCGCTCGTGGCGCGTTTTTCCCTGCTCAGCCGCATCGGAAGCCGCTCGTCCGCTGCGCCGCCCGCGCCCGGCTCGCCGCCCGTGCTGCGGCGCGCGCCGTCGCCGGGGGCGCTCCGTCGTGAGCGTCGCGCGATCCTGAAGGCGCGCGAGGAGCGGATCCGCGACCTCGGCGGCCTGACGCTCGAGATGTACCGGCGGTCGAGCTTCCGCGACCAGCTCCTGATCGAGCAGTGCCGCGAGATCGTCGCGCTGGAGGATCGGCTCCGCGAGCTCGACTCGATGCTCGACGCGGTCGCGAACGCGCGCCGGGCGCCCACGACGTGCGAGTGCGGCGCGCCGCTGCCGTGGGGCTCGCACTTCTGCGCCAACTGCGGTCGCCCGGTCGGGGCCGCGCCGGTGGTCGCGTGCGAGGGGTGCGGGCATCCCCTACCGGCCGACGCGAGCTTCTGCGCCAACTGCGGCCGCTCCGTCGAGCCACGCGAGGAAGCCGAAGCCGAAGCCGAGCCGGAAGGCAAGGAGCCGGTGTCGGAGGACACGATGTTCCACGCGGCCGAGCAGCAGGAGCGGTGAGTGCCGCCGCCCGAGGACGAGCGGACCTGCCCACGCTGTAGCACGCCGTACGCGGAGGGCCAGGAGTACTGCCTCGAGTGCGGCGAGCGGCTGCCCTTGCAGCCGGGCGTGAGCGCGAGGCTCGGCGCCCGCTGGCGCCGCCGGGTCGGCTGGTACCCCGGCGACTGGATCTGGCCGACGTTGCTCGCGCTCGTGGTCGCGGTCGTCGCCGGCGTCGCCTCGGCGCTCTGGCTCGCGGACGAGTCGAGCTCGGCCGGGAACACGATCGTCCGGACGAACGCCGGCCCAACCGAGCCCGCGTCGACCGAGACCGCGCCCGAGCCGGCGACGCCGACCGCGCCGACCACGACCGCCACCACTCCCGGCGCGACGACGACGCGCCCAAAGCCCAAGCCGAAGGCGGCGCTGATCGCGTGGCCGGTCGGCCGCGCGGGTTGGACGATCGTGCTCGACTCGGTGCCCTCGACGAACGGCCGCGCGGGCGCGCTCGGCGAGGCCAAGCAGGCCGCGAGGCTCGGGCTGCCGCAGGTGGGCGTGATCGACTCCGCGCAGTTCTCGAGCCTCCACCCCGGCTACTTCGTCGTCTTCACCGGCGTCTACGGCACCCAGGCAGCGGCCGAGGGCCACATCATCGACGCGCACCGCCGCGGCTACCGCGCGCCGTATCCGCGCCGGATCGTTCCCTGACGTTTACCGCCGAGCCAACAGGGAAGCCGACTTTGTAACACGGCCCTAGTTCGTTAGACTCGGGGCGCAGCCCAGGCCCAGACGTGGTTTAACCCCTCATTAACAAAGCTTTGCGGGAGATTAATAGGAGCGGGAGATACTGACCGATGGACGAGCGAACGCAGCAGATCCAGGCCTGCATGTATCAGTACTCACGCGCTATCTACCGGTCGATCAAGGACCTGGTAGACCCGTACGTGACGCCCGACGAGCGCGTCCAGTACCGGCGCGAGGTGCTCGAGGCCTGCGAGCAGACGATGGAGCGGCTGGCCAAGGACCCGCTCTACTTCGCCAAGCCCGACCGCGCGCTCTTCCAGGACATCCGACGCTACTTCCCGATCACGTGCCAGGCGCAGGTCGCCTGGGCCGTGCGCGAAGGGGTGGCCGCGGCGGTCGCGTTCATCGAGAGCCAGATCGAGGCGGGCGCGTTCGACGGCGGCGTCGCGCGCTGCCGGGCGACGACGCGCAAGGGCAAGCCGTGCCAGCGCACGCCGCTGCCCGAGCGCGACTACTGCCCCTCGCACCAGCATCTCGAGCGCTCCAAGGTCGCGGCGTAGTCACCCGGTTGTCCACGCGATAGTCTCGCTGCGGGTGTCGCACGACACGGACAAGCTGATCCGTCAGCTCTCGCTCGTCGCCTTCCTGATGGCGGAGCGGCGGGCGGTGACGGCGCGCGACATCAAGAGCCAGGTCGAGGGCTACCAGGAGATGTCGGACGAGGCGTTCGCCCGGCGCTTCTACTCCGACCGGGCCGAGCTGATCGCGCTCGGCGTGCCGCTGCACTCGCAGCGCGACGAGTACACGGGCGAGGAGCTCTACACGATGCGCTCCGAGCGCTACTTCCTGCCGCCGCTCGAGTTGACCGACGACGAGCTCGCTGCGCTGCAGACCTGCCTCTACCTGCTCGAGGGCAAGTTCGCGTACGCCGAGCCGCTGCGGCTCGCACTGCAGAACCTCGCGCTCGGCCGGCCCGGGTTCGCGGAGGCGCCGACCGACACCGCGATGCGCGTCGAGGTGCTCGACCCCGAATACTCGGTCGAGATGCAGGGCCGGCTCGGCAAGCTCGAGGCGGCGATCTCGAAGCAGCGGACGGTCAAGTTCCCGTACTGGTCGATCTCGCGCGACGAGGAGCGCGAACGGACGATCAATCCGTACGCGCTGTTCCAGGACGCCGGCGCCTGGTACGTGGTCGGGCTCGACCTCGAGGCCGAGGACGAGCGGACGTTCCGCGTCTCGCGGATCCGCGGCGAGATCCGCTTCGCGACGCGCCGCGAGCGCGACTTCCGCCTCCCGGCCGAGTTCGACGTCGACCGCTACCGTGGCCGGCCGCCGTGGCGGATCGGCGACCCGGCCGGCGAGGCGCGGATCGAGGTCACCGGCGACACGGCGTGGTGGGTCGAGCGCACCTTCGGGACGAAGGTCGAGGACGGCGTCTTCGTGACCGAGTACTCGAGCCTCCCGCTGTTGGCGTCCTGGGTGCTGCGCCAGGACGGACGCGCCGTGCCGCAGGCGCCGGACGAGCTGCGACGCGAGGTCGCGCGGTCGCTGAAACTCGTGCGCGAGCGGCACGAGGGAACGCCGCTCGAGCTCGCCGCCGAGAGCGACGGGCGGGTCGTGGAGTCGGCCGAGCGTCCCGCCGCGCCCGTCGAGCCCGAGCGCTTCGGCGTCCTGCAGGCGCTACTCGCGTACCTGCTCGACCGCTGCGGCGAGGACTCCGAGGCGGAGTTCCCGGCGCAGGAACTCGTCGACCGCTTCCACATCCCGTTCGAGCGGCTGGAGGAGCACCTCTCGCTCCTGAACCTCGTCAACTTCGGCGGCGGCTGCTACGCGGTCTACGCCGAGCTCGACGGCGACACGATCCGCGTCGACAAGGAGCTCTGGGGCGACACCTTTCGCGCGCCGCCGCGGCTCACGCCGCTCGAGGCGCGTGCGATCCGGCTGGCGCTCGAGTTCGTCGGCCCGATGATCGCCGCGGACTCGCGCACGCCGCTCGACCGCGTCCGCGCCAAGCTCGAGGAGACCTTCGGCGAGTTCGAGCTGCAGCAGACGCCCGAGCCGCAGGTGCAGCGCGCCGAGGAGGACCTCGTCGGCACGCTCAGCCGCGGGCTGCGCGAGCGGCGACTCGTCGAGATCGACTACCTGAAGGAAGGCGAGGAAGAGGTCTCGACGCACCTCGTCGAGCCGTACTCGCTCGAGCGGCGGCTGCCGTACTGGTACGTCCACACGTGGGATCGCACCCGTGACGGGGAGCGCTCGTTCCGCCTCGACCGGATGCGCTCGGCCCGGCTCCAGCGGGGCCACTTCGACGCGCGCGAGGGTTTCGACCCGCACGAGTTCCGCGACGCCAGGCCCGCCCGGATCTGGTACTCGCCGGAGATCGCGCGCTGGGAGCTCGAGAAGGGCGCCCGGCGGCTGGCGGACGGCTCGGCGGTTGCGGAACGCCCGGTCGGAAGCCCGGAGTGGCTGGTCGGCGAGATCCTCAGCTACCGCGGCGAGGCGGTCGTGCTCGAGCCGCCGGAGCTGCGGCGCGAGGTCGCCGGCCGCGCCAAGGCGGTGCAGCAGGAGCTGGGGCTGTCCCGCGTGCGCGTCGCCTAGTCGGTGGCTTCGGCCTCGCGCGCCTTGCGCGCGTCGAGCTCGGCCTGACCCTTGATCGCCAGCTGCCGGGTGCGCTCGGCGTTGATCGCCATCTCTCGACGGCGTTCGAGGTCAGCTTTCGTCAGCTTCCCCTTCTTCTTCGCCATCGTCACCTCCGATCAAGGTCTCGATCCGTCTGAGCGACTCGGCGACGTCACTGACGTTGAACAGTAGCGCCACGACCTCGTCGCGAGAGATCACCTCTTCGGCCACGACGTCAGCCTCTCGCACCATTCCGGCCGTCGCAAGATGGCCGTGCTCGACTAGCCCTGAACGGGCAGCTCGAGCGTGAACGTCGAGCCCTGCTCGGGGGCCGACTCCACGTCGAGGGCGCCGCCGTGGGCCTCGGCGATCGACCGGGCGATGAAGAGGCCCAGCCCGGTGCCCGGACGCGTGGCGCCGGCGCCGGTGACGCGGCCGAACTTCTCGAAGATCAGCTTCTGGTCGTCCTTGGCGATGCCCGGGCCGGAGTCGCTGACGTCGATGCGCACGACCCCGTCCTCCTGGTAAGCGCGGACGTCGACCTGCGCGCCGGCCGGCGAGTACTTGATCGCGTTGTCGATCAGGTTCGTCAGCACCTGGCGCAGGCGTTCGCCGTCACCGCGGATCTCCGGCAACGGCGTGCGCACGTCGGCGCGCAGGTGCACCTCGTCCTGGCCGACCTGCGCCGTCGCGACGGCGTCGGTCACGAGCCGGCCCAGGTCGACCTCGGCGAAGCGGAAGCTGAACGTGCCGGCCTCGATGCGGGACGTGTCGAGCACGTCGCCGATCAGGTCGGCGAGCCGGTTCGTCTCGCCGGCGATCAGCTCGAGGAACGACTCGCGGTGCTCGGGCGAGAGCTCGCGCCAGCGCTGCTGGAGCGTGCGGGCGGCGCCGATCACGGCCGCCATTGGCGTGCGCAGCTCATGCGAGACGAGCGAGACGAAGTCGGCCCGGAGGGCGGAGAGCCGCCGCAGCTCCTCGACCGTCTTGCGCTCGGCGCCGTACGCGCGGATGTTCTGCACGGCGCTCGCGACCAGCCGCCCGAGCAGGCCGGCGAGCTCGATCTCCTCCTCCGAGAACGCGTCGACCTCGCGCCGGACGAGCGAGAGCATCCCGATCGACCGCGCCCCCTGCAGCAGCGGCGTCGCCAGCCGGCAGTGCAGTCCGAGCGCGAGGAACTCGTCCTCCTCGGGGTAGTCAGCCGAGCTCATGTCGCGCCGGTAGATCGTCCCGTTCGTGCGCAGGATCTCCTCGAGCAGCGTCCCGTGGATCGGAGCGCCCGAACCGGCCGGCAGCACCTCGCCGGACCCCTCACCGGCGACCGCCATCACCTGGGCCACCCCGCTCTCGCTGAGCACGATCGCCATCCGGTCGAACGGCATCAGCCCCCGCACCTCGCGGATGAACGCCTCGAAGGCGCGCTCGAGCTCCAGCGACGAGCTGAGCGCTCTCGCACAGCGGTTCGCGGCCTCGAGCACGTCGGCGCGGCGCCCGAGCTGGTCGCGCAGCCGCTCGGCCTCGGCCGCCCGCGTCTCCGCGACGTCCGTCTGCCGCTCCAACCGCAGGAGCAACCAGGCGACGATCAGCCCCATCAGGAGCTCGATCCCGAGCTGGAGCGTGACGTAGTCGAACCGGTAGCCGTGGATCGAGAAGCGGTGCTCGCGGATCGACTCGGACGCCGCGATCACCGGCGCGCTCAACGCAGTGAGGATGAATGCCCCCGGAATGCCGTACCGGACCGCGCCCTCGATCAGCGGCAGGAAGAGCAACTGCCTGACCGGGCCGGCGCGCTCGAAGCTGTAGATGAGGACGAACGCGGAGACGGCCGCGAAGTCGAAGGTCAGCGCCGAGAGGCCCAGGATCTTCTGCGCCCTCGGCTCCCACTCCCGCCGCGAGAGCACGAACAGGACGACCGAGCCGACGGCCAGAACCGCGGTCGCCGCCCAAGCCCAGCCCTCGTACCCCGGCGGATAGTTGCTGCCGATCGCGACCTGGACCAAGGCGAAGACGACCGCCGCGAGCCGGATCCACCCGATCCAGCGCTCGAGGTCGCGCTGGCGCTGGAGGTCGAGACTCACGCGCGCCTCCGCAGCGCCCACTCGGCGTGCTCGCGCAGGACCGGGTCGTCGCCCTCCGCATACGGGCGCGCGAGCTCGGGATCGCCGGCGCCGTTGCCGACGGCCACCAGCGCGTTGCGGCGCAGGTAGCGCGGGTCGTTCCGCGGCACGAACAGCCGGTCGTACCGCCCGCGCAGGTCGTCGTCCTCCGCGGTCAGCCAGTCGACGAGCGAGACGTGTGGCTCGAGATCCGCGGAGGCCGCCCGACCGGCGCGACGCTTCTCGACGCCGCGGTTCCACGGGCACACGTCCTGGCAGATGTCGCAACCGTAGACGCGGTCGCCGAGTGCCTCGCGCACGTCCTCAGGCGCGGGCGACGACGACTGCGTCCAGTACGACAGGCATCGGGTCGCGTCGAGCACGCCGGGCTCGTCGAGGGCGTCGGTCGGACACGCGTCGATGCAGAGCGTGCACGACCCGCAGCCGGCGTCGAGCGGCGGCGTCGGCTCGAGCTCGGCCGTCGTGAGGAGCGTCCCGAGGACGACCCAGGAGCCGAAGCGCCGGGTGATCAGCATCGTGTTCTTGCCGTAGAAACCGACGCCGCTGCGGGCGGCGGCCTCGCGATCGACGTGCTGGTTCGCGTCGACCAGCACGCGGTACTCGCCGCCGAGCCTCCGCCCGAGCTCGTCGAGCCGCTCGCGCAGGGCGGCATACGCGTCCCACCACGTGTAGCGCGGCAGCCGCCCGTGACCCGACGGCGGCCCCTCGCCCTCGGCCCAGTAGCAGAGCGCCGCCGAGACGACGGTCTGCACGCCGCGGAGGAGCGTCTCCGGGTGGCACGACTGCTCGGGCCGCGCCATCGTGAAGCGCATGTCCGCGAACAGGCCTCGCTCGCGGCGCTCGCGGATGTGCCGCTCGGTCTCGGCATAGGGCTCGACCGGAGCGGCCCCGACCACGTCGAGCCCGACCTCCTCGGCGAGCCTTGTCAGCTCCTCTGCGTGCATGTGGAAGATTGTGCCCCGATGAAGGCGATTCGGATCCACGAGGACGGCGGGCCGGAGGTGCTCCGCTACGAGGACGCGCCCGATCCCGAGCCCGGGCCCGGCGAGGTGCTCGTCCGCCTGCGCGCTGCCTCCCTCAACCATCTCGACCTCTGGATCCGCAAAGGCCTACCTTCGGTACCGAAGCCGCGCATCCTCGGCGCGGACGGCGCGGGGCTCCGCGCCGACACGGGCGAGCGCGTCGTCATCAACCCCGGGATCGAGCACGGGGAGAAGATCACGGTGATCGGCGAGCACATGGACGGGACGCACGCCGAGCTCGTCGCGGTGCCCGAAGGGAACGTCTACCCGCTGCCGGACGAGATCTCGTTCGAGGAGGCGGCGGCGTTCCCGCTCGTCTTCGAGACGGCGTACCGGCTGCTCGTGACGAAGGCGCAGCTGCGCGAAGGCGAGTGGGTGCTGCTGTGGGGCATCGGCAGCGGCGTCGCGTCCGCGGGGCTCGCGATCGCGAAGGCGCTCGGCGCGCAGGCGCTCGTCACCTCGTCGAGCGACGAGAAGCTCGAGCGCGCACGCGAGCTCGGCGCGGACGCTGCCGTGAACCACGCGACCGGCGACGTGCGCGACGCGGTCAAGGAGGCGACCGGCGGGAAGGGCGTCGACGTCGTGCTCGAGCACGTCGGCGAGGCGACCTGGCAAAGCTCGCTGCAGGCGGCGCGAACGGGAGGCCGCATCGTCGTCTGCGGCGCGACGAGCGGGCCGAACCCGCCGGCCGGGCTGCACCGGATCTGGTGGAAGCAGCTGACGATCTACGGCTCAACGATGGGGACGCACGAGGACTTCGAGGGCGCCTACGACTTGGTCAAGAGCGGACGCGCGAAACCGGTCGTCGACTCGGTCTTCCCGCTCGAGCAGGCGCGGGGCGCCCACGAGCGGATGGAGGCCGGCGAGCAGTTCGGCAAGATCGTGCTCGAGATCGCCTAGGTGAGCTGGAACGGCACCGAGGTGAGGATCACCTGCGGCTCGAACAGCAGGAGCCGCTTCAGGTAGAGCGCGCGCTGGTTGTGCAGCAGGCGGTCGGTGCCGCGCACGATCAGCTCGGGCATGACCACCACGGCAACCGCCTCGGGGTCGACCGTCACGCGCCGCAGGTACTCGAGCAGCGGCTGGCCGACGTCTCGGTACGGGTCGTCGACGACGTCGAGCGGCACGCCGGTCGGGAAGCGCCGCCAGTCGTCGCGCATCGCCTCGGCCTCCTCCTCGTGGTCGGCGAAGTAGACGGCCGTCGTGTCGCGTATCCCGAGCGAGCGCGCGTACTGCAGCGCCCGCAGCGACGCCGCGTTCATCGCCGAGACCGGCACGATCACCTGCGCGCGCTCCGGAAGCCCATCGTCGCCGCCGAGCTTCGGCACGTCGGTGACCGCGACGCCGGGCTCGCGCAGCAGGCCGAGCTTGAGCGAGAACGTCGAGCGGTGCATCACCGCCGAGAGCAGTGAGCGCTTGCGGAACAGCTCCGGCACGACGACCGTGACGAAGCGGCTCTCGCCCTGCGGGATTGCCCAGACCTCCTCGAGCACCGGGTTCAGCGGGTCGCCGTCGGCGGGCAGGATCTCGAGCCGCGGCTCGCCGTCGGTCCAGTGGAAGAAGCGCGGGCCGATGCCGGGGTCGCTGCCGGGGAACGGCACGTGGATCGCCCGCAGCGAGCGCTTCGAGATCGTCTGCG
>DASSQG010000067.1:0-4294 GCA_035702625.1 Gaiellaceae bacterium | reverse complement strand
GCGGTCGACCGAGTGGTCATGAACGGGACCGCAGGCGCCGACGCAATCGACGTCAGCGGCACCTCGGGCGCGGTGAACGTGAGCGGTCTCGCCCCGCTGGTCACGATCTCCAACCCGGAAGCGACCGACCACCTCGAGCTCAATGGGCTGGACGTCAACGACACCGTGAACACCGGCGGGTTGGCTGCCAACGCGATCCAGGTGTTCTTGGACGGCACGCTCATCCCGTAGAGAAACACTCGTACCGATTAGTGCGCAGGGCCTCCGTTGGAGGCCCTGCGCAGCGTCGTCGTGATCGCGGCGTGTTTCCTACCGGCTGAAGAGGACGACCGACCCGGTCGATGCCTCGAGTTGCTGGGGAACGACGGCGAAGACGGGCCCGGTGCTCGGCGGTGCGAGCTGGTCGGACGGCCCCGCGTCCTGCCAGCGGAACGCGATCCCGGCGAAGCGCTGGAACCACGGCTGGTCCTGCGGGTACGAGCTCGTCGGGTCGAGCTGCAGGTGCAGGTGTGGGCCGGTGGCGTCGCCGGTCATGCCGACGAGGCCGACCTCTGTGCCTGCCGGCAGCTGCGCGCCCGCCGTGACGGTCGGGTCGAGGTACGAGAGGTGGCAGTACGTCCACTCCTGGCCGTCCGCGGTGTCGATCGTCAGGCCGATGCCGCAGCGCGGGTCGGGGTAGCTCCACGAGCGGACGACCGTCGCGTTCGCGAGCGCGTAGACCGGCGTTCCCTCCGGCGCCGCGATGTCCGCAGCCGGGTAGTCGTGGTGGTGGTGCGAGACCGAGACGAGCGACGGGCCGCCGCCGACCGGGAAGACGTACTGCCCGGCGTAGGCCGGCGCGGCGAGGAGCGAGCCCGCGGCGGGCGTGAACGACGAGGCGAGCGAGCGGTCCTTCGCGAGCGCGAGGTCGCTCTGCGCCTGCTCGACCTTCCCGCGCAGGTCGTTCACGAGCGCTTCGGCGGCGGCGCGCGTCACGCCGACCTTCGTCGCACGCCGATCGAGCGAGAGCTGGTCCGAGAGCAGCGGCGACGCGGCTTCGTGCTGGCGTAGCGCGTCCTCGCTGCGGCTCAGCGCGCGCAGGTCGCGCTCGGCCCGTAGCAGTCTCTGGTTCGCGTGCACGACCTTGTCGCGGGCCGCGTCGAGCGAGACCTGCATGCGGTCGAGGCTGAAGGTCGCGTCGACGCCGCCGTTGCCGAACAGCCGCGCGAGCTGCATCACCTCGTCGACGTACCACTGCGCATGGTTGTAGGAGAACACCGCGCGCGAGATGTCGGTCGCGCCGCCGGATGCCGCGAGGTAGCGCGCGGCGGCCGCGATTGCGTCCTCCGGGCTCCATGGGTCGGCCACGCCGTCGCCGTTCGCGTCGACGCCCCAGCGCTCCCAGGTCGACGGCATGAACTGCATCCAGCCGATCGCCCCGGCGGAGCTCGGGCCCATGTTGCGGCCGAAGTTGGACTCGACCTTGTTGATCGCGGCGAGCACCTGCCACGGCACGCCGTAGACGGCGCCGTCGCGCTGCCACAGCCCCAGCAGCTGGTCGTAGCTGCGGGTCTGCGGCACGAACGGCGCCACCATCAGATCCGGCGGCACGACGACCGAGCCCGGCGCGTTCGGCGCCTGCGCGCTCGGCAGGAACGCCGGCGAGGTCGCGGGCGCGGTCGGGACGATCCGGAAGATGTCAGCGCCTGCTGGAGCGGCCAGCGCGAGCGCCGCAAAGGCCGCAGCGATGAGGCGTTTCATCAGCCGTCCTGCGCGCCGGCGATCCGCAGCCCGGGCATCGGGGACTCCGCGGGCGGCGGGGGCTCGGGCTCCATTTCGGAGACCGGGCGGTCGGTCTCGACGCCGGCAGCCTGCCGCTTGAGCGCCTGGTCGAGGGCGACCAGGAAGTCGTGGCGGTTGGTGGCGGCGTTCGCGGCCGTCTCACGGTCGACCTCACCGGCGACCACTAGCTCGATCAGCGCCTGGCTGAACGTCTGCATGTCGAAGAACTGGCCCTCGGCGATCGCGTCGGTGATCTCCTCCGTCTTCCGCTCGCGGATCAGGTCGGAGATGCGCGAGTTGTTCACCATCACCTCGACGGCGGCGACGCGGCCGCCATTGGTGCGCGGCAGCAGCCGCTGGCTGATCACGCCGCGCAGGACGCCCGCGAGGATCGAGCGGATCTGCTCCTGCTTCTCGGCCGGGAAGAACTCGACCAGGCGGCCGATCGTCTCGGCGGCGTCGATCGTGTGCAGCGTCGAGAAGACGAGGTGGCCGGACTCGGCGGCCTTGAGTGCGGTTTCGGCGGTCTCGGAGTCGCGCAGCTCGCCGATCAGGATCACGTCCGGGTCCTGACGGAGGACGCGGCGGATCGCCGCGAGGAACGACTCGGTGTCGAGGCCGACCTCGCGCTGGTTGACGATGCAGCCGTGGTCGGAATGGAGGATCTCGATCGGGTCCTCGATCGTGACGATGTGCTGCCGGCGCGTGCGGTTGATGTGGTCGATCACCGCCGCGAGCGTCGTCGTCTTGCCGGAGCCGGTCGCGCCGGTCACGAGCACGAGGCCGCGGTGCTCGCCGGCCAGGCGCTCGACGCCCTTCGGCAGCCGCAGCTGCGAGAAGCCGGGGACGTCCTTCGGGATCACGCGGAAGGCAAACGAGATCGAGCCGCGCTGGCGGTAGCCGTTGACGCGGAAGCGCGGCAGGCCGTCGGCCGTATAGGCGATGTCGAGCTCGCCGGTCTCGTGGAAGTGCGAGAGCTTCGCGGGCGTCAGGTCCGCGACGCGCGAGAGCGCCGCCTCGAGGTCGCTGTCGTAGAGCGGCGGGGTGTCCGGGAGCAGGCCGAGCTGCCCGTCGCGCCGGAGCACCGGCGGCTGGCCGAGCTTGAGATGGATGTCGCTCGCGCCGAGTTCCACGGCACGGCCGAGTACCGCATTGAGGTCCACGGAGGGCAGATCGGCAGCTACGCCGCAGCGCTTGAGGCTTCTACCCCGGTGTCAGACGCGTGTCCGGACTGTCACAGCCGTTCCACAGATCGGCTCGGCGACGCGGGTTGCCGGCCGACGGCCGGTGTCAGACACCGTGACGGAACGGCTACGCGGCGGCGCTTGAGCGGCGGCCGAGGACGTCGACCAGCCGCAGCGGTGCGCGGACGAGGCCCGTCGCCTCGTCGGGGTGCGCAAGGTCGCCGCGAAGGAACGCCGACGTAAACCCCCACACGAGGGGCAGGCGGGCGACGCCGAACACGAGGCGCGGGAAGCGTTCGAGCGCGTACTTCGCCTTCCACGAAGCCGCGAGCGTGCGCCCGAGCTCGCGCGCGAGCGCGGGCTCGTAGCCGTCGAGGTCGCCCGAGAGCACCGCGTCCGAGGCGAGCCGCGCGCTGACGAACGCCTCGTACATCCCGTCGCCCGAGAGCGGGTCGACGAGCGCCGCTGCGTCGCCGGCGAGCAGGACGCGACCGGAGCGCGACGGGGCACCGGCCGAGCGCATCGGCAGCCGGTAGCCGCGGAGCGACTCGAGCCGCTCCGCCGGCAGTCCGTAGCCGGCACACGCCCGCTCGAGGTGCTCCCGCAGCCGAGGCCCCTCGGACTCCCAGCCGCCGACGCCGACGTTGACGTGCTCGCCCTTCGGGAAGATCCACGCGTAGCCGCCGGGCACGGTTCCGAGCTCGACGACCGCGCGCCCGCGGTAGTCCTCGCGCGCGTGAACATGGGCGACGTTCCCCTCGAGCGCGACGCCGTGCGAGCGCGAGCCCGTCAGCCCGAGCGCCCGGGCGGTCAGGCCGTTCACCCCGTCCGCGCCGATCGCGACCGGCGCCGTCGCCGCTGTGCCGTCGAAGCGAACCGTCACCCCGTCGTCGTCCTGCTCGAGCGCCGTCGCCTTCACGCCGTCGCGGAAGTCCGCCCCGGCTGCCGCGGCCTGCTCGGCAAGGAACGCGTCGAGCCGCCGCCGCTGCGTCATCAGCACGATCGGTGACTCGCTCTGCCGCTCGAACCGGCTCCCGTAGCGGAAGCCGAGCTCGAAGCGGTGGACGGTGTCTTCGACGACCGGGTCGACCGAGAGGGGCAGCTGCCGCACGGCGCGGTAGGTCAGCCCACCGCCGCAGGGCTTGTCGCGCGGGAAGCGCTCGCGGTCGAGCAGCAGCACACGCGCGCCCCCGCGTGCGAGCCGGAGTGCGGCGGTCGAGCCGGCCGGGCCGGCACCGACGACGATGGCGTCGAACCGCTCCACGGGCTCCATCGTACGACCGGGTGGGAAGAACCGGCGGCGCAGACGCGTCCCGTGTTCGCGGACTAGGGAAGGAATGGGCACATGA
>DASSQG010000066.1:0-9746 GCA_035702625.1 Gaiellaceae bacterium | reverse complement strand
CGCTCCAGCGCGGCGTGCTCCGTCACGAGCTCCGGCGTCTGCTCGAGCCACTCGCCGACCGAGAGCGCCATCTTCGGCGCGTGCTCGTGGAACGCGCACTCCTTCAGGAGCGGCGGGTGCCGCCTCCCCTCGACGACGGGCGTGACGTCGATCGACAGCCGCCAGGCCTCGCGCGGCGCCAGCCGGATGCGGAGCGCGCCCGCTTGCCGTCGAGGCGCCCGCGGCGGTTGAACGCCAGGATCGTGCCTCGGCGGTACCCACGCCGCTCGTGCCAGAGCGTGACCGACCTCGGCTTCGCCTCGGCCCACGTCCTCCCGGCGCCGTTGCCGCCGTCCTGCGCTTCCATCACGTCGGCGAAGTCCGACTCGAAGCGCAGCTCGACCCGCACCTCGCGCGGCTCCGCCGTCAGGTTCTGGACGACGACGTCCTCGTGCATGCCCTCGGTCACGAAGCGGTCGCGGCGCACGGCCACCTGGTCGTCCCCGCCGACGATCCGCGCCGAGTAGTAGTCGACGCGCCTGCTCGAGAGCGGCTCGACCCGCTTGCCGTCGATGAGCACCTGCCAGCTCGACAGGTGCCGGACGTCCTGGAAGAAGAAGCCCTCGGCGTCCTCGACCTCGACGTCGCCCGCCGCGTCGGAGTACATGAAGGTGCAGCCGTCGAGGATGATCAGGTCGCTGTCGTCCACGGCCTCTCTCTTCCCTCGCACTCGCTAGCGTCAATCGCGTGAACGTGGTCGCCCAGATCGGCGACGGGCTGTGGAACGCCTTCCGGATGGCGTGGGAGGTCTGGTGGGCGCTCGTGCTCGGTTTCCTGCTCTCGGGGATCGTCCAGGCCTGGGTGCCGCGCCCGCGCATGGAGCAGGCACTCGGCGGACGCGGCGCCCGGACGGCCGCGCTCGCCACCGGCCTCGGCGCCGCCTCGTCGTCGTGCAGCTACGCGGCCGTCGCGATCGCGAAGTCGATGTTCCAGAAGGGCGCCAGCCTCGCGGCAGCGATGGCGTTCCAGTTCGCCTCGACGAACCTCGTCTTCGAGATCGGAATCGTGCTCTGGATCTTCCTCGGCTGGCAGTTCACGCTGGCCGAGTTCGTCGGCGGGCTGCTGCTGATCGTCCTCATGTGGACGGCGGTGACGCTCGTCGTCTCGCGCCGCGAGGAGGAGCGGGCGCGCGAGCACGCCCGCGCCGCCGACAGCGGGCACCAGCACCACTCGGCCGGCGGCTCGCGGCGCTTCACGCTCGAGGGCTGGTCGGACGTCGCGCACAACTTCCGCGGCGACTGGCAGATGCTCTGGAAGGAGATCACGCTCGGCTTCGTCATCGCCGGGTTCATCGCGCTGCTCCCGATGGACTTCTTCAACTCGCTCTTCCTCACGGGCACGGGCGGCTGGGTGCAGGTGCTCGAGAACGTGGTCGTCGGCCCGCTCGTCGCGGTGCTGTCGTTCGTCTGCTCGGTCGGGAACATCCCGCTCGCGGCCGTGCTCTGGGCCGGCGGCATCTCGTTCGCGGGCGTGATCGCGTTCATTTACGCCGACCTGATCATCATCCCGCTGGTGCTGATCTACCGCCGCTACTACGGCTGGCGGCTCGCGGGCAAGCTCGTGGCGGTCATGTTCGGCGCGATGATGCTCGCGGCGCTCGCCGTCGACGGGATCTTCAGCTGGGCGGGACTAATTCCGAGCACGCGCCCCTCGATCGGCTCGGTCACCGAGCGCGCGATCACCTGGAACTACACGGCCGTCCTGAACATCGTGTTCACGCTCGTCTTCGTCGCGCTCTTCGCGTTGACGTTCCGGCGCGGCGCGCGCGACCCGGTCTGCGGGATGAGGGTCGACCGCGCGAAGGCGCTCTCGCTCGAGGTCGACGGACGGCGCTACTTCTTCTGCGGGCCCGGCTGCCGCGCGAAGTTCGAAGCCTCTACGGACCGAGCGGCAGAGACGGCGAGTCCACGCTAGGCGCGCCCGGGTTCGTCACGGGCGGAAGCGGGGGCAGCGGCGGCACGACCGGGTGCGGCGGTGCCTCTGTCGGCGGTGGTTCCGGAGCCGTGGGCGCCGGAGGGTCGGGCGCGGCAGCCTGAGGCGGTGCGGCTCGAGGCGCAGCAGGCGCAGGACGACTGGGAGGAGCGGGTGCAGTCGCGGGTGCCGCCCGTGGCGGCTTCGTCACCGGCGGGCGCGCAACGCGCGGCGCAGGTCGAGCGACGGCCGCGGGCTTCGCCGTCGGGTGCGGCGCCGATTCCTCGAGTGGAGCGCGGCGGGGTATGAACGTCACAGGGGCCACGACCGTCCGTGCAGCCGAGGAGGCCTCGACGCGGTGCGCACTCGGCGCGGCGACGGTCACGGCCACCCCGGCGACGAGCGCCGCGGCCGCGACTCGCGACGCCGTGCCGCCGAGCAGGGTCTTCCCGCACGCGAGCAGCGAAGCGAGGCTGAACGGCTCGGTGAGGTCGTCTGCGCTGAGGGCGCGAACGGGCGGCATCGCTGTCTCCTTCGGTCGGTGATCTTCTGACCAGAACCCCGCCGGGTGGCGAAACCTGCGCTCCCTTTGCGAAGATCACTCTTTCGAGGTAACTGGAGGCAGCATGCGCGTCTGCGTCGAGTGCGGTGGCGAGCTGGAGGCGGCGTATCGCTTCTGCCCCTGGTGCGCGACGCCGCAGCGCCGCAAGCTGGTCGAGTTCTTCCGGCCGCATCCGCGCGACGCGGGGAAGGCGCTGCGTGTCTCGCGCTACCTGACCGAAGACCCGCACGTGCGCTTCAGCGTCTGGAGCGCCGACGGCGTCGCCGAGGCCGCGGTCTCGCTCGAGGAGGACGAGGCCGAGCGGCTGGCGGCGTTCCTCGCCGCGCCCTCGCCTGCGCCGCGCAGCCCGGTCGAGCGGCTCTTGGCCCGTCTCCGCTAGCGGCGGCTGCGGGACCGGCTCTTGCGCTGCGCCTTCGCGGCCCGGTCGAGCGTCTCGAGCTCGTCGAGGCTGCGGCCGGCGCCCTCGGCGACGCAGGTCAGCGGCGACTCGGCGATCTGCACGGGAAGGCCGACCTCCTCGCGCAGCTTGTCGGCGAAGCCGCGTAGCAGCGCGCCGCCGCCCGCGAGCACGATCCCGCGCTCGCCGACGTCGGCCGCGAGCTCGGGCGGCGTGCGCTCGAGCGTGTCCTTGACCGCGGTGACGATCCGCGCGACCGGCGCCTCGAGCGCACGCCGCACGTCGAGGCCCGAGATCGTCACGCGCCGGAGCAGCCCGCTGACGAGGTCGCGCCCGGCGACGGACGTCTCGTTCGCGTCATCGGCCGGCGAGACCGAGCCGATCTCGAGCTTCGCCGCCTCCGCGGTCTCCTGGCCGATCAGCAGCTTGTGCGTGTTCTTGACGGTGTCGACGATCGCGTCGTCCAGCTCGTAGCCGCCGACCCGGATCGACTCCCACACCACCATCCCGCCGAGGGAGATGACGGCCACCTCGGTCGTGCCGCCGCCGATGTCGATCACCATGCTCGCGACGGCGTCCGCGACCGGGAGGTTGGCGCCGATCGCGGCGGCCATCGGCTCCTCGATCAGGTAGACCCCGCGGGCACCTGCGACGCGCGTCGCCTCGTCCACGGCCCGCCGCTCGACGTCGGTGATCCCGCTCGGGACGCAGAGCACGACCCGCGCGAAGGCGAAGCGGCCGCCGCCGGCCTTGGTGATGAAGTGGCGGAGCATCGCCTCGGTCACCTCGAAGTCGGCGATCACACCGTGCCGGAGCGGTCGCGTCGCGCGGATCGAGGCCGGGGTGCGGCCGATCATGCGCTTCGCCTCGGCGCCGACCGCGTGCACCTTGCCGGTCTCCTCCGAGATTGCGACCACGGACGGCTCGAACAGCACGATCCCGCGCCCGCGGATGAACACGAGCGTGTTCGCCGTACCCAGATCGACGGCCATGTCGCGGCCGCCGCCGAAGGACCCCCAGAGGCGCATCGCCCGACCAGCCTAGATATAACGGCCTCGTGGAGACGGAAGGTCGGATTCCGTTCCGCGGCTACGAGACCTGGTACCGGTCGGTCGGCCCGGACGACGGCGACGCGATTCCGCTGCTGTGCCTGCACGGCGGGCCCGGCGCGAACTGGCTGCACGTGAAACCCTACGAGGTGCTCGCGGACGAGCGGCGGGTTGTCTTCTACGACCAGCTCGGGTCGGGCAACTCGGTCGTCGAGGAGCCGCACGACCCGTCGATGTGGACGCCGGAGCTGTACGTCGAGGAGGTCGGCGCCGTGCGCGAAGCGCTCGGGCTCGAGCGCGTGCACGTGCTCGGCCACTCGTGGGGCGGGATGCTGGGGATGCAGTACGCGTCGACGCAGCCCGAGGGGCTCGTCTCGCTGATCGTCGAGAGCTCGCCGCCGTCGGTACCGGCCTGGATGCCCGAGATCGCGCGCCTGCGCGCCGAGCTGCCGCCGGAGGTGGAAGACGCGCTCCGCAGGCACGAGGAGGCGGGGACGACCGACGACCCGGAGTACCAGGCCGCCGAGCTGGAGTTCTACAAGCGGCACCTCTGCCGGGTCGAGTGGCCCGACTGGCTCGCCGAGTGCTTCGACGTGATGAACGCGAACCCCGAGGTCTACCACTACATGAACGGGCCGTCGGAGTTCCACGTGATCGGGACGATCAAGGACTGGGACATCACGCCGCAGCTCGGGCGGATCCAGGTGCCGACGCTGCTCTTCTGCGGGCGCTTCGACGAGGTCACGCCGGCGTCGGTCGAGCCGGCCCACCTCGCGATCCCGGGGTCGGAGTTCGTGGTCATGGAGGAGTCCTCGCACATGTCGCAGGCCGAGGAGCCGGAGAAGACCTTCGAGCTCGTGCGCGGCTTCATCGCTCGCGCGGAGAGCTGAGAGAGGCCGCGGACGGCGCGGCCTCTCTCAGCGAGCAGGTACGAGGGACTACGAGGAAGCGGCGGGCTCGTGGTCGCCGACGTGGTTCGCCGGCACCTGCTCCACCTGAGCGAGCGAGAACGCACGCGGGGCGCGGATGCGCACCGAGATCGTGTCGCCGACCTTCAGCTGGCTCGGCGAGATGACGGTCGGAACGCGGCCCTGCCAGAGCACGAAGATCGTGTGCCCGTCGTAGCGGAACGTCTGGTCGACGGGCTGGCCCAGCATCCCGCGGAGCGCGCGGAGGTTGCCGTCGCGGACGTGCAGGGTCACGGCGCCGCCGGCGGCCGGGGCGTCGAGCGTGCCGCGGAACAGCCACAGCGGCTGCGCCGGGAAGCGGCCGGGCTGGCCGGAGTCCGCGACGCGGCGGGCTGCGGTCGCCTCGATCTGAGCGAGCGAGGCGTGGCGGTCGGCGACGACCCGGACGCTGACGCGGTCGCCCGCGACCAGGTTCGACTCGGTCACGACCGTCGGGACGCCGTGCGCCCAGCGGAGGTACTGCGTGCCGGCGTCGACCGCGAAGTTCGCGCTGTCGCTCTGGCCGACGAGCTTCTTCAGGGCGGCGCGGTTGCCGCCGTTCACGTCGACGGCGATCGTCGAGCCGCTGCCGGCGTCGGCCATCATCCGGCCGTTGAACACGTACAGGACGCCGCCGCTCGTGCGGGCCGCGAACGTCGCCGACGCTCCGGCGGTGAGCAGCGCGACGGCGAGGAGGGCGCCGAACAGGAACTGCGTCTTCATCGAACGACTCCTTGTGCGAAGGGGACGTCCGAATCGTCGGCGCGCCTTGTCATGAGCCGATTAGGCGGTCGTAAGGGAGTCGTAAGGCGCCCGTAAGAACTTCGAACCCGGTGTCAGACGCGTGCCGATCGAACCCGGTGTCAGACGCGTGCCGAGAGTGTTACGCGTCGTCCACGGATGCGGCTCCCGCTCCGGCGCGGCGGCTGCGACCGGGTGTCAGACACCGTGCCGGAAGTGTGACGCCGACTACTCGGGCGGCGGCCGGCGCATGCGCTTCGTCTCGCCGCGGCGCCGCTTTTGGTCGAGCCGTCGCTCGACGGCGGCCTTCGTCGGCTTCGTCGCGCGGCGTGGGCGCTGGACGCGGAGCGCCTCGCGCAACGTCTCCGCCAGCCGCTCGAGGGCGAGCTCGCGGTTGCGCCACTGGCTCCGCTCGTCCTGTGCGACCGCCCGCACGACTGGGCCGACGCGCGACACGACCCTCCGCTTCTGCGCGTCGGAGAGCGCGGTCGAGCCCTCGACGTCGAACACGGCTTCGACCCGCGTGTCGGTCTTCTGCGCGTGCTGCCCGCCCGGGCCGCTCGAGCGCGAGAAGCGCAGCTCGATCTCGCCGCGCGGGATCGAGACCGTCCGGGTGACCCGAATAGACTCGCGCTCCATGCCCGCGATTCTCCTCGACGTGGACGGCGTGCTGCACGTCTCCGGCACGCCGATCCCGGGCGCGGCCGACGCCGTCTCGCAGCTGCGCGAGAACGGCCACCGCCTCCGCTTCGTCACCAACAACACGACGCACTCGCGCAAGCGGCTCGCCGAGCAGATCCGCGGCTTCGGCATCGAGCTCGAGCCCGCCGAGCTGCAGACGACGACCTCGGCCGCTGCGCACGCGCTCAAGGACAAGCGCGTGCTGGCGCTGACGATGCCCGACATCGTCGAGGACTTCGAGGGCGTCGAGCTCGTCGGCGAGGGCGCGGACGCGGTGCTGATCGGCGGGGCCGACGAGGGCTACGAGACGAACCAGGTCTTCAGCTACATGAACCTCGCGCGGGCGTTCGCCGAGCTCCAGGCCGGCGCGGAGCTCTATTGCCTGCACAAGAATCGCTGGTGGCAGACGGCCCGTGGGCCGCTGCTCGACTCGGGCGCGTTCGTGGCCGGGCTCGAGTACGCGGCCGACACGGAGGCGGCGGTGCTCGGCAAGCCCAGCGCCGCGTACTTCCAGGCCGCGCTCGACGCGCTGGACTCGGACGCCGAGCTGACGTGGATGGTCGGCGACGACATCGAGGCCGACATCGCCGGCGCGCACGCGTGCGGCCTGCGCACCGTGCTCGTGCGGACCGGGAAGTTCCGGCCGGACGTCACCGAGGCGGCGCGGGTGCAGCCGGACGGCATCATCACCTCGATCGCCGCGCTGCCCGGCTGGATCGAAACGGCTACCTAGACTTGCGCCCATGCGAGTGGGCGTCGACCTGATCGAGATCCCGCGCATCGCCCGTGCGCTGGAACGGCCCGGCTTTCGCGAGCGCTGCTTCACCGAGGCCGAGCGCGCGTACTGCGACTCGAAGCCGAACCCGCCGCAACACTACGCCGCACGCTTCGCCGGCAAGGAGGCGGTGGGCAAGGCCCTCGGCTCCGGCGTCCGCTTCACCTGGCGCGAGATCGAGATCGCGGGCCGGCCGAAGCCGGGCGTGAAGCTGAGCGGGTCGACGAAGGCGTGGGCCGAGCGCGTCGGCGCGGGGCGGATCGAGCTCTCGATGACGCACTCGCGCGAGCTGGCCCAGGCGGTCTGCGTGATCGAATGAGCGTCGAGCCGCTCTACACGGCCGGGGAGATGAAGGCCGCCGAGGCCGGGCACGACGTCGACGAGCTGATGGCGCGTGCCGGCCGGGCGGTGGCGGAAGAGGCGATGCGCCGCTTCCCGGACGCGCGCCGCTACGTCGCGGTGTGCGGCGGCGGCGCGAACGGCGGCGACGGCCGGATCGCGCTCGAGGTGCTGGAGGCGGCGGGGAGGGCGGCGCGCACGGCGGAGGACGCGCCGGTGCAGGAGGCCGACGTCGTGATCGACGCGCTGTTCGGCACGGGCTTCCACGGCGAGCCGCGCGAGGACGCGGCACGGGCGATCGAGGCGATGAACGCGACCGGCAAGCCGATCGTCGCGGTCGACCTGCCCTCGGGGGTGAACGCCTCCACCGGCGAGATCGCCGGCGCGTGCGTCGACGCGGCGGTGACGGTGACGATGCACGGACCGAAGGTCGGGCTCGAGGTCGCGCCCGGGCGCTTCCACGTCGGCGAGGTGGTCGTCGCCGACATCGGCCTGGCGCCGCGCGAGACGGCGACCGGCCTCGTGACGCCGGGGATCCTCGAGCGCGTGCCGCGCCGGCGTCAGGAGCAGAACAAGTACTCGGCCGGGACGGTGCTGCTCGTCGGCGGCTCGCGCGGCCTCACGGGCGCGCCGTCGCTCGCAGCCGAGGCCGCGTTCCGTGCCGACGCCGGCTACGTCGCGGTGGCGGTGCCGGACTCGACGCTCGGCGTCTTCGAGCAGCGCCTGCTCGAGGCCGTCAAGCTGCCGTGCCCCGAGGACGACGGCAAGATCTCGCCGCGGGCGGTCGAGCCGATTCTCGAGTTCGCGGCGAAGGCGGGGTCGCTCGCGCTGGGCCCGGGGCTCGGTCGCGGCGAAGGCCCGCGCGAGGTCGTGCGGCGGCTGCTCGCGGAGGTCGACCGTCCGGCCGTGGTCGACGCGGACGGCCTGCACGACCTCGAGCCGTTCAGCCGCTCGGCGCCGACCGTGCTCACGCCGCACGAGGGCGAGCTCGCGCGGCTGCTCGGCGTCCAGTCGAGCTGGGTCGCGGCGCACCGGCTCGAGGCGGTGAAACGGGCAGCGGACACGTTCGACTGCGTGTGCCTGCTCAAGGGCGCGGACACGCTCGTCGCCGCGCCCGGGCAGGAGGGCGTGCTCGTCGTCGCGCTCGGGACGCCGGCGCTCGCGACGGCCGGCAGCGGCGACGTGCTGACCGGGATCGTGGCGGCGTTCCTGGCGAAGAAGCTCGACGCGCGGACGGCCGCGGCCGCCGCCGCGGCGGCGCAGCAGCTGGCGTCACGGCAGATCCCGCAGGCAGGCGCGGTCGCGAGCGACGTGATCGGCGCGCTGCCGCTAGTGCTCGATGCACCGGTCTGAGCTGACGGTCGACCTCGGCGCCGTGCGGCGCAACGCACGCACGCTCCTGCGGGCGCTCGAGGGCGCGCAGCTCTGGGCCGTGGTCAAGGCGAACGCCTACGGGCACGGCGCGGTCGACACCGCGGGCGCCGTGCTCGACGAGGGCGCCGGCGCGCTCTGCGTGGCGACCGTGCCCGAGGGGCTCGAGCTGCGCTCGGAGTTCGGGCTCGCGCGGATCCTGGTGATGGGGCCGACTTCGTCCAGCCGCGAGATCGCCGAGGCACGCGAGGCCCGGCTCGAGCTCGCCTGGTGGGACGACGAGCTCCCGGAGGGCGTGCGCATCCACCTCAAGCTCGACACCGGCATGGGACGCTGGGGGGTCTCCGAGCTGCGGGCGCCCGGCCGCGACGTTGTCGGGCTGATGTCGCACCTGGCCACGGCCGACTCCGACCCGGCGTTCGCCGAGGAGCAGGTCGAACGCTTCCGCGCCGCGACCGCGCCGTACGCCGGCCTGATGCGCCACGTGGCGAACAGCGCGGCGGCGCTGCGGCTCCCGTCGGCGCGCTTCGACGCCGCCCGCTGCGGCGTCGCGCTCTACGGGCTGTCGCCGTTCGGCGAGGACCCGGCCGCCGACGGCCTCGAGCCGGCGCTCTCGTGGCGAAGCTACATCGCGCTCGTGAAGCGCCTGGAGCCGGGCCAGAGCACCGGCTACGGACGCCGCTTCGTGGCGGAGCGGCCGACCTGGATCGGGATCGTGCCGGTCGGCTACGGCGACGGCTTCCGGCGTGACCTGACCGGCACGGAGGTGCGCGTCGGCGGCGAGCTGCGGCGCGTCGTCGGCGTGGTGTCGATGGACGCGTTCGCGGTCGAGCTCGAGCGCGAGGAGCCCGTCGGCGCGCCGGTGACGATCCTCGGGCACGGTGTGCTCGCCGAGGCCCACGCGCGCGTGGCGGACACGATCAACTACGAGCTG
>DASSQG010000065.1:0-2656 GCA_035702625.1 Gaiellaceae bacterium | reverse complement strand
CAGGTCGCCCCAGGCCATCTCGCTCGGCGCGCCGCAGACGACCTGCATCCCCTCGCGGTCCTCGACGTCCCAGTCGCGCTCCTGCACGAGCATCCCGCCGAGCACGCGCTTGTAGTCGCGCTCGCCCGGGTTGTTCAGGCGGCGCTCGCGGTCCTCGAGGATCCTCGTCGCCGGCTTCTGCGTCAGGAGCGAGAGCGCGGCCTCGTCGTAGCCGGGCGCGAACAGCACCTCGACGAACTGCTCGGCCAGCCGCTCGCCGAGCGCCTCGGTCACCGGCCGGTTGAGCACGATCACACCGCCGTAGGCCGAGACCGGGTCGGCCTTGAGCGCCCGGTCGTAGGCCTGCTCGATCGAGCCGGCGACCGCGACGCCGCACGGGTTCGCGTGCTTGACGATCACGCATGCCGGCAGCTCGAACTCGCGCGCCACGAGGCGAGCGGCGGAGAGGTCGTTCAGGTTGTTGAACGACAGCTCGCGCCCGTGTAGCTGGTCGACCCGCGAGAGCAGGTGACGGCGCGCGCCCCGTTCGGAGTAGTAGGCCGCGCGCTGGTGCGGGTTCTCGCCGTACGCGAGCTCGAGCTCCTTGTCGAAGGCCGGCAGCAGCGCCGCCGGAAACGCCTCGGGGTCGGTGAACCACTTGGCGATCGCGGCCTCGTAGGCGGCTGTGACCGAGAACGTCTCGGCCGCGAGCCGCCGGCGCGTGTCGAGCAGCAGGTCGCCGTCCTTGCGGATCTCGTCGAGCAGCTCGTCGTAGCGCTCCGGCCGGCAGACGGGCGCGACGTGGGCGAAGTTCTTCGCGGCGGCGCGCAGCATCGCCGGGCCGCCGATGTCGATCATCTCGACCGCGTCCTGCTCGCCGACCGCCCGGCGCGAGACGACGTCCTCGAACGGGTAGAGGTTGACGCAGACGAGGTCGAACGGCTCGATCCCGTGCTCGTCGAGCGCGGCGCTGTCGTCGGCGCGGTCGCGGCGCGCGAGGATGGCCGCGTGGATGCGCGGGTGCAGCGTCTTCACGCGCCCCCCGAGCAGCTCCGGCACCTCCGTCAGGTCCTCGACCGGCGTGACGTCGATGCCGTTCTTCTCGAGGTAGGCGGCCGTGCCGCCGCTCGCGACGAGCTCGACCTCGAGCTCCGCGAGCGCACGTGCGAACGGCTCGAGGCCGCGCTTGTCGTAGACCGAGAGCAGCGCCCGCCTGATCACGCGATCAGGCTCCGCACGACCTGCGGCAGGAGCCGGTGCTCGACCGCCTGGACGCGCGCCTTCAGCGACTCGGCGTCGTCGTCCGGCAGCACCGGTACGCGCTCGGCCGCGATCACCGGCCCCGTGTCGACGCCGCCGTCGACGTAGTGCACCGTGGCCGCGGTCTCGGGCACGCCGGCCGCGAGCACGTCGCGGATCGGGTGCGGCCCGGGGAAGTCGGGCAGCGGCGCCGAGTGCGTGTTCACGACCCGGCCGGGGAAGCGCTCGAGGAAGGCGCTGCGCAGCAGGTGCATGTACCCGGCGCAGACGACGAGGTCGACGCCGTTGTAGATCAGCCAGTCGCCCATTGCGGCGTCGCGCGACTCGCGGTCCGGGAAGTCGTCGAGCTCGAAGGCGCGGGACGCGATACCCGCCGCCTCCGCCCGCTCGATCGCGCGGACTCGGGCGTGGTTCGATGCGACCGCGGCGATCGGCAGGCCCGCGTCGATCAGCGCCTGGAGGTTCGTCCCCTCGCCGCTGACGAGCACGCCGATCACGTCAGCCGCCCGATCACGGTGCCCGCGCCCGCGTCCTGCGGAGGCACGACGGCGCACATGCCGATGCCTAGGTTGAACACGCGGCGCTGCTCGTCCTCGTCCACGCCCTGCTCGTCGAGCCACGCGTAGACCGGCGGGCGCTGCCACGAGCCCCAGTCGAGCTCGGCCCCGACGCCGTCCGGGAGCACGCGCGGGAGGTTGCCCATGATGCCGCCGCCGGTGATGTGCGCGAGCGCCTTCACGTCGGCCCGCTCGCGCAGCGCGCGCACGTCGTCGAGGTACAGGCGGTGCGGCGTGAGCAGCAGGTCGGCGTCGAACTCGCCGTCGCCGACGAGGGAGCGCACGAGCGAGAAGCCGTTGGTGTGGAGCCCGGAGGAGGGGAGGCCGAGGACGACGTCGCCCGGCTCGCAGCGGGAGCCGTCGATCAGCCCGTCCCGCTCGACGAGCCCGACGCACGTGCCGGCGAAGTCGAGCTCGTCCTCGCGGTAGATCCCCGGGAGCTCCGCGGTCTCGCCGCCGATCAGCGCGCAGCCGGCCTCGCGGCACACCGCGGCCGCGCCCTCGACCAGCTCGGCGACCTGCTCGAGGTCGAGCTCGTGCGCGGCGACGTAGTCGAGCAGGAACAGCGGCTCGGCGCCGGTCGTGATCACGTCGTCGATGCAGTGCGCCGCCAGGTCCCGCCCGGCGTCGCGCAGCCGGCCGGCGCGGCGCGAGAGCACGAGCTTGGAGCCGACGCCGTCGGTAGTCGCCACCAGCAGGCGTTGCTCGTCCAGCGGATGGATCCCGGCGAACGCGCCGAAGCCCTGCGCTCCGGTTGACTCGACGGCCGCTCGCAGCCGCGAGACGACGCCCTCCGCGACGGCGAGCGAGACCCCGGCCGCCTCGTACGTCCTGCCCGCGGAGCTCACGGAGCGAGTCTA
>DASSQG010000064.1:0-19862 GCA_035702625.1 Gaiellaceae bacterium | reverse complement strand
ACGTGGCCGCGAGAAGACGAACGTCTGGCAGCGCGAGCGGACGGTCGGGAGCATCTTCCCGAGGTCGGTCGTGCAGAAGACGAAGACGAGGTGGGGCGGAGGCTCCTCGATCAGCTTCAGCAGCGCGTTGAAGGCGGCGTCCGTGAGCTGGTGCGCCTCGTCGAGGATGTAGACCTTGTAGCGGCCCTCGACCGGCTGCAGCACGACGCGCTCGCGGATCTCGCGGATGTCGTCGATCCCGCGCTGCGAGGCGGCGTCCATCTCGATCACGTCGAGCGAGGTACCGTCGGCGATCGCGCGGCAGGCGTGGCACGTCTTGTCCGGCGTCGGCGTCGGGCCATGCTCGCAGTTCAGCGCTTTCGCGAGGATGCGCGCGAGCGAGGTCTTGCCCGTTCCGCGCGGCCCCGCGAACAGGTACGCCTGGCGGATCTGGCCGTGCGCGATCGCGTTCTTCAGCGTCCGCGTCACCGCCTCCTGGCCCACCACTTCGTCGAAGTCCTGCGGGCGGTACTTCCGGTAGAGGGCAGCCACGTGACGACTCTACCGAAGGGTGCGACGGCCGACGGAACGCGCGGCTAGGCGGCCCGCACGCCGCCGCAGTAGGCGTACGGATGGTTGAACGCGTCGAGCGCCCGGGCGCCGTCGACCTCCACCTCGAACGCCTCGCCGCTGCGCTCGTCGAGCACGAACAGCGTCACCGCGGAGGTCGTGTCGCACCAGTAGAGGACGACCTCGATCCCGGCGGAGCGCCTCCGGCTCAGCTCTCGCTTGGTCGGCCAAGCCTCGATGTCTGCGCTCCGCTCCAACTCACGCCTCCAACCGTTCGGGATCGGGCACTGCGCACGCTAATCCAGTGGGCGCTAAGAGCGGATTAAGCCTCGGCAACGATTTGTAAAGAGCCCCGGACCGGGCACACCGCACGCCTGAGAGGGATTCCTTAGCGCTGCTTCCTCCCGGATCTGACGCGGTTCGGAAGCTCCCACCGCACGGGGCCCGGCCCGAGACCGGCGATGCTAGCGGGAGTGGACGCGCGGCCGGGGCGGCGCCGGCACGCGGCGGAGCGCGTGGATCCTGCCGCGGACGACCCTAGGGACCACGGGCGACGGGTTCGTGTGAACGGTCGCGGAGCCGATCGGGTTCGTGGCCGTGACGCGCGCCTCGATCCGCGAGCCGATGTCGGCTGCGCTGACGCGGTAGCGCGCCCCGCCCGCGCCGGGGACGACCTGGCAAGTCTTCGTGCACCGCAGCCACGCGTAGGTCAGCGCGAGGGGCGAGCTGCCGCTCCAGCTGCCGGCGTCGACAGCGAGCACGCCGCCGACCCTGGCCGTGCCCGAGAGCGAGGGCGCGTGGGTGGACAGCGGCGGCAGCACCGGAGGCGGCGGGGCCGTGACCGGCACGTACGTGGCGGTGTAGGTCGCGGCGCCGGCCGGCGCGGTGATGTTGTGCGTCCCCGCGCCTCCGTCCGACCACCCGGCGAAGTCGTAGGTGACGCCGCCGAGCTGTTCGGTCGCCGGCGCGCTGACCGAGTTGGCCGAGTTCACGATCACCGTGCGCGTGAACGGCGCGGTATCGCTGCTGCTGCCGACCGTCAGGGACAACCCGGACGGGCTCGTGCCGAACGTGAGGCCGACGGTCTTCGGCTGCAGCGACACGCTCGTCGTGCCGGTCGCCCCGAACGAGTCGGTGGCGGTCAGAACCAGCTCGAGGTGGGAGGGGTAGTCGTGGTCGGGCGCGCTCAGCGTCCCGCCCGCGCTACCGCTCCAGGACTGGACGTCGTGCACGTGGCAGCCCTGCGTGGTGCAGTGGTGGATGAGGAGCGTCCACGAAAGCGCGGCCGCCGGCAACGCCTTGCCCGTGGCATCCGTCGCATGGCCGGAGAACGCGATCGGGTCGCCGACGGCGTAGGTCAGCGTCGGCGCGGGCGTGTCGATCACGGCGAGCGGCGGCGGCGCCGCGTGCCAGCTCACGTGAGCCTCGGCGGTGCCGGTGTTCTCGTAGTACTCGACCGTGATCACGTGCGTCCCGCCCGAGAGGGTGGTGGTCGCCTTGGTCGTCGTCGCGGACTGGTCGTGCCAGTCGTCGATCAGCAGGGCGCCGTCGACGTAGACGCGGATGCCGTCGTCGGAGGTCGACGTGAACGTGTAGCTCCCGGCAGCGACCGCGAAGTGGCCGGTCCAGCGCGCGGAGAAGCCGTCGGCGTTGACGCCGGGACCCGGTGACCCCGAGCCCCAGTCGTAGTCGACGCTGTTCTCGCACCGGGTCAGCGCCGGCGAGCCCGAGAGCGTCGTGTTGTCGAAGTACTGGGCAGCGAACGTGTTGTCGGCGCACGTGATGCCCGCGGAGTACGTGATCTGGTGGATCGTGCCGCCGTCGAAGTCGACGTAGTAGAGGTCGCCGTTCGGGCCGGTCTCGATGTCGACCGGGTTCGCCGCCCCGGAGTCGAGCACCTGGACCCGCGACGGGTCGGGCACGCCGTTCGTTCCGGGCGGCATCGCCCAGAGGCAGTTCCGCGAGTGGTCGGCGAAGATCAGCGCTCCGTGGTACGGCGCCGGGTAGCGGCCGTCGCCGTAGAAGCCGATCCCGCTGACGACCGACCCGTTCGACGTCGGACAACCGTCGCCGTTGACGACGCCGCTGCCGTGGTTGTAGCTGTAGAACGGCGCAGTCGCGCTCGCCGCGCTGTAGAGGCTCGTGCAGAGGTTCAGGCCGGCGTTCTGGTAGCCGGGCTGCGCGGCAGGCCCCTCGTAGCACGGCCAGCCGAAGTTCTGCACCGGCCCCGTCGGGACGATCCTGCGGTTGATCTCCTCCCAGGTGTCCCAGCCGACGTCGCCCACCCAGAGCTCGCTGGTTCCGGGCCGGAAGGCGAATCGGAACGGATTCCGCATGCCGTAGGCGACGATCCGGGCCTGGTTCTTGTCGGCGGAGCCGGCGTTCGGGTTTCCCGCCGCGGCGGCGCCGGTCGCAGGGTCGAGCCGGAGCAGCGCGCCGTTGAGCAGCGCCGGCCCGTCGCTGCGCCTCGAGCTCTGGCTGCGCAGCGCTCCGCCCTCCGCCGTCGGCGGCGTCTGGGTTCCTCCGACCCCGGCGGGCGGGTCACCGCACGGGTTCTTCGGCGTCGGCGAGCCGGCGCTGCCCCCGTTCTGGCCGTAGTCCGCGAAGGTGAAGCTGGCGCCGTCGCCGCCGGTCGCGTAGAGGTCGCCGTCCGGCCCGAACTGGAGGTCGCCGATCGAGTGGCTCGGGAACTGCTGGCACCACTCGTTCGAGATCAGCGTCTTCGTCGCGACGACCGACGTCTCGGAGGGGTCGAGCTGCACGCGCACGAGCTTCCCGCTGGCGACACAGCCGTCCGAGGTCGGACCGGGCGGGCTCGGGCAGGCGTCGTTCCACACCGGCGCAGTCCCGTTGGGCGGCGCGTCGTAGGTGTAGAGCAGGTAGAGGTAGTGGTTCGTCGCGAACTGCGGGTCGAGCGCCAGCCCGAGGAGGCCGCGGTCCCAGTAGTCGTCGACCTCGGTGTGGAGGTCGACCACCGTCGTCGGCGTCGTGTCGGAAAGGCTGTCGAAGACCTTGACGAGGCCGCCCTTCTCGGCCACGAAGATCTTGCCGTCGGGCGCGAACCGCAGGTTCGTCGGCTGGGTGAGCCCCGAGAAGGCGACCGTGTCCTGGAAGCCGGCCGGCAGGACGGGCGCGGCGGGTGCGGCGGCCGGCGCCGGGTTGCCGAGGAACGGCCGCGGAAGTGGTGCCGACGAGCTCGACGCCCGACCCGGCGCACCGGCCAGCGCGAGCACGACGACGGCGCCGACGAGCACGACCGCGAACCAGTTCGACCGCACGTTCCTCAACTCCCCAACGCTGTCCTCGGATTTGTACAACCGGCGCAGCGCGCTGACCGGGCGGCCCGCAGCTCGCAGCTCCGGGAACCTATCGCCTCCGGCGCTATCCTGCGTCTGCTGAGGGCGTGTAGCTCAGCGGGAGAGCGCCCGCTTCACACGCGGGAGGTCACTGGTTCGATCCCAGTCACGCCCATCCAGGCCGGGTTGCCGGTCGTCGCGAACCTCCCCGAACGTCCGGTTGCAGTGCGGTAAGCCGGTCGACGACGATGAAGACGACAGCTCGCCTTGGGAGAGGGCTCTGAGTACGACGACGCCATGGGTTCTGAGTAGCGCGACGCCGTCGCAATGCTCGATCGCCCTTTGGCGTGGGTACGTGACCGCGCAGTTCTACGCCCGGAACGTGAACAGCGGCGACGTGCTCTGCTTGTCGCCGACGTTCCCGACGTGGCGTCTGCCGTGGCAGAGGTCGGTGCCGATGCGCGAGGATCCGAAAGCCCTGGCTGCGTTGGAGGCACTCGAGGCCGAGCTCGTTTCGAGAGGGTGGGTGCGGATGGGCCGTGAGCCGGGTGGCGAGTGGTACGAGTACCGGTTCCGGCTGGGGGGCCGTCCTCTGTCGAAGAATCTCGCGGCCTGATCCCTCGGGCGGCTGCCCGAGCTCGGTGACGCCCGTCGTCGCCTCGAACCCGACCTTCGGAAACCGGACGCGCGCGCAGCGCCGTAGGTGACAACAGGCAGGATCTCTCGCTCACGAGGAGGAGCACCTGTGTCGAAGCGAAGTGTCGGACTCAGCGCACTCCTGTCGCTCACCTTCGTCGCACTGGCGGCCAGCGCGTATGCAAGCGGAAGCCTGCTGCCGCTCGGGCCTGCGACCAAGACCCGGCAGTTGACCTACCAGGCCTACTACGACGGCCACAAGGACGCCTACCTCGTGACCGACGTCTCGAGCAAGACGCAAGCACGCGCGCTGCACGTCAATTACGCGGCCGAGCTCGGCCATGTGAAGGGACTGCCGGCCCAGTACTTCGTCAAGGGTCCCGCGGCCAGCGGCCAGATCTCGGTCTTCGGCTCCGAGCCCGGCGAGACCGACTACAACCCGCTCTGGGAGGAGTTCTTCGTCACCTGGAAAGCAGGCGCGACGCCGGTCCTCCTGGTCAAGGACGACCAGATCAAAGCGCTTGCGAAAAAGGGCGAAGTGACGCTGCGCGACGCCCACGTCGTTCTCAACGCGCCGATCATCAAGGTCGGGAAGTAGATCCATAGGCCAGATCCGTTCGTACCAACGGTTGGCGCGCAGGCGACCCAACCAGAGAGGAGGGACGATGAGGGCTCTCTTTGCAGCTCTCTCCCTCGCGGTTCTCTTGGTGGTCGGTGCAGGAAGCGCATTCGCCGCTTCCAACCCGAACGGCACCGGCCAGCCCTCGCAGACCTGTCTCAGCTCGAGTGCTCCGACGGAGCCGGGACAAGCGGCGAACGCCCCGGGGTCTGCGTTCAACGAGAGCGGCCCAGGCACTGCGGGGACCGTCTACGCCGGCAACGGCGTCTCGGCGACGACGGCTGGTAGCTCACATGCCGTCTCGCAGTACGACGTGGCCTGCTTCCAGGTGAGCCAGCGTCACTGACGCAAGGTCGGTACGTCGGGGAGGGCGCGGTTTGGCCCTCCCCTACGCCATCGACGGGCGCTCGGCGTCGCTAGCTCGAGTCGCCCGACGTGAAGAACGAAGCGAAGCTGCCTGCGAGCGCCGTGACCACGAAGATCGCCCACGCCTCCAGGACGACGTCCACCACCTTTCCGGCAGTCGTGACCGGGTTCCTGAGCGAGGACGAGACGGTCAGCAGCTGCACGAGCGTGAAGAAGACCGCGTCGCCGAAGCCGTGGACGTCGCCGCCCTTCTTGCCGCTCTCGAAGACGTAGATCAAGACCGAGCCGACGACGGCGACCGCGAACGTCAATCCGAGCGCGATGAGAAACCGCGCGAGCAGGCGCCGATGCCGCTCTTCGATCCTCAGCAGCCGATCGAGCTCTTCGCGGATCACCCCTGGCGAGTCTCGCGCCTCCGACGGACAGCGGAGAATTGGATCACAAGTGCATCGCAACGCGAACGTCTATTCGTGGGGCAGCCCGGCGGCTGGGCTGCCCCAACGCCTCACCCTCACTGGGCGATGCGGCTCGCGCCGGCTTGGGCGAGCCTGGGCGGCGAGCTCACCAAGGAGGAGTCGATGCCTGCCGCGACCACCCTGCCCGACGAGGAGCTCGGGCAGCTGCTGGACCTGATCAAGGACTCGGACGCCGTCGAGCTGAAGCTGACCGTTCCGGAGGAGCATCAGCGCTCGACCGTCGTCGCGCTCGGCATGGACCCGCTCGAGGCCCAGATCCGCCAGGTGTTCTTCTTCGACACGCCGGAGCTCGCGCTCGACAAGGCCGGCGTCGTCGTCCGCGGGCGCCGCATCCAGGGCAAAGGCGACGACTCGGTGGTCAAGCTGCGGCCGGTCGTGCCCGCCGAGCTGCCGGCGGAGCTACGCGAGTCGGAGAACTTCAAGGTCGAGGTCGACGCCATGCCCGGCGGCTTCGTCTGCTCCGGCTCGCTGAAGAACGCTCTCGGCCCGAAGGAGGTCAAGCGCGTCGTCGCCGGCAAGCAGCCGCTGCGGAAGCTGTTCTCGAAGGAGCAGCGGCGCTTCTACACGGAGCACGCGCCGGAGGGGCTCGCACTCGACGACCTTTCGATCCTCGGGCCGATCTTCGTGCTGAAGCTGCGGTTCACGCCGCCCGGCTTCGACCGCAGGCTCGTCGCCGAGCTGTGGATGTACCCGGATGGCTCGCGCGTGGCGGAGCTCTCGACCCGCTGCCTGCCCGGGGAGGCGTTCCAGGTCGCCGCCGAGACCCGCGCGCACCTCGCGCAGGCGGGCGTCGATCTCTCCGGCGAGCAGCAGACGAAGACGCGCAAGGCGCTGAAGTTCTTCGCGAAAGCGGTCGACGGCGAGGCGGAGTGAGCTCGCAACCGGCTCCGGCCGGTGCGACTCCGGCGCCGGCCGCCGTCGTCCCGCGGTGGGAGTGGCGGCGGTTCGGCGACGCGTTCGGTGAGGCCGAGGAGCGCCTCGGCGAGCCCCGACGCGTGCACGAGAGCGACGAGCTGTACCTGATCTCGGCCGTGAGCGACGCGTCCGTGAAGGTGCGGGACGGCCTGATGGACGTGAAACGGCTGCAGGAGGTGGACGGGGACGGGCTCGAGCAGTGGCGGCCGGTGCTGAAGGCGCCGTTCCCGCTGGCGCCCGACGACGTCGCGACGGTGTCGGCGGCGCTCGAGCGGCCGGCCGGGGAGCTCGACGAGGCGTCGTATTCGCTCGACGGGCTGCTCGAGCACACGGGCGCGCGTTCGGTCGAGGTGCACAAGGTCCGGCGCCGCTTCGACTTCGCCGGCTGCGCGGCTGAGCTGACCGACATCCGTGCCGGCGCCGGCGCGACCCGCACGATCGCCGTCGAGTCCGAGGACCCGGATCGCGTCGTCGAGGCCGTGCGCTCGCTCGGGGTGCAGTTGAAGCCGAACACCTGCATGGCTCGCGGCCTCAAGGCGCTCCTCGGCCGTCGCTTCGCCGTGGTCGACGTCGGCACCAACTCCGTCAAGTTCTACGTCGCCGACCGCGGCGACGACGGCGCCTGGACAACGGTGCTCGAGCGCTCCGAGGTGACGAGGCTCGGCGCGGGCCTCGACCGGTCGGGCCGGCTGGGCGCGGAGCCGTTGCGGCGGACGGTCGACGCGGTCGCGGGCATGGTCGAGGAGGCGCTCGCGCTCGGCGTGCAAGACATCGCCGCCGCCGGGACGGCGGGCCTGCGCCTCGCGCCGAACCGCGGCGAGTTTCTCGACGCGGTTCGCGAGCGGACGGGCATACTCGTCGAGGTCGTTCCAGGCGAGGAGGAGGCCCGGCTCGCGTACGTCGCGACGAAGGCGGCGCTCGGCCTCCACGACGAGGCGGTCGCCGACTTCGACACGGGCGGCGGCAGCTCGCAGTTCACCTTCGGGCACGGCGACCGCGTGGACGAGCAGTTCAGCGTCCCGGTCGGCGCCGTTCGGTTCACCGAGGAGTTCGGGCTCGATGGCGTCGTCGACGAGGCCGGTCTCGCGCGCGCCGAGGATGCGATCGCCGCGGCGCTCGAGCCGCTCGACGGGCGCTCCGCGCCCGAGGTGCTCATCGGCATGGGCGGCGCGGTCACGAACCTCGCCGCGGTGTCGCTGGAGCTCGCCGAGTACGACCCCGACGTCGTGCGAGGGGCGCGGCTCGAGCGCGCGGAGGTCGAGCGGCAGATCCAGCTCTACCGGACGCGCACCGCGGACGAGCGGCGCGGCGTCGTCGGCCTCCAGCCCAAGCGCGCGGAGGTGATCCTCGCCGGAGCGTGCATAGTGCGGGCGGTGATGCGAAAGCTCGACGCGCCGTTCCTGACGGTCAGCGACCGCGGGCTGCGGCACGGGCTGATGGCGGAGCGGTTCCGGAGCCCGGCGCAATGACCCTCTCGGCGCGCAAGCGAGGCAAGCCGCTCGCCGAGCGTCCCGAGCGCCTGCTCAACCGCGAGCTCTCGTTCCTCGACTACGCCGCGCGCGTGCTCGCGCTCGCGGACGACGCGAAGGTGCCGCTGCTCGAGCGGGTCAAGTTCTGCTCGATCTTCTCGTCGATGCTCGACGAGTTCTTCATGGTGCGCGTGGCCGGCCTGATCGGACAGGCCGCCGCGGGGAGGACGATCCGCTCGCCCGACGGGCGCACGCCTCGCGAGGCGCTCGCCGAGGTGCGCAAGCAGGTGCTCGACCTGAACGAGAGCCAGGCGCGCAGCTGGCGCAAGGAGCTCGCGCCTGCACTCGCGGAGCAGAACATCACGATCTCGGAGATCGACGAGCTGGACGACGGTGAGGCGGAGGAGCTGCGGCGGCTGTGGGAGCGCGACGTCTTTCCGGTGCTGACCCCGCTCGCCGTCGGCCCTGGCCAGCCGTTCCCGTACATCTCGGCGCTCTCGGTCAGCCTCGGGCTGTTCGTCCGCGACCGCGAGACCGGGGAGGAGCGCTTCGCGCGCGTCAAGGTTCCGGAGGGGCTGCCGCGCTTCCAGCCGGTCGGCAACGGGCGCCTCGTGCCGCTCGAGCGGATGCTGTCGCACTTCCTCGGCGAGCTCTTCCCGGAGATGGAGATCCTCGAGCGCTCGCTCTTCCGCGTCACGCGCGACGCCGACCTCGACGTCTCCGACGAGGCGGACGACCTGCTCGAGGCGGTCGAGCTCGAGCTGCGGCGCGCGCGGTTCGGCGAGGTGACGCGGCTCGAAGTGTCGGCGTCCATGTCGCAGGCGATGCGCGACCGGCTCCAGTCCGGCCTCAACGTCGCGGACGAGCTCGTCTACCCGATCATCGGCACGCTCGACCTCGTCGACGCGATGGAGCTGACGGCGCTCGACCGCCCAGACCTCAAGGACGACCCGTGGGTCCCGGTCGCGCGGCCGAACTTCGTCGGCCTCGACGCGGACGAGCTGTTCGCGGCGATCCGGTCGCGCGACCTGCTCACACATCACCCGTACGACTCCTTCGCAGCGAGCTTCGAGTCGTTCCTCGAGCACAGCGTCCGCGACCCGCGCGTGATCGCGATCAAGTCGACCGTCTACCGGACGAGCGAGGACACTCCGCTCGTGCCGGCGCTGATCGAGGCGGCGGAGAACGGCAAGCAGAGCGTCGCGCTCGTCGAGATCCAGGCCCGCGGCGACGAGCGGCGGAACATCGAGTGGTCGCGCGCGCTCGAGCAGGCGGGCGCCCACGTCGTGCACGGCTTCCCGGGCCTCAAGATCCACGCGAAGGCGACGCTGGTGGTGCGCCGGGACACCGACACGCTGCGGCGCTACGTCCACCTCGGCACCGGGAACTACAACGCCGTCACTGCGGGCGTCTACGAGGACTTCGGCCTGTTCACGGCCGACGAGGAGATCGCTGCCGACGTCGCCGACCTGTTCAACTACCTGACGGGCTTCGCGCGACCGGTGAGCTTCCGGAAGCTGCTCGTCGCGCCTTTCACGCTCCGGCGGCGGGTGGTCGAGGAGATCCGCGCCGTCGCTGCGGCGGCCGGGGCCGGCAAGAAGGCGCGCATCCGGATCAAGGTGAACGGCCTGACCGACGTCGAGATGATCGACGCGCTCTACGAGGCCTCGCGCGCGGGCGCGAAGATCGAGATCTTCTGCCGCGGCGTCTGCTCGCTGCGGCCGGGCGTTCCCGACCTGAGCGAGCGGATCTCCGTGCGTAGCGTGCTCGGCCGTTTCCTCGAGCACAGCCGCGTCTTCTCGTTCGAGGCCGCCGACAGCAGCACGATGCTGTTCGGCAGCGCCGACCTGATGCCGCGCAACCTCGACTACCGGGTCGAGGTGCTCGTCCCGGTCGAGGACCCCGCGCTGTGTACCGAGCTGACCTCGATGCTGACCGCCCTGCTTGGCGACAACACCGCGGCGTGGGAGCTGCAGCCCGACGGCGCGTGGAAGCGTGCGGCGCCGAAGAAGGACGACAAGCCGAGATCGGCGCAGGCGACGCAGATGCGCCGCGCGCGCCGGCGGCCGGTCACGCCAGGTCCGCGTACGGGCTGACGCTCAGGTACTTGAAGCCGGTGTCGGCGGCGAGCGTGACGATCACCGCCTCCGGTCCGAGCCGCTCGGCCAGGCGGTGCGCGCCGACGACGTTCGCGCCGCTCGAAATGCCGGCGAAGATTCCCTCCTCGCGGGAGAGGCGCAGCGTCATCTCGAGCGCCTCGTCGTCGCCGATCGCCTCGAGGTGGTCGACCTTCGACGCGTCCCAATGCGGCATCACGAAGCCGACCCAGCCCTGGATCAGGAACGGCCCGGGCGCGCCGCCGCCGATCGCGGCCGACGACGCGGGCTCGTGTGCCTGGATGAAGACGCCGCGCGGCCGGAGCGCCTCGGAGACGCCGTTCACGGTGCCCGCCGTGCCCAGGCCGTGGCAGAACGCGGTCACGCGCCCGTCCGTCTGCTCCCAGATCTCGCGTGCGAGGCGCTCGCGGTGGCCGGGCGCGATGTACGGGTTGTTGAACTGATCCGTCGCGTAGTGGCCGGGCCGGGCGGCCAACTCGGCGGCCCGCGCGACCATGTTCTGGATGTCCTGCGGCGTCACCTTCGGCGGGCCTTCGACCGACGGGATCACCTCGAGCTCCGCACCGAGGGCCCGCATCAGCTGCATGCGCTCCTCGGTGAAGCAGTCGGCGATCACGATCAGCGGGCGGTAGCCCTTTGCCCGGCATACGAGCGCGAGCGCGGGCCCGGTCGAGCCGCCGGTGTACTCGACCACCGTGTCGCCGGGCGAGATCAGCCCGTCGCGCTCCGCGCCTTCGATCATCGAGAGCGCCATCCTGTCCTTGACCGAGCCGGTCGGGTTCGCGGTCTCGAGCTTCAGCCAGAGCTCGGCGCCGTTGGGCGGCGCGAGGCGCTCGAGCCGGACGAGCGGGGTGTTCCCGACCGCGTCGAGGATCGACACGCGGCGACTCTAGAGCAGCGGAGCAACCTCGGAGCCGAAGCGCCGCGCGCGCTCGTCGAGGTCGGGCGCGTCGTGGCCGAGGTTGACGACGAACCCGTCGCAGCCGGCGGCGACGTACTCGCGCAGCCGCTCAGCGATCCACTCCGGCGGCCCCTCGACCGCGTGCCGTCCGCGCTCGTCCTCGCCTCGTCTCGGCTCGTCCGCGAAGTAGGCGCTGACGCGCAGAATCGTCCGGCCGTCGAAGCCTTCGCCCAGCGCGCGCAGCTCCTGGGGCGCGAGCGCGACCGGGTGCCAGACGCCGGTCTTCGCCGCCCGCCGGACGGTCGCCCGCGAGACGCCGGCGACCCAGAGCTCCGGCTTGCGCACGAGCGCCGGCGCGAGCCAACCGTCGAGCGACAGGAGCTCGCCCTGCCACCAGAGGCGCCCAGGCATCTGCTCGAACGCCGCCTCCGCGAGATCGAGCCACTCGTCGAGCAGCCGCCCGCGCGCCTCGAACGGCGCCCCGAGCGTGCGGAACTCGCCCTCCATCCAGCCGGCGGCGACCGCGGTCACGACGCGGCCGCCGGAGAGGAAGTCGAGCGTCGTCAGCTGCTTGAGCGCGATCAGCGGGTTCCGCGCCGGGACGATCAACGCCGAGACGCCCAGGCGGAGCCGCTGCGTCCGCCCCGCGAGGAAGCCGAGCGAGACCAGCGCCTCCGCGATCGAGCCGTAGACCGCTGCGTGCTCGTCGGGCACGACCAGGTGGTCGGTCACCCAGCCGGAGTCGAAGCCGGCCTGCTCGGCCGCGAGCGCGCACGCCGCGAGCCGCTCCGCCTCGAGGCCGTCGCCGTAGTTCGGGAGGATCAGGCCGAGGTGGAGCGGCACGCGGGGAAGCTAACCGCTAGAACGAGCCTCTGACGATCAGGGTGCCGCCGGCCGTCTTGACGCTGACGGCGGTGCCGGCCTTCACGGCCGGGACGGCGGAGTTGCGCCGCTCGAGGTGCGCGGCGCCGAGGGCGCCGATCTTCGCCGAGCCGACCTTCTGGCCGCCGACGAAGAACGTGACGCGCTTGCCGGCCAGCGGTCGCAGGTGCTCGACCTCGACCTCGAGCTGCCGCTCCTCGGCCGTCGCCTTGAACTTCGCGGATCCCTTCGCCGCCGGGAACGCCTTCGCAGGCTTCAGCACGATCCTCGTGCCGTCGCCGCCCTTGGCGAGCACGGCCGGGACCGAGACGGCCAGCGCGAGCGCGGCCGCTGCGAGCAGGGTGGTGATGCGCTTCATCTCGGAACCTCCTTGGTGGTCGTGAACGTCTCCCAGGACGGTACGGAGGTGCCTGCCAACACCGGGACAAGCGTGCGCAAGGGCTTGCCTACGCGACGGTTAAGCCTTGGTATCGAACGCCGTTTGGCCGGCAGGGGCGCGGGAAAGGACCCGCTCCCGTGACAAATGTGCAGGACCAGTTCGAGGTGGATCTGCGGTTCGCGCGCTCGCTCAGGCACGCCCGCGCGCGGCGCCGGGTTCCACGGAGGCGCAACCCCCTCGCGTGGCGCAGCGTGCGTGCAGCGGCCCTCGCGCTCGTGCTCCTCGCGTTCGTCGCCGAGTCGACGCGCGTGGAGAGCTCGAAGGCGAAGGCTCCCGCGCATCCCGTGGTCGCCGCGCCGACGCTCGGCGCCAACTGCCCCGTTCCGGCCGCGTTTCGCCGGGCGTTCGCCGCCGCGTCGGCGACCACCAGGCTGGCGCCGTCGTTGCTCGTGGCGACGGCGTACGAAGAGTCGCGCATGGACCCGCGAGCGCGCTCCGCCGCCGGCGCCCGCGGCCTCCTGCAGCTGATGCCGGGCACGGCGCACGCGCTCCGGCTCGACGGGACCGACCCCGCGACGAACGTGCTCGCGGGCGCGCGGTACTTGAAGGAGATGATCGAGCGCTTCGGCTCGCTCGAGCTCGGCCTGGCCGCCTACAACGCCGGGCCGACGGCGGTGACACGTGCGGGCGGTGCTCCGACGGTCGAGACGCTGAGCTACGTCAAGAACGTCGAGCTACGAGCGTCCCGACTGGGCTGTTAGGCCCGGCAGGCGGCGGGCCGATCGAAAGCACCACCTCAGGCGGTGGCGATGCGCACGCTCAGGTTCGCAGCCGGGAAGTTCCGGATCTTGCGCTTGAGAATGTCCGCAGTCATGGCTTGTCCTTTCGTCCGCAGTGACAAAGAAGCCAGATGAGAGATTCGGCCTCCACGAGGCTTGGTGCCATCCCTCGAACGAGCGCCGTCCGCCCCTCGTTCTAGGGTTCTTCGCGTGGAGCAGGCCGACCTCCTCAAACGCGGCGCGGCGGAGTTCGTAGGGACCTTCACGCTGATCTTCATCGGCGCCGGCTCGATCATCGCCACGCAGGGCTCGAACCTCACGGCGATCGGCCTCGCACACGGCCTCGCGATCGGCGTGATGGTGTCCGCTCTGGGCCACATCTCGGGCGGCCACTTCAACCCGGCCATCACCTTCGGCTTCTTCGTCACGCGCCGGATGGACGCGCGGCTCGCCGCCGCGTTCTGGTTCTTCCAGCTGGCCGGCGCGGTGATCGCCGCGCTGCTGCTCTCCTGGCTGCTGCCGCAGTCGCAGACCGACGCCGTCAACCTCGGCGCGCCCGCGGTCGGGAACGGCATCTCCGCCGGCGCCGGGATGGTGATCGAGCTGATCCTGACCTTCTTCCTGGTCTGGGTCGTCTTCGCCACGGCCGCCGACCCGCGCGGCGCGTTCGCGACGATCTCAGGCCTCGCGATCGGCCTGACGATCACGCTCGACATCTACATGGGCGGCCCGTACACGGGCGCCGCGATGAACCCGGCCAGGGCGTTCGGGCCGGAGCTCGTGCAGAACTTCTGGAACAACGCCTGGATCTACTGGGTCGGCCCGCTGCTCGGCGGCGGGCTCGCCGCCCTCGCCTACCATCACCTGTACCTCCGGACGCTCTCGCCCGAGCCGCCCGGTCCGCCGGAGACGGGGCTCGAGGAGCCTCGCCCGGGCGACGCCGCGTCGATCTAGGATACGTTCCCGCCGTGCTGCTCCTGGGGCTCTCGACGGGTCACAAGGCCGGGCTCGCGGTCGCCGTCTTCATCTTCGCCGGCTTCTCGCTGATCGTCTCGATGCTGGTCCCGCGCTACCGGCCGCAGTTCCCCGGGCGCGGCCTCGGCGTCTTCCTCGTGGCGTGCGTCCTGTTGTTCGTCGGGATGATCTCGGCGGTCGTGGTCTTCGGCCGGGAGAGCGAGGCGGCAACGGGCGAGGCGCATACGACGACCCAGGCCACGACGACCCGGGCCACGACGACGACGACGCAAGGGACGACCACGCAGGCGGCGCCGGCGACGAAGGTCGACGTCAGCGAGACGGAGTTCAAGATCACGTTCGCGACCACGCCGACGAAGGCAGGGTCCTACGTGTTCAACGTCAAGAACGACGGGAAGGTCCCGCACGACTTCGTGATCAACGGCAACGGCGTGAACGAGAAGACACTGCTGCTGAACCCGGGCCAGTCGAAGACGCTGGCGGTCGACCTCAAGCCCGGCACCTACGACGTCTTCTGCTCCGTTCCCGGCCACAAGCAGGCCGGCATGGACGTCAAGCTGACGCTCTCCTGAGCGGTTGACCTCGCGCGGCCGCGCCCGGTAGCGTCGGCGGGCCGCAGTTGAACGGAGGGGAGAGCAAGCCGGTGGCCGCCGCCGACGACAACCTGAAGAAGTTCGACCACATCGTCGTCCTGATGATGGAGAACCGGTCGTTCGACCACATGCTCGGCTTCCTGACGATCGAGCGGGGCCGCGACGACGTCGAGGGGCCGACGTTGGAGATGGCCAACGAGTACCGCGGCGAGACCTTCCACGTCCATCCCGCGAGCCGGACGACGATGACGAAGGCGCAGGACCCGTGCCACTCAGGCTGGTGCGTCGACGAGCAGCTCGCGCACGACAGCGGCGGCTTCGTCTCGAACTTCATGAAGACGCGGAAGGGCGGCGGGGCGAACCCGGGCGTCGTGATGGCGTACCACACCGCTGCGCAGCTGCCCGTCTACGACTTCATCGCGCGCGAGTTCTGCATCTGCGACCACTGGTTCTGCTCGGTCCCTGGCGCGACGATGCCGAACCGCTGCTACGCCGCCGCCGGCACCTCGCACGGTCTGCGCGACAACATCAAGCCGAGCCGTCCGTACAACGTCCCGTCGTTCGTCCGGCACCTGAAGGACGACCAGTGGCGCTGGTACTCCCACGACTACGTGCCGACGATCTGGCTACTGGATCCCGAGGTCGGGCTGAACGTCGAGAGCGCACCGGCGTTCTTCGACCGGCGCGACGTCTTCGGGCACCGCAGCTTCCTCGAGCGCGCCGCCAAGGGCGATTTGCCGGCCGTCTCGTGGATCGACCCGAACTTCTACGACCTCACCTTCGGGCCTGCGGGCTCGAACGACGACCACCCGCCGTCCGACTTGCGAGCCGGCCAGAAGCTCGTGCTGCAGCTCGTCGACGCGGTCCTGCAGGGCCCGGCCTGGAAGCGGACGCTGCTCGTGATCACCTACGACGAGCACGGCGGCTTCTTCGACCACGTCCAGCCGCCCGCTGCGGCGGACGACCTGCCGTCGATGCGCCGGTACGGGCCGCGGGTGCCGGCACTCGTCATCTCGCCGTACGTCGCCGCCGGCTCGGTGGGCAAGACCGTCTTCGACCACACGTCGATCATCAAGACGATCCTCAAGCGCTTCGCGGCGAAGGCGAACGGGCGGATCCCGAGCATGGGCAAGCGGGTCGCGGCGGCGAAGCACCTCGGCGAGCTCCTGACAGAGTCGAAGCCGAGGGTGATCAAGCGCTCGGCGTACCAGCCGCTGCTCGACGACGCGGCCCGCTGGCACGAGGAGATGGTCCTCGACGGCGTGCCGCAGCCCGGCGAGGGGCTCGCGATCCCGCACGAGCTGACCGACTTCCAGAAGGACTTCCTCGGCGCGAAGGCGGACGTCCTCGCGGCGCGACGGCAACTCGACGCCGCGGGCAAGGCCGTCTTCTAGCGATAGGGCGGGTGGAGCGGCAGCAGCAGCGGCTTCCGCGGCTTCTGCGTGAAGTCGAACTCCTTCGACAGGTCGCCGAGCACGGCGGCGTTTTCGCGCACCGAGGGCCGCCGGTCGGGCCGGCCGTCGGTCTTCGGGTCCAGCCGCTGGCCGCCGAGGAAGTCGTCCTCGATGAACTTCGCGAAGGCGTCGAAGCTCAACGTCTGGTGGTCGATGAAGCCCCGTTTCGCGTACGGCGAGATCATGAACGCGGGCACGCGCAGCCCGTAGCCGTTCCCGTCGACCTTCGGCGGCGCGACGTGGTCGTAGAAGCCGCCCCAATCGTCCCACGCGACGAAGATCGCGCTCGAGCTCCAATTCTTGCTCCGCATCACGGCGTTGACGACGCTCGTCACGTACGCCTGCCCGTCCGAGACCAGCGCCGGCGGGTGGTCGCTCACCTTCTGCGCCGGGATCACCCACGAGACGGCCGGCAGCGTCCCGCGCCGCGCGTCCCGGAAGAAGTACTTCGTCGAGACGATGTTCCGCAGCTGCTTGTTCTGCTTCACCGTCGAGAACCACGGCAGCGGGTTCCAGATGCCGGGCGTCTTCGCGTTCTGCGGGATCCGGCCGCAGATCATCTCGTCCTCCTCGCAGTCCGGCTGCGCGCCCGTGAAGACGTAGTAGCGCCACGGGACGTGCTTCTTGTGCAGCAGGTAGGTGAGGTCGGTCCACGCGTAGTCGGGCACGCGGCTCGTCGGGTTCTGCGGCGAGTGGGGCGGTGCGAGCGGGTTCTCGATCGCGTTGTGGCAGCTCATCGGGTCGCCGCGGCGCGTGCACCGGGCAGACCACTCCGAGACCATGAACAGGTGGTCAGGCAGGCTCCACGAAGCGTCGGGCTGGAACATGTGGTCCTGCAGGACGAAATGCTTCGCGTACGCCCAGTAGTTCGGCAGCTCGCGCGCGTCCTTGTAGCCCATCACGTCGGGCGGCAGGCGGCGGACGCACTGAAGCGCCTTCGGGTGCGCTTTGCAGCCGCCCTTCAGCCCGCGCCGCGCCCGCGCGATGAAGCCGTCCATCTTCCCGCCGTCGATGTCCATCAGCGCGTCCTTGTGCTCGTGGGGTCCGCCGATGTCGTAGGGAGACCGATCGTGGTATGGACGCGCGCAGCGGTTCTTTGCGCGGTCGGGGACGCAGACCGTGAACCTGCCGTTCCGCTGCGGGATCCCGTCGGCGCCGGGGAAGGTGCCGAAGTACTCGTCGAAGGAGCGGTTCTCCTGCATGACGACGATGACGTGCCTGATCTTGTGGATCCCGGCCGGCTCACCGGCCGCGCGGGCCGAAGGCCGCTGCGGCGCCGAGCTGCCGCAGGCCGTCAGCGCCAGGACGCCCAAGGCGAGCGCGGCAGCCGAACCGATCCCCGTCGTCCTCGCCAAGCGAGGTGTAGCTCTAACACGTCCGCTAGGCGGACGCTTGACCCTTGAAGGTCAACGGGAAGATCTTTCCCTGGCACGCGTTCGGACTGTCGAGCCGCATCCGAACTGAAACGAAGACGCGCGACCAGCCTCCCGCCCGGATCCGCAGGCGGCCGTGGTAGGCGGCGACGACGAGGTTTCTGCCGCCGCAGCCCGGTGCCGCCGCCCGGACGGTCGTCTTCAGCGAGCGCAGGTGGATCGTGCGGTGCAGGCGGTTCTTCACGTGGATCGTCATCCGCGCGTGCTGGCCAGGCAGCAAGCCGACGACGTGGCCGCTGAGCGCGAGGCCTTCCGGCTGGGAGACGTGCCGGCGCTTGCCGGACGCGCCGATCGCCGCGGCGGCCGAAAGCGTCGCGAGGAGCAGCAGGACGACGGCGAAGGGGACTAGCCGCCTCATGCCGAGATCGCAGCGCTCAGTGCGCTCTCGGCGCCGCGCCAGTTCCCGGTCGCGGGCGTCACGGTGTACTTCCACGTCCCCTTCGACGCCGAGTCGGTGCAGCTCAGGGTCGTGATCACCGTGCCGCCGCACGCGTTGGCGGCGAAGACGCCGGCCGAGGTGTACCGCTTGATCAAGTAGCCCTGGGGGCTGCCGCCGTTGGCGTACGTGCTCGCCGCCCAGGAGACGCTTACGTTGTGGCCGGTGCCGTTCGTGAGCGTGGGGACGTTGCCGGCGTTGAGGGTCTTCGCCTTCGCCTTCCCGCCCCCGGAGCCGAGCAGGCTCCAGCCCGCCGCCGCGCCGCCGGGAAACCCGACGGCGACGGCGGCGACGACCAGAGTCAGCGCGAGGCGCTGCATCCCGCAGCTACGAACCGGTGGCTAGGAGGCGTTGCTGATGCCGGTGACGTCGACCGGGATCGTGAACACCGCGCCCTGGCACGTGTTGTCGGACGCGTTCGTCATCGAAACCGAGCCCGGCAGCGTGAAAGTGGCCGAGGCGTTGGCGCCGACGTCGAGCGTCAGGCCCGTCTGGTTCGTGAACGTCACGCCGGTGGCGGCGTTGCAAGCCGCGCCCTTGTCGGACGTGATCGAGCCGGCGGCCTGCTTCGAGACGGCCGTGATCCGGACGGGGAAGCTGTTGTTGTTCGTGACTGCGAGCTTGACCGCGCCGGTCGCGCCCGGGTACAGGTCGGCGGTCGTCGACGCGCTCGCGTCGCCGATCACCAGCGCGGAAGCGGTGCCGGCCTTTGCGTAGCCGTTGCCGCTGCCGCTCGTGCTCCAGGCTGCGAAGACGATGCTCGAGAGGACGAGCACGACGATCGCCGCGAGGACGAAGACGAGCTTGCGGGGAAGCTTGATGGTGACCATGGAGGGTTCCTTTCGCCGCAGGGATGTGGGGCCGACGGAGTTCGACCACTGATCCCGTCGTCAGATGCGGCGACGCAACTCACCCCCTAAAGGGGGACGCGCGGTATGGAAGCCGTATGGACGCGGCGGGCGGAACGAGGCGGAGAAGGAGGGATTCGAACCCTCGAGGCAGGGATTCTCCCCACCTAACGCCTTAGCAGGGCGCCGCCTTCAGCCACTCGGCCACTTCTCCGCGAGCCGTCACAGGATAGCCCAGGCTTTCGCCCGCTACCCTATGCCGTCCCCGGAGGGGTGGCAGAGCGGTCGAATGCGGCGGTCTCGAAAACCGTTTCGGGCCGTTAGGTCCGACGAGGGTTCAAATCCCTCCCCCTCCGCCTACCAAGCCGGAATCGGCTTGGGTAATCGAGTTTGGGGCATCTTCAACGGTGCCCCAGGCTCGGGCTTGCTATGCATCGACGCCTCTGGGGACCTCCTGACGCTCCGTCGGACCGGCGCGCGACCGGAGCGCGCCCGGCCCTCTTCGACGACCGCGCAGTGTACGAGGTGGCCGTCGCCGCGTTGCTGTCCGCTGTCGGCCTCGCTAGGGAGCTAGCCGCTCGGTAGCACCTGGGTGCAGGGCAGTAGCGAGGCAGCCGAACGTTCGGGACCGAGAGGACAACCCGAAAGGAGTAGAGATGGGGAAACTCGTGCTTGTGGTGCTCGCGTGCTGCGGCGCGTTCTTGGCCGCGGGCCTGCAGGAAGCGGCGGCCTCTGACGG
>DASSQG010000063.1:0-10760 GCA_035702625.1 Gaiellaceae bacterium | reverse complement strand
CGCTCGCACCTGGAGGCGATGGCGAAGGTGAGGACGATCACTCGGGCGCGCGTGTGGAGCAGGACGGCCGATCGCGCCGCGGCGTTCGCAGCGGGGGCCTCGGCGCCGTTCCCGGTCGAGGCCGTCGCGAGCGCCGAGGAGGCCGTTCGCGGCGCGGACGTGGTCGTGACGGCGACGTCGTCGAGGGAGCCGATCGTCGAGCACGCGTGGCTCGCGCCCGGTGCGCACGTGAACGCGGTCGGCTCGTCGATTCCGACGGCTCGCGAGCTCGATGCGGACACGGTCGCCGCCGCGTCGCTCTTCGCCGACGCCCGCGAGTCGATGCTGAACGAGGGCGGCGACTACCTCTTCGCCGTGGGCGAGGCGGGCATCGGCCCCGACCACATCCGGGCCGAGCTCGGCGAGATCCTGGTCGGCGAGCGCGAGGGGCGCCGCTCGGCCGACGAGCTGACCGTCTTCAAGTCGCTCGGCCTCGCCGCCGAGGACCTCGCGGCCGCCGAGCTCGTGTACGCCCGCGCGCGGGAGACCGGTCGCGGGGCGGCCGTTCCGTGGTGATCCCGCTCGCCGACATCCGTGCAGCGCGCGAGCGAATCTCGGGCCGCGTCCTCCACACGCCGCTCGTCCGCCTCGAAACCGGGGGAGCGAGCGAGATCTTCCTGAAGCTCGAGAACCTGCAGCCGATCGGGTCCTTCAAGCTCCGCGGTGCGCTGAACGCGGTCCTGCAGGTCGACCCGGCGGAGCTGCAGGCCGGGGTCGTCACCGCGAGCGCCGGGAACATGGGGCAGGGCGTGGCGTGGGCCGCACGGGAACTCGGCGTGCCGTGCGTCGTCGTCGTACCCGACCACGCGCCCGAAGCGAAGCTCAGCGCGATCGACCGTCTCGGCGGGGAGATCGTCAAGGTGCCGTACGAGCGCTGGTGGCAGGCGATCGCCGAGTCCGCGTACCCGGAGGTTCCGGGCGTGTTCGTCCACCCGGTACAGGACGAGCGCGTGATGGCCGGCAACGGGACGATCGGCCTCGAGATCGTCGACGACCTCCCCGACGTCGATCGCGTACTGGTGCCGTTCGGCGGCGGCGGGCTCAGCGTCGGAATCGCCAGCGCGGTCAAGGCCCTGCGGCCCGAGGCGGAGGTGTCCGCGGTCGAGCCCGAGACGGGAGCCGCGCTCACCGCCGCCTTCGCGAACGGCGGGCCGCGCCCCGTCGAGTACCGCGCGTCGTTCGTCGATGGGTCGGGCGCTCCGCAGGTGCTCCCGGCGATGTGGTCGCGGGCGAACGGCCTGCTGGACGGCGCCCGCGCGGTCTCGCTCGACGCGACCGCCGCGGCGCTCCGACTGCTTGCGTCCCGCGCGCGGGTGGTGGCCGAAGGCGCCGGCGCGCTGGCGCTCGCGGCCGCGCTCGAGGACGACCGAGGCGGGAAGGTCGTCTGCGTCGTGTCGGGCGGGAACATCGACGCCCCGGTGCTCGCGCAGGTTCTGGCGGGAACGACGCCGTAGCGGCGGTACCCTGTCGCCGCCGGTGCCCTCCTTCCGTACGTCGTCCATGCCAGCCGGCCGGCTGCTCTTCACGCTCGCGCTCGTCGTGTCCGTCGGCGTCTGCGCGGGTGCCGGCGCCTCCGCGCCGTCGCGGGAGGCGAGGCCGGGCGGAGTCGTCGTCCACGGCTACCCGTACGCGAGCCGCTGCCCCGAGGCGGGCGAGGAGGACGTTGTCGACCGGTGGGGCATGTACGCCTGTAACTGCACCTCGTATGTCGCCTGGGCACTCCACGCCAACCACCAGCGAACCGCCTGGTTCATCGCCGGCTCGATGGACGCCTGGAACTGGCCGAACGTCGCCCGGCGCAAGGGCCTGCGCGTCGCCTCGACCCCGCGGGTCGGCGCGGTCGCGGCCTGGCCGAAGCTCGCCCGCCCGTTCGGGCACGTCGCCTACGTGACCCGGCTCCACGACGACGGGACGTTCGACGTGGCCGAGTACAACCGGCCCGGCGACCGTTCGCACCATTTCCTGTTCGACGTCCGGACGCACGTGCCGCGTGCCGGAGCGTCTTTCATCGACGTCCCGGAGCGGTCGGATGGCTGACGCGGCGGAGCGCCGGCGGCGGCGCGCGGCCAACACGCGGCGCCGGCGCAGGCGGCGTGTGGCGTGGCTCGCCGCGGTCGTGGCACTCGCGACCGCCGGCGGGGTCGGCGCCGCGATCGACGAGCTCGGGCACGACGAGCACGCGACGACCGCCGCCTCGCCACCGGCCCGCGTGCGCAAGGCGCGACCGCTGCCGGTTCCGCCCGGCCCGATCCCCGGCTACCTGCTGATCGCCGACCGTGGCAACGACCGCGTCCTGCTCGTCGACGGGAAGAAGCGGATCCTCTGGCGCTACCCGAGGCGCAACCTCCGCCCGCGCTTCCCGTTCCGCTTCGACGACGACGCGTTCTTCGGCCCGGACTTCCACACGATCATCAGCAACCAGGAGGATCAGCACACGCTGCAGGTAATCGCGTTCCCGGGCGGGCGCATGCTCTGGCGCTACGGCCACGCGAACGTCCGCGGCTCCGCGCCGGGGTACCTGAACACGCCGGACGACGCGTACCTGCTCTCGAACGGCCTCCGCAGCGTCGCCGACGCCTACAACTGCCGCGTCCTCCTGATCTCGCGCGCGGGGACGGTCGTGCACCAGTACGGGCGCACCGGCGGCTGCGTGCACGACCCGCCGCGGAGCTTCGGCGCCGTCAACGGGGCGACGCCGATGCCGGGTGGCGGCTTCCTCGTCAGCGAGATCCAGGGCTCGTGGATCGACGGCATCACCGCGGCCGGGCGGCTGCTCTGGTCGTTCCGCGCTCCGGTGTCGTACCCGTCCGACCCGCAACCGGTCGGCCGCGGGCGGATCCTCCTCGCCGACTACAGCCGGCCGGGGCGGGCGCTGATCGTGAACACCCGCGGCCGCGTCCTCTGGCGATACGGGCCGTCGTCGGGGCCGGGCATGCTCGACCATCCGTCGCTCGCCCTCCCGCTGGGGAACGGGCTGATCGCGATCAACGACGACTACCGCGACCGCGTGGTGCTGGTCAGCCTCCGTACGCGGCGGATCGTGTGGCAGTACGGCCGCACCGATGTGAAGGGCACAGGTCCCGGCTACCTCGACACGCCGGACGGGATGGACCTCCTGCCGACTTCCCGGCTTGCGGAGGTGCCGGCGATCCGCGCGCTCGCCTACGGCGCCGGGCGCTCTTCGACCAGGTAGTCGTGAATGTCGGCGAGGTCGTCCAGCGCCGTCTGGATGTCCTCCGCCCCAGATCGAGTCCTGGGTCGGTCATGGCACGCCGTATGCCCTGCGCTCCCGCCGGGAAACAGGCGTCAATCCCACCTGTGCCGGATGCGGAAGACGACGAACTCGGCGGGTCGCAGCGGCGCGAAGCCGACCTCGATTATCACGACGCCGTTCTCGATGTCGCGCTGGGTCGTCGTCTCGAGCCCGCACCGGACGAAGTACGACTCCTCGGCGTTGGCGCCGGCGAACGCCGGCACGCGAGCCGTCTGCGCGAGGAAGGCCGCGACGGCCGCTCGAATCAGCGTCCAGGTCGGCTCGTCGTTCGGCTCGAGGGCCGCCCACCCGAGCGCCCGGTCGATGCTCTCCTCGAGGTACAGCGCCAGCCGGCGGACCGGGACGTACTTCCACTCCTCGCCGGAGTCGCGTCCGCCGCCGACCGTCCTCGCGCCCCACGAACGAAAGCCTCGGCCGGGCAACCAGCGGAGCGCGTTGACGCCGTCGCGCCGGAGCAGTGCAGCTCCGTGCGGGTCGATTGCCGTCGCCAGGCCCGTCATGGCCTGGAGCGGGCCCTCGGGGAACGCCCAGACACCTCTCTGGATGTCCGTGCGTGCGAGCAGGCCTGCGACGGCCGCCGAGGAGCCGAAGCGCGTCGTCGCGCCCGGCTGCAGCGGGTCGGGAACCACGATGCGCGGGAACCAGACGGCGGCGTGCCCGCCGTCCGCGGCGCGGATGGAGCCGACAGCCGCGAGCGTCGCCGCCTTCGTGCCGGACGGCTCGGCGACGTACAACGCCCGGCGGGTGCGAGCGTAGGCGGCCGCAGCGCGGTGCGCCGGTCCACCGTAGAGGCCCGGCAGACACAGCAGGCGGAACTCATCGATCGGGTCGAGCGAGGCCAGCGCGTGGCCGACGGCCGCCTGCGTCGGGCCGGCCAGCCGGACGACCCACGCTCGGTGCCCGCCGTTGTCGAAGAACAGCTTCACGCCGAGCAGGAGGTCGTGGCCGGCCTGGGGGCCGCCGAACGTCCGCTCGTACTCGGCCGAGCTCGTGACGAGGGTCGGCTGCTCGGCCGGGCCCTGCGGCGCGTGGCCGACAAGGGCGGTCGTGCCCGTTGCAACCCCGTCGATCGGTGGCGGCCAGCTCATCTTCCCTCCGGCTGCGCAGTATCTCCCCAGGTAGCATCGCCTGCGGTCCCGTGACCGCATCCTCCCCGGACTCCACCCGCCTGCTCGCCGTCGGCGTGTCGCATCACCATGCGCCGCTCGAGGTGCGGGAACGGCTCTATCTCGCGGGCGGCCACGCGCCCGAGCTGGCGCAGGAGCTCGGCGAGGCGGTCGTCCTCTCGACCTGCAACCGCACCGAGGTCTACCTCGCCGGCGGCGACCCGGAGCGTGTGCGCGAGGAGCTCGAGCGGCGCTCGGGGCTCGACCTCGGCTCGCTGCTCGCGCGCTGGGACGAGGGCGAGGTGGTGGCGCACCTGTTCCGGGTCGCGGCCGGCCTCGACTCGCTCGTGCCTGGCGAGTCGCAGATCCTCGGCCAGGTGCGCGAGGCGTACGAAGGGGCACGCATCCGCGGCGCCACCGGGACGCTGCTCAACCGGCTGTTCGAGGACGCGCTGCGCGCGGGCAAACGCGTCCGCACCGAGGCGAAGCTGCACGAGCTGCCGGAGTCGGTGGCCGCGTCGGCGGTCGAGCTCGGGGCGCGCGAGCTCGCCGGTGTCGAGGGGCGGCGTGCGCTGCTCTTCGGCGCCGGGAAGATGAGCGAGCTGGCGGCGCGCGAGCTGCGGGCGCGCGGGGCGGAGGTCGTCGTCGCGAGCCGCACGCTCGAGAGCGCTCAGGATCTCGCCGAGCGCGTCGGCGGCCGGGCGGCGGCGTTCGACGCGGTCGCGGTCGAGCTGCCCGAGGCCGACCTCGTGATCTCCGCGACGCGCTGCCCGTACCCGATCCTCCACGCCGAGGCCGTGCGGCCGCGCGAGAAGCCGCTCGTGCTCGTGGACGTCGCGGTGCCGCGCGACCTCGACCCCGCGATCGGCGAGCTCGACGGCTGCACGCTGTTCGACATCGACGCGCTCGGCGAGGGGCTCGTCGGGCGCGAGGAGGAGATCCGCGAGGCCGAGGCGATCGTCGCCGAGGAGGCCGCGCGCTTCGCCGAGTGGCGCCGGTCGCGCGATGCGGCTGACGCGATCCGCGACCTGCGGGCACGCGCCGAGGAGATCCGCTCCGAGGAGCTCGCGCGCGCGGGCGCGCGGCTGGCCGAGCTCTCGCCGCGCGAGCGCGAGACGGTCGAGACGCTGACGGCGCAGATCGTGAACAAGCTCCTGCACGCGCCGACGGTGCGCGCGAAGGAGACCGGCTCCGAGCCGTTGCGCGACCTCTTCGCCCTGCGCGACGAGTGACGCTCTACGAGCGCGCGCTGAAGGTGATCCCCGGCGGTGTCAACTCGCCGGTCCGGGCGATGAAGGCCGTCGGCCTGGACGAGCCGCTCTTCGCGGCGCGCGGCGAGGGGCCGTACCTGGAGGACGTCGAGGGCCGCCGCTACCTGGACTGGGTCATGTCCTGGGGGCCGCTGATCTTCGGGCACGCCGATCCCGAGACGGTCGACGCGGTCGTGAAGGCGGCGCGGGACGGCACGTCGTTCGGCGCCGCGACCGAGCGGGAGGTGCTGCTCGCCGAGCAGATCGTCGACGCGGTCCCGTCCGTCGAGATGGTGCGGCTGGTCTCGTCCGGGACGGAGGCGGCGATGACCACGCTGCGGCTGGCGCGTGCCGCGACCGGCCGCGAGCCGTTCGTCAGGTTCCGCGGCAACTACCACGGCCACGCCGATCCGTTCCTCTCCGAGGCGGGCTCGGGCGTGCGGACACTAGGGATCGACGCGCGTGGGGAGGGGCGCGTCATCGACCACGGCGACCTCGACGCGGTCGAGGGTGCGATCGACGGGGCGGCTTGCGTCTTCGTCGAGCCGGTTGCCGGGAACATGGGCGTGGTCCCGCCGCCCGAGGGCTTTCTCGAAGGTCTGCGCCTGCTGTGCGACGACGCCGGCGCGTTGCTCGTGTTCGACGAGGTGATCACCGGCTTCCGCGTCGCCCGCGGCGGCGCGCAGGAGCGGTACGGCGTGGTGCCCGACCTGACCGTGCTCGGCAAGATCGTCGGCGGCGGGCTCCCGCTCGCGGCGTTCGGCGGGCGTGCCGAGCTGATGGAGCGGCTCGCGCCGGCCGGCGACGTCTACCAGGCGGGTACGCTTTCGGGGAACCCGCTCGCGACGGCCGCGGGGCTGTCCGTGCTGAGCCGTCTGACGCCGGAGGTGTACGAGCAGCTCGAGGCGAAGGGGCGCCGCCTCGACGCGCTCGGCCGGTACGGCCGCTTCGAGCGAGTCGGCGCGATGGCGACGCTGTTCGTCGACGACTATCCGACGCTCTTCCGCGGGTTGCTCAAACGCGGGATCTACCTCGCACCGAGCCAGAACGAGGCGATGTTCCTCTCGACGGCGCACGGCGACGAGGAGATCGACCGCACGATCGAGGCCGTCGCGGCCGCGGCTTCGTAGCGTCCCGCGGGGCGTCGGCCACACCCCAAGATGCGTGCTAGCCTCGCGGCAGTTCGAGGTTCGGGGGGTCGAGCAGGTTGCATTCGCGATTTCGGGGGGAGAGTCGCCGCGTGTTCGCAGGTCGGCGTATGCGGGCGGCGTTGCTGGTGGTCGTCGCCATGGTCGGGTTCGGGGCGGCGTTCGTCGCCGTCGGCCCGAGCGGCGCCGCGCTGACCGCGACGACCGTTCCCAACCCTGATCCGCCGCCGGTGCCGCCCCCGCCGCCGGCCCCGGTGCCTCCGCCGCCGCCACCTCCGCCGCCGGCGTATGTCCCACCGCCGCCTCCGCCGCCCGCGTATGTGCCGCCACCGCCTCCGCCGCCGCCGGCCTACGTCCCGCCGCGTCCGCGGCACCAGGCGACGCCGAAGGCACACCCGGTCAAGCACAAGACCGTCGCGAAGAAGAAGCACCGGCTCCAGCTCGCGCCGCTGTCCACGAACTCGACGCCGCGGACGCCCACGGCGGCGGCCGACAGCGCGGTTCACGCGAGCGGCGTCGCGACGGCCCAGACGTCGTCGCGCAGCCTGTTCCCGCTCCTCGTCGCAGTGGGGGTCGGGTTGGCGCTGCTGCTGCTCACGCTCGCGGTCGTCCGCGCCACTCCGCTGGGACCGCGGGTCGGAGCGGTGGTGGACGCCCGTCGTGAGTCGCTGATCCTCGGCGCGGCCGTCTGCGTCGTCGGCATCGCCCTCGGGCTGTTGATCGCGGTGATCGGCTTATGAGGCGCCGCGGACTTCTCGTCTCGGCGGTTGCCCTGCTCGTTCTCTGCTTTCCCGTCGCCGACGGTGCTGCCGATCTGACGACGCCGACGATCACGGGCAGCACGCCGGCGTCGCCTGCGAACAACAACTCGCCCGTGCTCAGCGGCACCGCGCCGCCGCTGGCGACCGTCGACGTGTTCACCGACAGCGCGTGCACCGCCCCGCCGGTCGCGACCACGGCCGCCGACGCCCTCGGTGCGTTCCAGGTCGCCGTCACCGTGGGCGACGGCACGACGACGACGTTCTACGCGACGGCGACCGACGTAACGGGCACGTCAGGATGCTCGAGCGGCTTTACGTATGTCGAGGACTCGACGCCACCGGCAGCGCCGAGCATCACGTCGGGACCCCCGGCGCTCGTCGCGTCGAGCAGCGCGAGCTTCACGTTTTCTGACCCCGACCCGGCGTTGTTGACGTGCAGCCTGGATGGGGGCTCGTTCGAGCCGTGCGCTTCCCCGCAGGGCTACTCAGGCCTTGCCGAGGACCAGCACACCTTCCAGGTCCAGGCCAGAGACGCGGCCGGCAACCCGAGTCTCTCGAGCCTCTACAGCTGGACGGTCGACACGAAGCCGCCGCCGGCGCCGGTTGTCGAGACGGGCCCGACAGATCCGAGCGCCTCCCAGAGTGCGAGCTTCACATTCACCGATTCCGAGCCCGTGACGTTCGCGTGCAGTCTCGACGGGGGCTCTTTCGTGGGGTGCTCGTCTCCGCGGGGCTACTCGGGCCTCCCGGACGGACAGCACACCTTCCAGGTGCAGGCGACGGACGCCGCCGGCAATTCCAGCACGTCGAAGGTCTTCAGCTGGACGGTCGACACGGCGCACCCGCTCGTCACGGTGACTGACAAGCCGCCGCTGATCACGAACCAGACCTCGGCGAGCTTCAGCTTCTCGGCGACTCAAGCCCCGGGGCGCTACGAGTGCCGGCTCGACGGCGCGGCGTTTGCCGCCTGCACGAGCCCGAAGCTCTACACGGGGTTGGGCGACGGCTCGCACACGTTCTCGGTGCGCACGGTCTCGACCGGCGGGAGTGCGAGCGCCGCGACGGAGTACACGTGGACGATCGACACGGTCGCGCCGGAGACGGCGATCGCGTCCGGGCCGCCGGCCTCGAGCGGCAGCGCGACGGCGACCTTCGGGTTCACAAGCACGGAAGCCGGATCGGCCTTCTTCTGCAGCCTCGACGCCGCGGGCTTCACGCCGTGCACCTCGCCGACCACCTACACGGGTCTCGGCAACGGCGCGCACACGTTCCGCGTGCAGGCGGTCGACGCGGCCGGCAACACCGACGCAACGCCCGCGACCGCCACCTGGACCGTCGTCGGGGTCGGGCCGGCTTCGATCGACCGGACGCCGCCCGCGAACGTCGGCCGCCTGCGGCGCAGGGTGGCGTACGGCCGGCTGCAGCTCCGCTGGACGAAGCCGCCGGACGCCGACTTCGACCATGTCGCCGTCTACGTCTCGACGAACGCGAAGACCGCCCCCCGCAAGCTCGTCTACTCCGGGACGGCACCGTCGTACCACGACCACCGCTTCAAGAACGGCGGGTACCACCGCTACCTCGTCGTCAGCTACGACCACGCGAAGAACGCGTCGCGCGGCTCGGACGCCATCGTCCCGCCGAGCGCGCTTCTGCAGGCGCCGAGGAACGGCAGTGCGCTGCGGCGGCCGCCGACCTTCCGCTGGGCGCCGGTGCGGGGCGCCTCGTTCTACAACGTCCAGCTCTTCCGCCGCGGCTCGAAGGTCCTGAGCGCGTGGCCGAAGAAGCCGCACCAGAGCCTCACCCGCCGGTGGACCTACCTCGGGCGCCGGCACGCCCTGCGGCCCGGGACCTACGTCTGGTACGTGTGGCCCGGGTTCGGTCCCGAGCGGAAGAGCCGCTACGGGCAGCTGCTCGGCCAGGGCACATTCAGGGTGCCGTAGCCGGCCACGCCTCGGCCAGACGACGCTGGCTATCGAGCAGGTGCTCCGGAAGCACCTTCACGTCTGCGAGAACGGGCATGAAGTTCGTGTCGCCCGCCCAGCGGGGTACGACGTGGAGGTGGATGTGGTCGACGACGCCGGCGCCCGCGATCCGGCCGAGGTTCCAGCCGAGGTTGAAGCCCTCCGCGCCGTAGACCTCGCGCAGCGCGGCGAGCGCCTGCATTGCGAGCCGGTGGAGCTCGAGCGCCTCGTCGTCCTCGAGCTCGGCGAAGTCGCCGACGTGGCGGAAGGGCGCGACCATCAGGTGGCCCGACGAGTACGGGAACTTGTTCAGCAACACGAACGCCCGCTCGCCGCGATGCACCACGAGCCGGTCCTCGTCGTCTCCGGCGGCCGCGTCGCAGAACACACAGCCGGGCTGCTCGTCGGCCTGCTTGATGTACTCGAGCCGCCACGGCGCCCAGAGCTGCTTGGTCACGCGGCCGAGCCTACCGTGCGGTCGAGTGAGCTCGTAAACTCCTGCACATGAAGCGGTTTGTGCTCTTCGTGGCACTGGCGGCCGTCGCCTCCGGAGCCGCCGCGCCGAGTGCGAAGCGCACGGCGACGGTCCGGCCCGGGGTCGCGATCGGCGGCCTCTCGCTCGGCGGGCTCAGCTCCGAGCAGGCCCGGAACGCCGTCTCGTGGTGGTACGACCGTCCGATCCGCTTCGTCTTCAACGGCAAGCACTGGAGCGTGCGGCCGTCCGCGCTCGGCGCGCGCGTCGACGCCGACGACGCCGTGCAGCAGGTGCTGGCGGCGAGCCCCGCCGACCACCTTTCGCTACGCGTCGACGTCGACCAGGCGCGGATCCAGAACTACGTCCGGCAGCTCGACGGTCAGCTGTCCGTCCCGGCGACGAACGCCACCGTGTCGCTCGACGGGCTCCAGCCCGCGATCGAGCAGGGCAAGCCGGGGATCGCGCTCGACCGGCAGCAGACGGCCCGGCGGATCCTGGCCGCCCTCGCCGTGGCGCGGCGTCCGGGCGTTCTGAACCCCGCCGCGCGCACGGTTGCTCCGACGGTGAGCGCCAGCAACTTCGGCTCGATCGTCGTCATCTACCGAGGCTCGAACGTGCTCCACCTCTACAACGGCACGCAGCCCTGGCGCACGTTCCAGGTCGCGACCGGCCAGGCGATCTACCCGACGCCGACCGGCGACTGGCACGTCGTCGACAAGCAGCGCAACCCGTGGTGGCGTCCGCCG
>DASSQG010000062.1:0-4080 GCA_035702625.1 Gaiellaceae bacterium | reverse complement strand
CAGCGCACCGGACACGGCTTCTCGCGGGAGCAGGACCAGACGCTCAACCAGCTGCTCGTCGAGCTCGACGGCTTCGAGGCGCGTGACCAGGTGATCGTGATGGGCGCCTCGAACCGTCTCCAGGATCTCGACGCAGCGCTGCTGCGGCCGGGCCGGTTCGACCGGCAGGTGCTGGTGGCGGCACCCGACCTCGCCGGCCGCGAAGAGATTCTCAAGGTGCACACGCGCGGCAAGCCGCTGTCTCCGGACGTCGACCTCAAGTCGATCGCGCGCCAGACCTCTGGCCTGACCGGCGCCGAGCTCGAGAACATCACGAACGAGGCGGCGATCTTCGCCGGCCGGGCGGAGCGCAACTCGATCCGCCAGGCCGACTTCGAAGACGCCATGGAACGCGTGGTCGCCGGCCTGCAGCAGCGGAAGGTGATGACTGAAAAGGAGCGGCGGATCATCGCGTACCACGAGGCCGGCCACGCCGTCATGTCGCACCTGACGGGCGACCTCTTGCCCGTCCACAAGGTGACGATCGTCTCGCGGGGCCAGGCGCTCGGGTACACGCTCAACCTCCCGAGCGAGGAGCGCTACCTGCACACGGCGGAGGAGTTCAAGGACCTGCTGAAGGTGTTCCTCGGCGGCCGCGCAGCGGAGCAGATCGTCTTCGGCCGCGTGACGAATGGCGCTGCGAACGACCTCGAGAAGGCGACCGAGGTGGCGCGCGCGATGGTGTTCGAGTACGGCATGTCCAACGCGACGGCCTCGCGGACGATGCGGGCCGACAACTACGCGCTCTCGGAAGAGACGAAGCGGCTACGTGACCAGGAGCAGGCGCGGCTGACCGACGAGGCGTACGCCGAGGCGATCCGGCTGTTGCAGAAGCACCGCCCCGTCCTCGACCGAATCGCAAAAGCGCTCCTGGACAAGGAGACGCTCGACCGGCACGAGCTAGAGGATCTGATCGGCGACGTGGAAGTCGAATCCCGGGCGTCGGAGACCGTCGGCACGGTGCGCGTCGTAGCCGCCGAGTGACCGGGTAGCATCGCGGCGGCGTGGAGCCGCACGGGATTCATCACCTTGGTGTCGCCGTCGACGATCTCGACGGTGCCGTCGCCACCTACGAGCGCCTGTTCGGCGCGCGCGTCGAGCACCGTGAGACCGTGAGCGACCAGGGCGTCGAGGCTGCGTCGCTGCGCGTGGGCGCGAGCCGCGTGGAGCTCCTCGCCGCGCTCGGCGACGACACGCCGGTCGGCAAGTTCCTCGCGAAGCGCGGGCCGGGTATGCACCACGTCGCCTTCGAGGTCGACGACGTCGGCGCCGCGATCGACGAGCTCCAGGCGAAGGGCGCGGAGCTGATCGACGAGCGCCCGCGCCTCGGCCTGTTCGGCATGCAGGTGGCGTTCGTCCAACCCGACTCCGTCCACGGCGTCCTCGCGGAGATCGTCAGCGGTGGCTGACGAGCGCATTCGCGTCGAGATCGCCTTCGACGGCGGCCAGATCATGGGCGCCTTCGTCGACGAGGAAACAGCCGACAAGCTCGAGCAGGCGATCGGCGACGACCGCGACGGAGCCTTCGCGCTCGCCGCGGAGGACGGCCGCTACACCGTCTCCTTGCGCCGGGTCGTCTACGTGAAGCGGTTCATGCGCGAGGGCCGCGTCGGCTTCACCTCCGGCTGAGGCGCGTTAGCCGACTGCCGCAGGGGGGCAAGCCTTTCCGGTGAGCGCTGTCGCGCGGACGAACACGGAAGACCTGCGGAAGCTGGTCGAGCTCGCCCAGCAGGGCGACCGCGAGGCGCTCGAGGCGCTCTACCTGCTGCATTTCGACCGGATCTACAGCTACCTGCACATGAGCGTCGGCAACCGGCACGACGCCGAGGACCTGACCACGCAGACGTTCCTGAAGATGCTCGAGGCGATCGGGCGCTTCCGCTGGCAGTCGGCGCCGTTCTCCGCGTGGCTCTTCCGGATCGCGCACAACCTCGCAATGGACCACTTCCGCGCCTCGCGCCGCTGGCAGCCGGAGGAGGAGGTGCCGGAGCCGCACGATGCGCCCGAGCCCTCCGCCGAGGACGCGGCCCTGCAAGCGATCGGCCGGAAGAGCATGCTCGACCTGATCGAGGATCTGTCGGTCGAGCAGCAGCAGGTGCTGATGCTCAAGTTCCTGTTCAACTTCTCGAACGGCGACGCGGGGACGATCCTCGACAAGTCGGAAGGCGCGGTGAAGTCCCTCCAGCATCGCGCTCTCGCCTCCCTGCAGAAGCAGCTCACGCAAGACTAGGCAGATGCTCGAAGCGGGAATCGTCGGCCTCTCGGCGGCCGGGAAGACCACGCTCTTCAACGTGCTCACCCGCGCGGGCGTGGGGCCAGACTTCGGCAAGGAGCACGTCGGCATGGCGCCGATCGCCGACGAGCGGCTCGACCAGCTCGCGGAGGTCGTCGCCGCGGCGAAGGTGACGCCGGCGGCCGCGCGCGTCGTGGACGTCCCCGGCACCGGGCCGCAGCTGCTCGGCAACCTGCGGCAGGTCGACGCCCTGCTCGCGGTCACTGACGGCTTCTCAACCGGGGCCGACCCCGACGGCGATCTCGAGCGGCTGGAGCTCGAGCTGCTCGTCGCCGACCGCGACCACGTCGAGCGGCGCCTCGAGCGCGTGACGAAGCAGGCGAAGTCGGGCGACCCGAAGCTCCGCGCGGAGGTCGCCGAGCTCGAACGCGTGCTGACATGGCTCGACGGCGGCCAGTCCTTGCGCCAGTGGGAAGGCGAGCTGCCGCCCGTGCTCGAGCCGCTGACCACCAAGCCGGTCGTGCCGGTCGTGAACGGGCCCGGCGGCATCGACCTAAAGCTCGAGGCGGAGCTCGCCGAGCTCCCGGAGGAGGAGGCCGCGGCGTTTCGTGACGGGCCGTCCGCCCTCGACGAGGTCGTCCGGCGGATGTTCGAGGCGCTCGGGCTGATCACGTTCTTCACCGCCGGCGAGAAGGAGACGCGCGGCTGGACGCTGCGGCAAGGCCAGACCGCGCTCGACGCAGCGGGCACGATCCACACGGACATCGCGCGCGGCTTCATCCGCGCGGAGGTCGTGCGCTGGGACGATCTGGTCGACGCCGGCAGCTACGCGGAGGTGGCACGCCGCGGCCGGCAGCGCCTCGAGGGCAAGACCTACGAGGTGCAGGACGGCGACGTGCTCACCGTCCGCTTCAACGTTTAGGAGGGCTCGGCGAAATACCGCTGTGCCGCCGGAACGCACCGCTCGCCCCGATGCCGCGTCCCCGTAGCCTCCGGCTACGAGCACTCCCTGCGTCCTTGCCTCGAAACGAGCGGCGTGCCCCGGCGACGAGCGCTATCTCGCCGATCCCTCCTAGCAACAACCGCAGTCGCAGCCGTCGCCGCAGGAGCAGTCGCAGTCCCCGTCGTGCCCGAACGCCGCGGCGGCGAGGCGCGGTCGGCCGGCTCGCGCCGGCCAGTGAGTCGCACCCCGAGGTGGTCGACGTGCTCGCGGAGGTGGCAACGTTGCGTCGACTGGAACCTGTCGGATCCGGCTGTTCGCCCGTTCGACGAGGTGCGCGCTGTGCGCGACGAGATCGACCGCCTGGTCGCCGAGCTGGCCCGACCCTGGCCACCGACCGGCGATCCTCGACCTTGAGCCAGTAGAACGCCTGCATTTGACGCCTTACGCTTCGCGCGAATCTGCGGAACGGGAGGCAGGCAGCTTGTCCCGACTTGGCGTCATGTTCGTCTCCGCCGCCGTGGCGGCCGCGCTCGGTGCTCCGGGTGCGGGTGCGCACGACGGCGTCGGCACCGCCGCCGGCCACGCGGCCGAGGACGCGGTCGCCCTTACCGCGGCTCAGGAGCGGTCGCTCGACGCGCACACGCTGGCCGTGAGCGCACGAGCCGTGCGGCGGGCGGCGGGCCTCCCGGTGGCGGGCGGCCCACAGGATGTCGGTCAGTGGGGCCCGGTCGTCAACTGGCCGGTCGTCGGCGTCCACGTCGCGCTGCTGCCGAACGGCAAGGTGCTCGCGTACGACTCGATCGGCGACAACGCGACCGAGACGTACCCCGTCCAGGACCACACACGCGCGACGGTCTGGGACCCG
>DASSQG010000061.1:0-2970 GCA_035702625.1 Gaiellaceae bacterium | reverse complement strand
CATCCAGGCGCCGCCGGAGGAGCTGCCGGAGACGCAGTTCTCGAGCATCCTCGTGCCGATGAAGCTCGGCGCGATCGGCGAGGAGATGGTCGCGACGGCGGTGAAGCTCGCGCAGGACCGCGGCGCGGTCGTCGAGGCGCTGTACGTGATCCGCGTCCCGCTCGACCAGCCGCTCGAGGCCGAGCTCGACGACCAGGAGGAGCGCGCTGCCGCCTCGCTCGCCGAGGCTCGCCTGCTCGGGGCCGACCACGGCGTCGAGGTCGAGGGCGAGACCGTTCGCGCGCGCTCGATCGGAGACGCGATCGTGGCACAGGCACGTCGCCGAGCCACCGACCTGATCGTCGTCGGCTCCGCGCCTCGCTGGCGCCGCCAGTCGCGCTTCTTCTCCCCGACGGTCGAGTACGTCCTGCGCAAGGCGCCGTGCGAGGTGCTGGTGGTCGCGTTCCCCGAAGGTGTCATGGAGGACGACGGCTTCGACGGGGCAGAGCCAAGCTAGAGTGGGACTGTGAAAGCGCTGGTGATCGGCTGCGGCCGGGTGGGCTCGAACGTCGCTCTGCAGCTCGACCGCGAGGGCTGGGACGTCACGACCGTGGACGAGAAGGAAGAGGCTCTCGGCCGGCTCGGCGACGACTGGGCCGGCGGCTTCGTGCTCGGGCACGGCATGGACATCGACGTCCTGCGTCGCGCCGGGATCGAGGAGGCCGACGCCGTCGTCGTCGCGACCGACGGCGACAACACCAACATCGTCATCGGCCAGGTCGCCCAGCAGCGCTTCGACAACCAGTGCGTGGTCGTGCGCGTGCTCGACCCGGCGCGGGCCGAGTTCTACCGCCAGCGCGGCCTGCGCACCGTCTGCCCGACCTCGGTCGCGATCGACGTCCTGCTCGACTCCGTTCGCGCGTGCGAAGTGCGTCCCACGGAGACGGCCACCACCTGATGTACATCCTGATCGCCGGCGGCGGCAAGGTCGGCGCGAACCTCGCTCGCGTCCTCCTCGCGGACGGGAAGCACGAGGTGACGCTCGTCGAGCATCGCCGCGACCGCTTCGAGCGGCTCGAGCAGGAGTTCGAGCACCAGGCACTGCTCGGCGACGCGACCGAGATCTACGTGCTCGAGCGCGCCGGGATCGCGCGGCCGCCGGACATCGTCGCGGCGCTCACCGGCGACGACGAGGACAACCTGATCATCTGCCAGCTCTCGAAGGAGAAGTACGGCGTCCAGAAGGTGATCGCGCGCGTGAACGACCCGCGCAACCAGGCGCACTTCGACCTGCTCGGGATCTCGCCGACCGTCTCCGCGACGCGCGGCCTGATGGCGCTGATCGAGCACGAGGTCCCCGAGCACGACCTCGTCCACCTGCTCGAGCTGCGCAAGGAGAACCTCGAGATCGTCGAGGTGCAGATCCCGCAGGGCGCGCCGGCGGCGGGCAAGCGGGTCGAGAAGCTCGACCTGCCCGAAGGGTCGCGCCTGATCTCGATCATGCGCAACGGCCGCTCCGAGATCGCCGTCGGCGCGACCGAGCTGCAGCCCGGCGACCAGGTCCTCGCGATACTGCAGCCCGGTAAAGAGGACGAGTTGCGGAGGGTCTTGCTCAAAGCTCGATGAAGGTCGTGGGGGTCACGCTTGCGCTCGTCGCAGCCGCCCTGCCCGGTGCGGCGTGCGGCCAGAGCTCCTCGCCGTCGACCGCGGCGAGCGGGCAGGTGCACCTGCGGCAGTTCGCGAGTGGCTTCGACTCGCCGGTCTACGTCACCGCGCCGCGGAGCGAGCCGGGGAAGCTGTACGTGGTCGAGCAGCCCGGCGTGATCCGCGTGCTCGACAACGGCAAGCTCCGCCCGCAGCCGTTCCTCGACATCCGCAGCCGCGTCCGGTCGGGCGGGGAGCAGGGCCTGCTCTCGATGGCGTTCGACCCGAACTACGCCAAGAACCACCGCTTCTTCGTCTACTTCAACGACACGAGCGGCGACGTGCGGGTCTTCAAGTTCCGCTCGAACGGCACGGTCGGCCTGCCGTCGACCGGCGTCTCGCTCCTCCGCGTCAATCACCGGGAGTTCTCGAACCACAACGGCGGCCAGCTGCAGTTCGGGCCCGACGGCCTGCTCTACGCCGGCACCGGCGACGGCGGCTCCGGCGGCGACCCGCAGAACCATTCGCAGAACCTGAGCTCGCGGCTCGGGAAGCTGCTGCGCATCAACGTGAACAAGCGCGGCGCGCACTGGCAGGTCGCCGGCTTCGGCCTGCGCAACCCGTGGCGCTTCTCGTTCGACCCGCCGACGAAGGACCTCTACATCGGCGACGTCGGCCAGGACCACTGGGAGGAGGTCGACGTCCGCACGCCGCGGCAGTGGCGCGGGCTGAACAACTACGGGTGGCGCGTCTGGGAGGGCCGCTCCCGCTACACCCCGGGCCAGGCGCCGAACAGGCGCGGGACGCTGGTCTTCCCGATCGTCACGTACAGCCACTCGCTCGGCTGCTCGATCACCGGCGGCTACGTCTACCGCGGCAGCGCGGTCCCGGCCGCTCGCGGGCGCTACTTCTACGGCGACTACTGCAGCGGGACGGTGTGGAGCCTCAAGGCGAGCGGCGGGAAGCTCCGCTCGGGCCCCCGCAAGGAGTCGTTCACCGTGCCGAGCCTGTCGTCGTGGGGCGAGGACGCGGCGGGCGAGCTCTACGCCGCCTCGCTCAACGGCACGATCTACAAGCTCTCGCCCTAGGGCGACGGGTTAGGTTTGTCGGCATGGCCGCCGACCGTGCCGCTCTCGCCGCCGACGCGTTCGTCTATGGGTTTCCGCTGGTGTTCGACCTGCAGCAGGTCGAGCGCTTCGCGCGGAAAGGGATCGGGGCGGTGCCCGCCACGCCGTTCAACGAGTTCGGCCACGCCGACGCGCTGGCCGGGCCGGAGACGACGTTCGTCTCCGTGAACAACGACACGGTCTACTCGATCGCCAACGTCGACACGAGCGGCGGCCCCGT
>DASSQG010000060.1:0-2024 GCA_035702625.1 Gaiellaceae bacterium | reverse complement strand
ACGGCCCGTCCTGGAAGCGCGAGAGCTCCCAGCGGTCGATCGCCTCGCCGAGCTCCGGGTCGTCGTCCACCTCGTCGAGCTTCAGGAGGATGTCCGCTGCGAGCGTCGCGCGGAACGCGTCGAACCGCTCGGGTTCGCCGGTCGGTTGCGTCGCCGCGATCGGGACGACCGGGCGGATGCCGTACGGGCGCCAGTCGAGTCGCTCGAACAGGACGGGCCCCGCCGCAACAGGTGCCGAGGTCGCCAGGCGGATCGCGGTGATCGCGTCGGCGAGCTCGCCGGGTGCGTCAGGCGCGTCGCTCGCGCCGCTTTCGAGCGTCCGCTCCAGCTCGAGCACGCACAACCGGTCCGGCTCGCGGCCGAAGTCGGTGGGCAGCAACCCGTTAGCCTCCGGCCACAGCTTCGCCAGCTCGCCGGGCGCAAAGAGCCGCAGCCGCAGGCCGCGGCCGAGCTCGATCGTCGCGCCGCCGGTCGTCAGGCCGATGACGGGTGCGACGGCGCCGTACTGGTGGCGCTCGCCGAAGAGCGAGCGCTCGAGCGCAGCATAGGCGCGGTCGAACGCGCCGTCGTCCCAGTCGAAGCCGCCGCAGACCTCCGCGGTGTCCATCAGGAGCGGCAGCAGCACGCTGCCGAACAGCGCTTCATCTTCACGCGCGCGAGGACCCGCATGGGCGCGGGCGAAGATCGTCGCCGCCGGCTGCCGCGTCAGCTCCTCGACGGCGAGCTGCGCGTCAGGACGTTTCCGCAGCGAGTGCGCGCGATGCTCGATGAACGGCTTCACGAGCGGGCGGTACTCGTACAACGCCGGCTTCGCATACGACGTGTGTTCCTCGAAGGCAAATTGCAGCTCGTCGCCACGCTCGATGTCGGCGAGGAGCGCGCGGAAGCTCCCGAGACAGAACGCCCTGAGATCCGAATAGAGCTGTGGAGCGCGCACGACCACGGCTCCCCGTTACGCCGCAGGCGGGTCCTCTCCTTTTTGACACTGCGGGCACCAGTACGCCATGCGCGCGTCGTCGCCTTGCGGCCACGAGTTGATCGGCGTCCCGCAGCGCGGGCACATGTGGCCCTTGCGGCGGTAGACCTGTCTCCTGTCTGGCACGCCGTTGAGGGCGCCACGCATCAGCTCGTGTGCCGCCGCCAGGACGGCGCGCAGCTCGCCGTCCGAGACGGCGGCGAGCGGGCGCCACGGCGAGACCTTCTCGGCCCAGAGCGACTCGACCTTCCAGACGTTGCCGATGCCGGAGACGAGCCGCTGGTCGAGGAGCGCGTCGCCGATCGCGCGCGTCTGCGCGCCGGCTCGGAACCGCTCCAGCATCGTGTCGTAGTCGGGCGGCTCGGCCAGGATGTCCGGCCCGAGCCGGCGGGCGACGCCGCGGTCGAGCTCGAGGACAGGTCCGTTCCAGAGCACCCCGGTGTGCCTGGCACCACGGAGGACCAGCCAGGGCGTGCCGAAAACGGCCGCGTCGCGATCGAGCACGCGCCAGCGCCCCTTCATCCGGAGGTGGCTCCGGAGGACGAGCCCGCCGTCGAAGTGCAGCAGGAGGTTCTTCCCGATCGCCTCCACGCGCTCGAGCCGCCGCCCGCTCAGCCGCGGCGCGAGCTGCTTCACCGCCGCGCGCGGATGCGGCGTCTCCACCTCCAGCTGGTCCCCCACGAGCACCTGCAGCCGCCGTGCGGCGCGGTGGAGCGTGTCCCCTTCGGGCATGCTGACAGGGTATGCGCGCGGCCTTGGCAGGAGCGATCGCCGCGACGGTCTGGGGGCTGCAGGAGCCGCTCGACCGTCGCCTCTTCCGCTGCGACTACTCCGACGTCAGCTTCGTGGGCGGGCTACACGTGCACGCGCTCAACGGAGCGCTCTTCGGCCTCGCGTTCGACGCAGTGCGGCGCCGCACTCGCGTCGACCAGCAGCGCCTGGCGATCGGACTCGCCGTTGCGGAGCACACGGTCCTCTGGCCGCTGCTCGGCCTCTTCGAGCCGGAGGTCGTGAAGCGCCCGCGCGCGTTCGCGCAGGGCGTCTACCG
>DASSQG010000059.1:0-5415 GCA_035702625.1 Gaiellaceae bacterium | reverse complement strand
GACCGCTGATCGGTCGCAGCGGATCATGCTGCTCGTCCTGCCGTTCGCCTTCATCCCGTTCGTAATCAACTTCAAGGTCGGTCTCGTCCTCTACTGGATGACGACGAACCTGTGGACGGTCGGCCAGGGTCTGATCACCCGCCGGCTGATGCCGAGCCCGTCTGCGCCGCAGCGCCGCTCCTCGCGAACGCCGCCGAAGGAGGTCGCGCCGGCAGCCGCCGACGAGCCGGCGGAGAACGACGCCGCGCCGGCGCCGGCCCAGCCCGCACAGCCGTCGCAGCCGCGCCGCGTGAAGCGCAAGAAAGGGAAGGCGCGGCGGTGACGGAGACCGACTCGGTTCAGGTCGAGGCGACCGGCGAGACGGTCGGCGAGGCGAAGTGGGCCGCGCTGCGCGAGCTCGAGCGGTTGCGTCCGGGGATCGACAAGGCCGCCGTCCGGTTCCAGGTCGTCTCCGAGGGCGAGCGAGGCCTGCTCGGTGTCGGCTACGCCCCGGCGCGCGTGGTCGCCTCGGTCGACGCCGCGGCTGCACCCGACGAGTCGGAGCCGGTGGACGACAGCGAGGTCGCCGCCGAGGTGCGGGACGTGCTCGAGCACATTCTCGCGGCGGTCGGGGTCAGCGCCCGGATCGACATCGAGGAAAACGACGAGACGGTCACCGCGACGCTCGTCGGTCGCGAGCTCGGGCTCGTGATCGGCAAGCACGGCCAGACGATCGACGCGATCCAGTACCTCGCGAACGCAATCGTCTGGCGCGGCCGCGGCGACGAGCGAAAGGCGGTCGTGGTGGACGCCGCCGGCTACCGGGCCCGCCGCGAGGCGACGCTCTCGGCGCTGGCGAAGCGCAGCGCGGATCGCGCGGTCTCTTCCGGCCGCTCGGTCGAGCTTGAGCCGATGACGGCCGTCGAGCGCAAGGTCGTCCACGTGCAGCTGAAGGACGTCGCGGGCGTCGTCACGCGCAGCGAGGGCACCGAGCCCAACCGCTTCGTCGTGATCGACCCCGTGTGATCGAGCGCTGGCTCGACGCCGTCGTCGCGACACCCGGGCTGACCGCGCTCTCCGGCGAGGAAGCGCGGCAGGTGCTGCTCGACGACTCGCTCCGTGCGGTCGAGGTCGTGGAGCGGTTCGACGGGGCGATTGTGGACGTCGGCTCGGGCGGCGGTGCGCCCGGCATCCCGCTCGCGCACGCGCTGCCGGAGCGTGAGGTGACGCTGCTGGAGGCGACTCGCCGGAAGTGCGACTTCCTCGAGCGCTGGACCAAGGAGCTGCCGAATCTGCGCGTCGTCTGCGGCCGCGCCGAGGAGCAGCCGGTGGACGCGTACGGCGTCGCCGTCGCGAAGGCGCTGGCGCCGCCGCCGGTCGCCGCCGAGTGGTGCCTGCCGCTCGTCGTGCCGGGCGGTGCGGCGGTGCTGTTCGTCGGCGAGACCGCGCAGGCAGACCGCGTCGCGGTGGTGGCCGAGCGGCTCGCGGCCGAGCCCGAGGACTCGTCACCCGGGCTGCTCGTCCTGCGCAAGCTCGGGCCCACGCCGGCAGGGTTTCCGCGGCGCGCGGGCGCGGCCCGAAAACGTCCGCTCGCGTAGCTAGCGTGGCGGCGTGCCCGGCCGGATCTACGCGCTTGCGAACCAGAAGGGCGGCGTCGGCAAGACGACGACCGCGATCAACCTCGCGGCCTGCCTCGCCGAAGCCGGCGAGCGGACGCTCGTCGTCGATCTCGACCCGCAGGCGAACGCGACCTCGGGTCTCGGCGAGCGCGCGAACGGCACCTCGTCGCTCGACCTGCTCGACGGGATCCCGCTGCCGAAGCTGGCCAGGCCGACACGGTTCGCGCGACTCGACCTTGTCCCGGCCAAGGCCGAGCTCGCGGGAACGGCGGTCGAGCTCTCCCGCCGCGGCGACGGCGAGCGGTACCTCGCGGACGCGCTAGCGCACGCGACCGCCGAGTACGCCTTCGTCTTCGTGGACTGCCCGCCGTCGCTCGGACCGCTGACCGTCAACGCGCTGGCCGCGGCCGACCGCGTGCTCGTGCCGGTGCAGGCCGAGTACTACGCGCTCGAGGGGCTCGCACAGCTCGTCGGCTCGGTCGAGCTCGTGCGCTCGCGGCTGAACCCCAAGCTCGCGCTCGGCGGTGTGATCCTGACGATGGTCGACCGCCGCACGCGGCTCGCGGCCGACGTGAGCGACGAGGTGCGCCGGCACTTCGGCGACCTCGTCTTCCGGGCGTCGGTCCCGCGTTCGGTGCGCGTGGCCGAGGCGCCGAGCCACGGACTGCCCGTGACCGCTTACGACCGCACGTCGGCCGGCGCCGACGCGTACTGGAAGGTGGCGATGGAGCTTGTCGGCCGTTCCTGACAAACGCCGCGGCCTCGGCCGGGGCCTCGAGCTGCTCGTCGGCGGGACCGGCGAGCCGGAGCTCGCGCACCTGCCCGTCGAGACGATCCACCCGAATCCGCGCCAGCCGCGCAAGCGCTTCGACCACGAGGCGACCTCGGCGCTCGCGGATTCGATTCGCACGCAGGGGCTCGTCCAGCCCGTCGTCGTGCGGCCGCGCGCGGCAGGCGGCTTCGAGCTGATCGCCGGCGAGCGGCGCTGGCGCGCGGCGCAGGAGGCCGGCATCCCGACCGTGCCCGCGCTCGTGCGGGAGGCCGACGACCGCGACACGATGCTGCTCGGCCTGGTCGAGAACGTCGCGCGCGAGGAGCTGTCGGCGGTCGAGGAGGCGCGCGCGTACGCGCTGCTGCTGGACGAGTTCGACCTGTCGCTCGGCGACGTGGCCGAGCGGGTCGGGAAGGCCAAGCCGACCGTCTCCAACCGGTTGCGGCTGCTCGAGCTGCCCGACGACGTGCTCGGCCTCGTCGAGCGCGGCGAGTTGACCGAGGGTCACGCGCGCGCGGTGCTCGCGGTGCCGGACCAGGACGGGCGGCGCGGGCTCGCGCGGCAGATCGTGCGCCGCGGCATGTCGGTGAGGGCTGCGGAGCGCGCCGCGCGCTGGGCCGGTGCGAGGACGAAGCCGCGGAAGGTGCCGAAGGTCGACCCGGTGCTCGCGGAGCGTGTGCGCAAGGCGGCCGAGCGGCTGACCGGATTCCCCGCGCGCATCGTCGCCGGCAAGCTCGAGATCGCGTTCACGGACGAGACCGAGCTCGCCGAGCTGGCGGAAGCGCTCGAGCGGCCCGCGGCCTAGCCGTACCCAAAGGGGCCTGCGGGCCGTTGACCCTTCAGCATGCTGCTCTCCCTGCACGCGAACCTCGAGTCGTTCGAGGCGATCAAGCAGGACGACGTCACGTGCGATCTCGTCCTGCGCATGTCCGCACTCTCGCAGGCGGGCAAGCTCGAGCCGTTCCTGTTCGAGGTGGCGCACGACGACGACCTGGACGACATGACGAAGGGTCGGCTCGCCGAGCTCGCGCACGACGAGAGCTTCCTGCTCGCGGTCGAGGACTACCTCCACCGCACCGAGATCGTCCACTAGGCGCGCGGCGCCCACGGGTGTAGAACGGGCGCGTGCCGCCGTTTCCGAAGCCGCGCTTCGACTACACGTACGACCTCGCGCACGAGCGAGCGGCGCTGCGGGCGTACCGCCGCGACAAGGCGGGTCGCCAGATCCCGGCGAAAGCGAAGGACGCGCTGCTTGTCGCGACGTGGAACATCGCGAACCTCGGCGTCCAGGACCGCCTCGACTCGGACTACGCGCTGATCGCCGAGGTGATGAGCTGGTTCGACCTCGTTGCCGTGCAGGAGGTCAACGACGACCTGCGCGGGATCGAGGCGATCCACGATCGGCTGCCGGCGAGGTACGACCTGCTCTTCTCCGACGCCTCGGGCAACCGGGAGCGCCAGGCGTTTCTCTTCGACACGCGCAAGGTGCAACGGCTGAAGGAGGTCGGCCGAGTCGCGATCCCGCCCAGCCAGCTGCCGAAGATCGCGACCACTGGGACGACGACGCCGTTCGCCGGCTTCGACCGCGGGCCGTACCTCGCGAGCTTCGAGGCGGGCGCGTTCCGCTTCGCGCTGCTGAACGTCCACCTCTTCTACGGCTCGGAGGCGTCCGCCGACCTCGACCGGCGCACGCTCGAGACGTTCGCGGTCGCCTGGTGGGCCGACCGCACGCACCGCGACCGGAACTCCTACGTCGGCGACGTCGTCCCGCTCGGCGACTTCAACCTGCCCAAGGCGATGCCCGGCGACCGGATCTTCGACGCCCTCGTCGCGCTCGGGCTGGAGACGCCCCCGCACAGCTCCCACATCGGTTCGGCGATCGCGAGCGACAGCCACTACGACCAGATCGCGTTCTTCCCGGGCACGACGAAGGACCGCTTCACGGGCGCGTGCAACGTCTTCGACTTCGACGGCGCGGTGTTCCAGGATCTCTGGCAGCAACGCACGCCGGCGCAGTTCCAGTCGTACGTGCGCTACCACCTCTCGGACCACCGCCCGCTCTGGGCGGAATTCCGGACGGCCTAGGGCTCGGCGGCTTCATCCCCATTGGGTGACCCGGCCCCTCGGGGCCGGGTCTAGGTTGAGGCGGGTGAGCCCTTCTCACCCCGAGAGCGGCGGCCGACCCCGCGTGCTCGTCCTGGGCGGGGGTTTCGGAGGAATCGGCGCCGCCCGGAAGCTCGCCAAGGCCCCTGTCGACGTCGTGCGGGTCGACCGGCACGACTACCACACCTTCCAGCCGCTGCTGTACCAGCTGGCGACGGGCCTGCTCGAGGAATCGGCCGTCGGTCACGCGATCCGCGACCTCGTCCACAAGCAGGGCAACGTCCGGGTCCACAACGACAGCGTCGTCTCGGTCGACCTCCACGCCCGCGAGGCGCGCTTCGCGGACAGCGCGCCGCAGCCGTACGACTACCTCGTCTTCGCGCTCGGGGCCGAGGTCAACTTCTTCGGCGTCGAGGGCGCCGCCGAGCACGCCTTCCCGCTCTACACGTTGCCGGACGCCGTGCGGCTCAGACGCCACGTGCTCGAGCGCTGGGAGGCGGCCGACCGCCACCCGTCGCTCGTCGAGCAGGGCGCGCTCAACGCCGTCGTCGTGGGCGGTGGGCCGACCGGCGTCGAGACGGCCGGCGCGCTCGCCGAGCTCTACAACGGCGTCTTCACCAAGGACTACCCCGACATAGCGCCCGGCACCGCCCGGGTGACGCTCGTCGAGGCGTCACCGGAGATCTTCGCGATGTTCAAGCCGAACATCCGCGAGTACGCCGTCGAGGCGCTGACCAAGCGCGGCGTCGAGGTGCGCACGGGCGAGGTGGTCGCATCGGTCACCCCGGAACGGGTGACGCTGAAGTCCGGGGACGAGATCCCGGCGCATACGCTCGTCTGGGGCGCGGGGCTGCAGGGGAACGAGCTCGTGCAGTCGCTGGGCGTGGAGCTCGAGCGCGGCAACCGGCTCGGAGTCGACGGGGAGCTGCGGCTGCCGTCCCA
>DASSQG010000058.1:0-6462 GCA_035702625.1 Gaiellaceae bacterium | reverse complement strand
CGAGCCGCTCGCCCGCGGCCTCGTCCGGGACTGCGAGCTTCAGCGTGTCTCGCCGAGCAGCAGCGTGACGAAGAGGATCGCCACGCCGACGACGATGAAGCTGTCCGCGAGGTTGAACGCCGGCCAGTACTTCAGGTCGAGGAAATCCGTCACGTGCCCGAGCCGGATCCGGTCAATCAGGTTCGACGTCGAGCCGCCGATCAGGAGCCCGAGGGCGACGGGCAGCACGGGGTGCCGCGCGCCCGAGCGCGCAAAGTAGACGAGCATCCAGCCGACCGCGAGCGCCGTCAACGCCGTCACGGCCGGCGTCGCGCTCGCGAAGAGCCCGAACGCGATCCCGGAGTTCTGCACGTGGTGGATCGAAAGCGGCCCGATCACATGCAGCGACTCGCCGAGCGCCAGCTGCGTCGAGACGATCAGCTTCGTCAGCTGGTCGGCGGCGATCGCCGCCAGCACGACCGCGCCGAGCCCGATCCACTGCGGCGCACGCGCGGCCAGCGAGCGCTCGGCGACCGAGACCGGCGTGAGCGCGTCGGTGCTCGACCCGACCCGGACGTCGTACGTCCGCGGCGCCGGCTCGCTCATCGACGCTCCTGCAGGCGCTTGCAGTCGATGCAAAGGGTTGCCCACGGAATCGCCTCGAGCCGCTCGGCGGGGATCTGCTCGCCGTTGTTGGTGCAGATCCCGTACGTGCCGTTCTCGATCCGCTCCAGCGCGGCGTCGATCGCGGCGAGCGCGCGCTCGACGTTCTCCTCGAGCGTGTAGTCGAGCTCGCGGTCGAAGGTCGAGGTCGCCATGTCGCCCGGGTGGTTGTCGCTCTGGATCTCCTCGCGGTCGTCCTCGACCTGGCCCTCGTTCTCGTCGTGCAGGTAGTCGAGGGCCTCCTGTGCGCGCTGCCGCTCGTCCAGCAGGCGCCGCTTGAAGTGCTCGGTGTCGATCGCGGTGCTCACGACGCGGCCTCGAGGCGGCGCGCGGTCTCCACCGGGTCGATCCCGTCCATCTGGACGACCTTTTCCCGGCCAGTTCGGCCGGAAACGATCGACAGCGACCTCCGCGGCAGCGAGAGCTCCCGCGCCAGCAGGTCGAGCACCGCGTCGTTGGCCCGGCCGCCCTCCGGCGGCGCCGCGACGCGAACCTTCCAGCCATCCCCGTGGCGGCCGACCAGCTCGTTCCGCCGGCTTCCGGGGGAGACTCGGAACCGCATGCGCGTCGACGGCTTCGCCATGAGGCCAGTATAGGTTCGGCGGTCCTGGCTCAGGCGGCCTGCGACTCGGCCTCCGCGTCGTCGACGGAGTCGAGCGCGGCCTCGAGCAGCGCGCGCACCTTGCGCGCCTCCCGCAGCAGCCGCTCGCGCTCGGCGGCCGCCGCCCGCGTCACCGCCCGGGCCTCCGCGTGCGCCTCCTCGACGATGATCCCGGCCTCCCGCCGCGCCTGGTCCTTCAGCTCGTGCGCGGAGCGCTCCGCGGAGACGAGCGTCGTCCGCAAGAGCGTCTCGAGGTCGCGGTGCCGGGCCAGCTCGCCTTCGAGCTGTTCGATCCGATCGGCGAAGTCGGCCCGCTGGCGCCAGACCTCCTCGTACGAGTCGGCGGTGTCGCGGATCAGCTCGTCGACGGGGCTGCGGCGGTACCCAAACAGGCCCCGCCTGAGGCGTATGTGGTGGAGCTCCACGGGGGCGATGGTCATGGCGTCCTCCTCTACGAGTAGTGAGCGAAGAGCGCGTCGATCACGCGCATCAGCGCGACCAGCGCGAGGATGGCCACGACCGGCGACAGGTCGAGCGCGCCGAGCGGCGGCAGGATTCGCCGGAAGATCCGCAGGTACGGCTCGCAGACGTCGCGCAGGAAGTCCGAGATGCGCCGGACCCAGACGTTGTACGGGAGCCGCACCCAGGACGTGAGGATGTACACGAAGATCAACACGATGTAGACCCAGAGGAACGTGTCGATCAGCGTGTTCGCGGTCGACGCGGCGTCAGCGAGGACAAGGGAGGCCATCAGGCGTGAGTTCGGCTCGTCACGCCGGTTTCCTGGAGCTTCAGGCCTGGTTGAAGAACCCGCCGCGCTCGAGCAGCCGGGCTCGCTCTTCGGCGGAGACCTGCACGTTTCGCGGCGTGAGCAGGAAAACCTTGTCCGCGACGCGCTGCATGCCGCCGTCGAGGGCGTAGGTGAGGCCGCTCGTGAAGTCGATCAGGCGCTTGGAGAGCTCCTGGTCGGCGCCCTGCAGGTTGAGGATCACCGGGATCCCGTCCTTGAACTTGTCCGCGATCTGCTGGGCGTCGTTGAAGCTGCGCGGCACGACGAGGTGCACCTGCACAGACGGAATCGCCCGCATCTGCGCCGGCGCCTCGGCCGAGCGGCGGCTGCCGTTGCGCGGCCGCAGCACCGCGGTCTGCGGCGCGGACTCCTCCGGGTCGGGGTCGGTCCAGTCGTCGAGATCGCGCTGCCGGCCCCTGGGCGTCAGCCGCCGGACGTTCGGGCGCTCGCTGTACGTGCGCTCGAGGTTCTCCTCCGTGAGGTAGCCGTCCTCGTCCCACTCGTCGTCCTCCTCGGCGATCCCGAAGTAGACGAGCGTCCGGTTCCAAACGTCTGCAAATCCCATGGTTCGCGCGGATGTTACCCCTGGTAGAGCACGGACCCCAGCCGCACCATGGTGGCGCCCTCGTCGGCCGCCACCCGATAGTCCTGGCTCGTTCCCATCGACAGCTCGCGCAGGCCGAAGCTCTCCGCGAGCTCGCGGAGGCGGCGGAAGTACGGTCGTGACGCCTCGGGGTCGTCGGTGAACGGCGGCATCGTCATCAGGCCGACGATCTTTTCGTACCGCGAGAGAAATTCCTCCAGCCCCGCCGCGGGGATGCCGGACTTCGACTCCTCGCCGCTCAGGTTGACCTCGACGAGGGCCGGGATCGTCAGGCGGCGCGCGGCCGACTCGCTCCCCAGCGAGTGGCACAGCTCGCAGAGCTCGTTCACGGTCTTCGCCTTCCGGCTCTGCAGGTGGCCGATGAAGTGCCAGCGGAAGGCGTCGCCGTGCAGGGCGTGCTTGGCCTCGAGGTCCTGCGCCCGGTTCTCGCCGACGAGCTCGATCCCGGCCTCGGCCAGCGCCGGCAGGTCTGCGGCGTCCACGTACTTCGTCGCCGCGACGATCGCCACTCCCGGCCCGACCTCGCCGCGGATCCGCTCGTACTTTGCCGCGACCGTCTCAGGCGATAACACCGACGACCCCCTGCCTGCCGGTGAGGCCGTCGTCGCGGCGGTGCGAGAAGAACCTGTCGGGGTTGCAGGCCGTACAGAGGTCGACGCGGTCGACGCGCGCGACGCCGGCGGCGCGGAGGGCGCGCTCGGCCGCTGTCCAGAGGTCGAGCTTGCCGTCGCGGTAGAGCCCCATCCCGAACGCCCGGCGGAACTGCGCGGCAACGTCTTCCCCGACCTCGTAGCAGCACGGGCCGATTCCCGGCCCGACCACGGCGCCGACGAGGCCGCCGCCGAGCGTCTTCACGCCCGCGGCGGCGATCCCGGCGACGAGGCCGCGCCAGCCAGCGTGCAGCACCGCGAGCGCAGGCGTCCCGCCGTTCGCCCGGGCGAGCGCGATCGGCAGGCAGTCGGCCGCGAGCGCGAGCACGGGCAGCCCGCGCTCGTCCGTCCAGAGTCCGTCGCCGCGCTCGCCGCGGGAGCCGGCCTTCGCGCGGAGCACGTCGGCGGAGTGGTGCTGGTAGTTCATCGCCAGCGCGTCGGGCTGCGCTCCGACCTCGGCGCAGAGCCGCCGGCGGTTCTCGTCCACCCGCTCCGGCTCGTCCGCGGTGGCGCGCCCGAGGTTGAGCGACGCGTACGGGCCTTCGCTGACGCCGCCCTCGCGCGTCGAGAAGACGACCTCGTACGGCCCGGGCGCATGCTCCCAGCGGATCACTGCGCGAGTAGCTCCTCGGCCGCCGCGAGCTCCGAGTCGCGGCCGTCGAGCTCGCCGTTCAGCTTCCGGCGCCGGAGCTCGGCGAGCACCTCCCCCACGCGCGGCGACTCCTCGAGCCCGAGGCCCGCGAGGTCGGTGCCGTCGACCTCGAGCCGCACGTCGCGGAGGCGCTCGAAGTAGTCCCTCAGCGCCGGTGTGTCCACGAGCGCCAGCGCCATCAGCGGCGCGTCCTCCGGGTACGGCTCGGCGAGCGCGACGACGTCTGCTGGCGTCCGCGCCACGCGCACCTCCTCGGCGAGCCTCGGGCCCGCCGACACGGCGGCCGCGATCGCCTGCGCGTCCTGCCGCCGCAGCGCCAACTCGTCGAGCCGAGGGTGCGCCTCCGCCCCCCGCTCGCGGCCGAGCGCAGCGAGCCCGAGCCGCCAGGACGGGGTCGCCAGCGCGTATTCGTCGCGAAGCTCCCGCAGACGCTCGAACAGCGCGGCAGCGTCCTCGTGCGTCGCGCGGCTCGAGTCGGGGCCGAGCTCGCCCAGCTGCAGGATCGACGCCGGCGCCTGCGGCTCGTCCAGCAGCAGCACCAACTCGTCGCGTAGGCGCGCCGGGGTCAGCCGTGCGACCAGGCCCGCCTCGATTGCGCTCCGCGCAAGCTCCAGTGTGGGGTCGTCGATCTCGAAGCCGTAGCGGCTCGCGTACCGGATCGCCCTGAAGATGCGCGTCGGGTCGTCGACGAACGACCCGTCGTGGAGCACGCGGATCGTCCCCGCGTCGAGGTCGTCGCGGCCGTGGAACGGGTCGACAAGGCGGCCGAGGTCGTCCGCGCCGAGCGACGCGGCCATCGCGTTGATCGTGAAGTCGCGGCGGGCGAGGTCGTCGTCGATCGTCCCGGGCTCGACCACCGGCAGCGCGGCGGGCGCCTCGTAGCGCTCGCGGCGGGCGGTAACGACGTCGACTCGTTCCGAGTCGCCGTGCTCGACCACCGCCGTCCCGAAGGCGTCGTGCGAGCGCACGCGGCCGCCGAGCCGGCGTGCCAGAGCCTCCGCGAACCGGACTCCGTCGCCCTCGACCGCGAGGTCGACGTCGAATCCCGGCTCGCCGAGCAGGATGTCGCGCACCGTGCCGCCGACGACGTAGACGTCCCGGTCGTCGCGAACGGCGGCGACGGCCTCGAGCACGGGCCGAAGCCGCGGCAGCCCCGCGAGCCGGTCACCGATCGACGTCTCGGCCATGCGACGCATTCTGCCTCCCGGCCGGGGACGAAGCGGCGCATTTCCGGCGCATTCCGTCACAGACACGTGCGCCGGCGGCCGATACGCTCGCCTCGGGGAGGAGGCCGGGCGAACCGTACTCAGACCACCGGCGGGGCCGGCGGCGGTTCAGCCGACGAGCGCCACGGCTTCGATCTCGACCTTGGCGCCCGAGGGCAGCGCGGAGACCTCGATCGTCGCGCGCGCGGGAGGCGGCGAGCCGGCGTGCTTCGCGTAGACCGTGTTCATGGCGGCGAAGTCGCCGAGGTCGGTCAGGTAGACGGTCGTCTTCACGAGCCGGTCGAGGCCGCTGCCCGCCTCCTCGAGGATCGCGCGCAGGTTCGCGAAGACCTGCTCGGTCTGCTCCTCGATCGAGTCGCTCACGATCTCGGCGTGGTCCGGGCGCAGCGCGAGCTGCCCCGAGACGAAGACGAAGTCGCCGGCGCGGATCGCCTGCGAGTACGGCGCGCCCTGGAACGGCGCCGGTGCTGCCTCCGTCCGAACGGCCTGCTTCTCCATCAGTCCTCCCTCCGCCGCTTGCGGCAGCTCTGCGCCAGGGCCACGCCCAGCGCCTTGAAGATCGCCTCGAGCACGTGCTCGGGCTCATCGCCTTCGATCAGCCTGACGTGCAGCGTGAGCCCTGCGCCCTCCGCCAGCTCACGCAGGAACGTGCCGACGATGTCGCGCGCGAGCCCGGCCACGCGGGCGTCGCTCAGGTCGACGTTCGAGACGACGAGCGGCCGCCCCGACGCCTCGACGACGACGTGCGCCAGCGCCTCGTCGGCCGGCACGACCGCGGAGCCGTGCCGCCGGCAGCCCTCGCGCTCGAAGGCGTCGCGCAAGGCGGTGCCGAGCGCTCGGCCCGCCGCGGCCACCTCAGCCTCTGCATCTCCCGGCGCCACCTCGAGCGTGAGGTCGAACGACGCGTATTCGGCCAGGAGCGCGAGCAGATGATCGAGCACCGGGACGCCCGTGGCGACGGTCGCCTCGCCGTGACCGGCGACGTCGACGGTGGCGTGCATCCGGCCGGCCTCGTCCGCCTGCCCGAGGCGCGGCGACATCGTCAGCCCTCGATCCGCTCGATCCGCGCGCCCAGCGAGCGCAGCCGCTCGTCGATCCGCTCGTAGCCGCGGTCGATCTCGCCGATGTTGCCGCTCGTCGAGGTTCCCTCGGCGCAGAGCGCAGCGAGCAACATCGCCATCCCGGCGCGGATGTCGGGGCTCGACATCTGCTGCGCGTAGAGCTTGGCGGGGCCGGTGACGACGGCGCGGTGCGGGTCGCAGAGGATGATCCGCGCGCCCATCGAGACGAGCTTGTC
>DASSQG010000057.1:0-6092 GCA_035702625.1 Gaiellaceae bacterium | reverse complement strand
TCACGCCTGAGGAGCCGAACGACGAGCTGACGGTGCTGCTCGACAGTCTGCGCGCGAATCTGGTCGAGCGGTTCGACGCGTGGGATCTCACCGGAGCCTTGGAGGAGGCGTGGGAGGTCGTCCGCTGGCTCAACCGCCACGTCGAGGCGATGGCGCCGTGGCAGCTCGCCAAGGACGAGTCTCGGAGCGCCGACCTCGACGCCGTGCTGTACAACCTCGCCGACGGTCTCCGCGCACTTGCGGTCGCCCTCTCGCCGTTCGTTCCGCGGACGGCGCCGCAGATTCTCGCCGCGCTCCGCCAGCCGGTCGACCTGGGGCTCGAGCGCATCGGCTACGGCCTCACGCCGGCGACCGACGGCATCGACGCCGCGGCACCACTCTTCCCGCGCGTCGACCAGCCGACCGCCGCGGCGTGATCGACACCCACGCGCACCTCGACGCGTGCGAGGCGCCGCCGGACGAGCTCGTCGCGCGTGCCCGAGAGGCCGGCGTGACGCGGATCGTGTCCGTCGGCTCGGGCCTCAAGTCGTGCCGCGAGACGCTCGCGATCGCGGCTCGCCACGACGGCGTGTTCACGGCGCTCGGAATCCACCCGCACCAGGCCGTCGACGAGGACGCCGAGCGGCTCGACGAACTGCGGCAGCTGCTCGGAAACGGAGCCGCGGTCGCAGTCGGCGAGACCGGGCTCGACTACTACCGCGACTACGCGCCGCGCGACCGGCAGCTCGACCTGTTCGAGCGCCAGCTCGAGCTCGCCACCGAGCTCGTCAAGCCGGTCGTCGTCCACACGCGTGCGGCCTCCGACGACACCGCGGCCGCGCTCGAGCCGTTCGCCGGCACGGTCGTGCTGCACTGCTTCTCGGCGCCCGAGCTGCTTCCCATCGCGCTCGAGCGCGGCTACTACGTCTCGTTCGCCGGTAACGTCACGTATCCGAAGGCCGAGGAGCTCCGCGATGCCGCGCGGGAGGTTCCGGCCGACCGGCTGCTCGTCGAGACCGACAGCCCGTACCTCTCGCCTCAGCCCCGGCGCGGCCGCCCGAACGAGCCGGCGAACGTCGTCCACACGGTTGCCGCCCTCGCCGAGGCGCGCGGGGGCGAGGCCGCCGCGCTGGCCGCCCAGCTCGACGCGAACGCAACCGCCGCCTTCGCGCTGCGGTGAGCCGCCCGGCCGCGAAGAAGGAGCTCGGCCAGCACTTCCTGGCCGACGAGAACCTACTCGGCGTGATCGGACGGCTCGCGGGGCTCGACGCGGTGGACATCGTGCTCGAGATCGGCCCCGGCCTCGGCGTCCTCACCGCGTACCTCGCCGATCGTGTCCGGCGCGTCCACGCAGTCGAGCTCGATCGGTCACTCGAGGTGCCGTTGCGCACCGTGCTGGGCGCGCGTGAGAACGTCGACCTGCACTTCGGCGACGCGCTCGGGCTCGACCTCGCGGCTTTCGAGCCGGCGCCGACGAAGCTCGTCGCGAACCTCCCCTACAACGTCGCGACGCCCCTCGTCGTCGAGAGCCTCGACGGGCTGCCGAGCGTCGGGCACTGGACGGTGATGGTGCAACGCGAGGTCGCCGACCGCTTCTTCGCCGAACCGTCGACGAAGGCCTACGGCGCCGTCTCGGTGCTGGTGCAGCTGGCCGCCGAACGCACGGGCTTCCACCCGGTATCCCGCACGGTCTTCAGGCCGCGGCCGAACGTCGACTCCGCGCTCGTCGCCTTCCGCCGCCGCGAGCTCCCGCCGAGCTACGCGCACGTGAAGCAGGTCGTGACGGCGGCGTTCGCCCACCGGCGGAAGAAGCTCGCGAACTCGGTCGACCTCGCGGGCCTGACGACCCGCACGCAAGCCGACGCAGCGCTGGCTGCCATCGGGCGCAAGCCGTCGGCCCGAGCCGAGGAGCTTGCGCCGCATGAGTTCGTCGCGCTGGCGGACGCGCTCGGTCGAGAATGACGGCGTGCAGACCCTGACCGTCCCCACGGAGCGCCGGACGCAGCTGCTCGACGTGACGGCCGAGGTCGCGGCCGCCGTCGGCGACTCCGACGGCGTGCTCGCGACGCTGTTCGTGCCGCACACGACGGCCGGGATCCTGCTCCAGGCCGCCGGGCCCGGCGCGTCCTCCGTGACGACCGACATCGAGTCGGCGCTGGAACGGCTCGTCGACGAGAGCTGGCCCTGGGATCACGTGCACGACGGCGACCGCAACCCGTGGTCGCACGTCCGCACGGCGCTGACGGCGTCGTCCGTCGCGATCCCCCTCCTTGGCGGGAAGCTCGCGCTCGGCGCGCACCAGGCGGTCTTCCTCGCGGAATTCGACGGCCCGCGCGAGCGCACCATCCAAATCGTCGTCTCGGCGTGAACCGGTCGCCCGCCACCGCGAAGCTCAACCTCGCGCTGGTCGTCGGGCCGGTTCGTGACGACGGGCGGCACGAGGTCGCGACGGTCTACCAGCGGATCGACCTGACCGATCGCGTCTCGGTCGAACCGGCGCCGCGCCTGAGAGTCGAGGGGTTCAGCGGCGACACGCTCGTCCGTGGCGCCCTCTCGGCGCTCGCCGAGGCCGCAGGCGTCGAACCGGCCTGGCGCGCCCGGATCTGGAAGCGCGTGCCGGTCGCGGCCGGGCTCGGAGGCGGCAGCTCCGATGCGGCCACGGCGCTGCGCCTCGCGAACTCGACCTTGCCCCAGCCGCTACCTCCCGAGCAGCTGCACGGCCTCGCCGCCGCCCTCGGCGCCGACGTCCCGTTCTTCCTGACGAACGGCCCGCAGCTCGGCACCGGCACCGGCACGGAGCTCGAGCCGCTCGACCTGCCGCAGGACTACTGGGTCGTGCTGCTGCTCCCGGACGGGGAGGCGAAAGCGTCCACCGGCGACGTCTACGCCCGGTTCGACGAAGGCAGCGGCGCCGACGGGTTCGACCACCGCCGCGCGCAGCTCACCGACGCGCTCACGCACGCACGCCGCCCGCGCGACCTCGCGGCCCTGCCTCCGAACGACCTCGCGAGCTCGCCGTATGCCCAGCGCCTGCTCGAGCTCGGCGCCTTTCGAGCCGACGTCAGCGGAGCCGGACCGGCCGTCTACGGCCTCTTCCTGCACCGCGATCCCGCCGCCGCAGCTGAGCGCGCGCTGCGTCCTCTCGGCCGGACCTGGGTCACGGTTCCAGCTTGGTACGGTTGATGCGATGAGCACCGTCGAACCGGTTCAGCCGCAGGGAACCGTCGAGCACGGCTCCACGAGGGCGGGTCGCTGGCTACGCGCGCGTCGCATCCGGATCGTGCTCTGGATCGCGGTGATCGAGGGGATCATCGTCGCGTTCTCGCCCGATCTGACCAAGTGGACGGTGATCGCGATCGCGATTCCGATCCTGGCGATCTACGTCCTGTGGGCGAGGAACGCGAGCTCCCACACGGTCCGCCAGGTCGGCTGGATCGCGGGGGCGTCGCAGGCGCTGGCGGTCGTGGTGGTGATCCTCGGCGTGCTGCTGAGCTGGCTGCCGCTCGTCCTCGCCGCGATCTTCGCGGGGATTGCCCTCCTGTTCCTCTTCTCGGAACGGGGCTAAGCTGGGCGAGCCCAAGTGCCTAAACACCGTACGGGTCTGCCCGTGCGGCCGTGTGACGCGCAATTTCAGGTGACAGCGAATCCGCAGTGGGGCGTAGCCAAGTGCTAAGGCATCGCTTGCGATGCCGCCTAGAGGCCGTGCGGGCTCTGCCCGTGCGGCCGTCTGACACACAAACTCGGGTGACAGCGAATCCGCAGTGGGGCGTAGCCAAGTGGTAAGGCAGCGGGTTTTGGTCCCGCGATCCCAGGTTCGAATCCTGGCGCCCCAGCCATCTTGACGATGACCGACAGGAACCTCGCAGCCGTCGTCCTCGCGGCGGGACTCGGGACGCGGATGCGCTCCCGGACGCCCAAGCACCTGCATCCGCTGCTCGGCAGACGGCTCGCCGACTGGGTGGTCGAGGCGGCGCGCGGGCTCGACCCCGATCCCCTGGTCGTCGTCACGTCACCGGATGCGAGCGACGCGTTCGACGCGGACGGCGTCACGGTCGCGGTGCAGCGGGAGCCGCGTGGGACCGGGGACGCGGCGGAGGCGGCGCGGACGAGCCTCGACGGCTTCGGCGGCGACGTCCTGGTGGTCACGGGGGACGCGGCGACGATCACGACCGAGCTCCTCTCCCGGCTGCTCGAGACGCATCGCGCCGAGAGGGCAGCGGCCACCGTCCTCTCGTTCGAGCTGCCCGACCCGGGCGCGTACGGGCGGATCGTCCGCGGCGGCGACGGCTCGCTGCAGGCGATCGTCGAGGCGCGCGACGCGGGCGAGGACGAGCTCCGGATCCGCGAGGTCAACTCGTCCATCTACGTCTTCGACGCGGCCAGGCTCTGGCCCGCGCTCGAGCGGCTGCAGCCGAACAACGCGCAGGGAGAGCTCTACCTGACCGACACGGTGCGCGACCTCGCCGCGGCCGGTGAGCGGGTCGCCGTCTACCAGGCCGAGGACGCGGCCGAGGCCGAAGGCGTGAACACCCGCGCGGAGCTGGCCGCCGCGGCCGCAGTCCTGCGTGACCGGATCAACCGCGAGCACATGCTGAACGGCGCAACGATCGTCGACCCGTCGACCACGTGGATCGAGCCGGCCGTCGAGCTGGAGGCCGACTGCACGATCCATCCGTTCACCGTGCTGAGGGGCGAGACGCACGTCGCGGAGGACGCCGAGGTCGGGCCGCACGTCGTCGCCGTCGATTCGCACATCGGCCCCGGAGCGCTCGTGGGGCCGTTCTGTTACCTTCGCCCGGGAACGGTGCTGGAGAGCGGCGCCAAGGCGGGCGCGTTCGTGGAGATCAAGAACTCGCGACTCGGAGAAGGCAGCAAGGTGCCGCACCAGTCGTACATCGGAGACGCAGACATCGGCGACGGCACGAACATCGGCGCGGGCAACATCACGGCCAACTTCGCGCACCAGCCGGGCCGGCCGAAGTCGCGAACGACGATCGGGCGCAACGTCAGGACCGGCGTCCACAATGCGTTCGTCGCGCCCGTGGAGATCGGCGACGAAGCGTGGACCGGCGCGGGCTCGGTGATCACCAAGGACGTTCCGCCGGAGTCGCTCGCGGTCGCGCGGGCGCGGCAGGAGACCAAGGAAGGCTACGTGCGCAGAAAGCGGGAGCAAGAGGAATGACGGAGACGACGCTGCCAGGCCTCGAGACGATCGAGCCGGTGCTGCCGGTGAGCGAGCGCACGCCCTGGATCGAGCGCGGGCCGCAGAAGCGGCTGATGCTCTTCTCGGGCCGCTCAAACCCGGAGCTGGCCGAGCAGATCGCCGAGAAGCTCGGCATCCAGCTCGGGCAGATCGAGTTGAAGACGTTCGCCAACGGGGAGACGTACGTCCGCTACCTCGACTCGATCCGCGGCGCGGACGTCTTCATCGTCCAGTCGGGGAACGCGCCCGTGAACGACCATCTGGTCGAGCTGCTGATCATGATCCAGGCCGCCAAGCTCGCCTCGGCCAAGCGGATCACCGCGGTCGTCCCGTGGTTCCCGTACTCGCGGCAGGACAAGAAGTCCGCCCCGCGCGAGCCGATCACCGCCAAGCTCGTCGCCGACGCGCTCGAGAGCGCCGGGGTCGACCGCGTCGTGACGATGGATCTGCACGCGGGCCAGATCCAAGGCTTCTTCACGATCCCGGTCGACCACATGACCGCGCTGCAGCTGTTCGCGCAGTACTACCGCGACAAGGGGCTGCAGGGCGAAGGGATCGTCGCCGTCTCGCCCGATCCGGGCCGCGCGAAGATGGCGCGCCGCTTCGGCCAGATGCTCGAGGGCGACCTCGCGATTCTGAACAAGACGCGTCCGGGGCACGACGAGGCGTCGGTCACCGAGGTGATCGGCCGCGTCCGCGGCAAGGTCGCGATCATGAGCGACGACATCGTCGTCACCGGCGGCACGCTGATCGCCGGCGCGGAGGCGCTGCTCGACGCCGGCGCGACCGAGGTCTACGCCTGCGCGACGCACGGGCTCTTCCCCGGCAACGCGTTCGAGAAGCTGGCCGCGAGCAAGATCAAGCAGATCACGGTCACGAACACCGTCCCGATCGACCCGGTCAACCGCCC
>DASSQG010000056.1:0-2349 GCA_035702625.1 Gaiellaceae bacterium | reverse complement strand
TTCGAGGTGCGCGTGCGCGGCGCCGCGGTCGACCCGCGCAGCGCGTTGCCGTAGGCCCTCACCCGCCGCTGGCGCTACCCTCGGGTCGTGGCCGAGAAGCGCTACCTGATGACGCCCGGGCCGACGCCGGCGCCGCCCGAGGTGCTGGCGGCGATCGCCCGGCCCGTCATCCACCACCGCGGCCCCGACTACCGCGAGCTGTACGCGCGCGTGCTCGCGCGCCTGCGCGAGGTCTTCCGCACCGAACAGGAGGTGCTGCTCTTCGGCGGGTCCGGCAGCGGCGCGATGGAGTCGGCGGTCGCGAACCTGGTCTCGCCAGGCGACCCGGTGCTGGTCGTCTCCGGCGGGTACTTCGGCGAGCGCTGGGCGGCGATCGCGAAGGCCTACGGCGCCGACGTCGACCACCTCCGGTACGCGTGGGGCGAGATCCCGTCCGCCGAGGAGACCGCGGCGCGGCTGCGCGAGCGAGAGTCCCGCCTCGTCTTCTTCACCCACTCCGAGACGTCGACCGGTGTCGTGCTCGACCCGCAGCCGTTCGCGGCCGCGGCGCGCGAGGCCGGCGCGCTCAGCATCCTCGACGCCGTCTCGAGCCTGGGCGCGGTGCCGCTCGAGACCGACGCGTGGGGAATCGACGTCGTCGCCTCGGGGGCGCAGAAGGCGCTGATGACGCCGCCGGGCCTGGCGATGGCGAGCGCCTCCAGCGCGGCGTGGGAGCGCAGCTGCTCCGCGGGCTCGCCGCGCTTCTACTGGGACTGGGCCAAGACCCGTAAGGGCCAGGCGACGCTCGACGCGCCCGTGACGCCGCCGGTCTCGCTCGTCGCCGGCCTCGACGTCGCGCTGGCGATGCTGCTCGAGGAGGGCCTCGACGCGGCGTTCGACCGCCACCGCCGCCTCGGCCGCGCCTGCCGCGAGGGGCTGAAGGCGATGGGGCTCGAGCTGAGCTCACCCGACGACGACAGCTCCGCCGTCGTCACCGCCGCGCGAGCTCCCGAGGGCATCGACTCGGACGAGCTCGTGCTCCTCCTGCGCGACCGGCACGGCGTCACGCTCGCCCCCGGTCAGGGCGAGCTGAAGGGGAAGATCTTCCGCATCGGCCACATCGGCTACTACGACGTCTTCGACATCACGACGGCGCTCGCGGCGGTCGAGCTGGCGCTGGTCGAGCTGGGCGCCGAGATCGAGCGCGGCGTCGCCGTCACGCGCGCGGTCGAGGCGTTCGAGCAAGCACCCGTTTGAGCCGCCCGCGAGTTCTCGTCCGGGAGCAGATCGCCGACGCGGGAGTCGACCTGCTGCGGGAGCGCTTCGACGTCGACGTCGACGGGGGCGGCGACCTCGGCGCGACGATCGGCGACTACGACGCGATCGTGATCCGCTCCGCGACGAAGCTCACGGCCGACCTGATCGAGCGCGGCGCGCGGCTGAAGGTGATCGGCCGCGCGGGCGTGGGTGTGGACAACGTCGACGTCGAGGCGGCCACGCGCCGCGGGATCGTCGTCGCGAACGCGCCGGAGTCGACGGTCACCTCGGCCGCCGAGCACACGGTGGGCCTGCTGGTCGCGCTCGCGCGGAACATCCCGCAGGCGCACGCGGCGCTGAAGCAAGGGCGCTGGGAGCGCTCGGCGTGGGGCGGCGTCGAGCTGGAGGGCAAGACGCTCGGCGTGCTCGGCTTCGGGCGGATCGGTCAGCAGGTGGCCCGGCGCGCGCTCGGGCTCGGCATGCGTGTCGTCGCCTACGACCCGTTCGTGGCGAAGGAGCGCTACCGCGAGCTCGGCGTCGAGCGGGCGGAGTCGCCGGAGGACGTGCTACGTGCGGCCGAGTTCCTGACGCTGCACCTGCCGCTGACCGACGAGACGCGCGGCTTCCTCGGCGCCGAGGCGATCGCGCAGCTGCCGGACGGCGCCCGCGTGATCAACGCCGCCCGCGGCGACCTCGTCGACGAAGAGGCGCTCGCCGACGCGCTGCGGGGCGGGAAGCTCGCGGCCGCGGCGATCGACGTCTTCCCGCAGGAGCCGTACTCCGGCCCGCTCCTCGAGCTCGACAACGTCGTCGTCACGCCGCACCTGGCGGCGTCGACCGAGGAGGCGCAGGACCGCGCGGGCGTGATCGTCGCCGAGCAGGTGGCGGCAGCGCTCGAGGGCGGCCTCGTGACGAACGCCGTCAACATCCCGTCGATCGGGCCGGAAGACCTCGAGGTGCTCGGGCCGTTCGTCCCGCTCGCGGCGAAGCTCGGCCGCCTCGTGATGGAGCTCGCCGACGGCCGCGCCGAGCGGATCAGGCTCTCGTACTACGGCGCGCTGTCGGGCTACGACACGCGGCTGCTGACCGCGGCCGCGCTGAACGGCGCCTTTC
>DASSQG010000055.1:0-2392 GCA_035702625.1 Gaiellaceae bacterium | reverse complement strand
GGCCTCCAGCGCGGGCGCGTCGGTCAGGTCGGCGGCGTGCTCGAAGTACCGCTGGGCCTGCTCGTGCGCTCCGAGCGAGTACGCACGGCGCCCGGCGCGAGCCAGCGCGTCGCGGGCGGTCGTCCGCAGCTCGTCGGCGTCAGCCGCGCCGGGGTCGGCCCGGTAGGCGTCGAGGTAGTGCGATGCGATCACCTCGACGATCTCGGTCTCCTCGGCGCCCCAGGTGTCCTCGAGGTAGCGCGCCGCCGCGAGGTGGCGGGCCTTCCGCTCCTTGCGGGAGAGCGTGTCGTGCGCGATCCGCTGGACGAGCGCCTGGAGGAAGCCGTAGTTCCCGCGTTCGGGCGAACGCGGATCGGACTGGACGGTGAGCAGGTCCTTGCGGACGAGCGTGGCGAGGATCGGCTCGAGCTCCTCCTCGGGCGTCGCGGTCAGCGCCGCGAGCCCGGCTCTCGTGAAGGTCTTGCCGAGCACGGCCGCGTCCTCGATCACGCGGCGCTCGCTTGCGTCGAGATCGTCGAGGCGCGCCGCGATCAACGCGTGGAGCGTCTCGGGCACCTCGAGCGAGCCGAGATCGCCCGTCGCCACGTAGCCGTCGCCATCCGGCTGGAGCAGGCCGCGGTCGAGCAGCATCCGCACCGTCTCGACCGCGTAGAGCGGCACGCCCTCGGCGCGGTCGCGGATCCGCGCGCGAACCTCGTCGGGCAGCCCGGGCACGAGCCCGACGAGCAGCGCGTCCATCGCCTCGTCGCTGAGCGGCTCGAGTGTCAGTGACGTGAAGTCGCGCTTGGTGCCGCCCCAGGCCGGATGCTTCTCGGCCAGCTCCGGGCGCGCGAGCGTCACCACGAAGAGCGCGTGCCCGCGCGACCAGTCGAGCAGGTAGTCGACGAAGTCGAGCAGCGCCGGGTCGGCCCACTGCAGGTCCTCGAACAGGAGCACGGTCGGGCCCTGCTCGGCGAGGCGCTCGAAGAAGAGCCGCCAGGCGCCGAACAGGTCGTCGCGTGTGAAGGACTCCTGCTCGGCGACACCGAGCAACTGGGCCAGCCGCTGCTCCACCCACGCCCGCTCCTCGTCGTCGGCGAACGTCGTCCCCAGCGAGTCGCGCAGCTTGCCGGCGGCGGCCTCGGGCCCCTCCTGCTCGGTGATGCCCGCGCGCATCCGCACCATTTCGGCGAGCGCCCAGTACGCGACACCCTCGCCGTAGGCGAGGCAGCGGCCGCGGTGCCAGTAGACGTCCTCGAGCAGCCCGTCGATGTACTTCTCGAGCTCCCAGGACAGGCGCGTCTTGCCGATCCCGGCGATGCCGACGATCGACACCAGCCGCGCGCGCCGCTCGTCGCTCGTGGCGTGGAACAGGTCTTTGACGAGGCGAAGCTCGCCCTCGCGCCCGACGAACGGCGACTCGAGGCCGACCGCACGGTTCTCGCCGCCGCGAAACGCGGTGACGCGCTCCGCTCGCCAGAGCGCGACGGGCTCGGACTTCCCCTTGAGCGTGTGCTCGCCGGCGTCGGCGTACGAGATCGCCGCCTCGCTGGCGCGCCGGGTGCGTTCGCCGACGAGCACGGTGCCGGGCGCGGCGACCGACTGGACGCGCGCCGCGGTGTTGACGAGGTCGCCGGCGACCATGCCCTGCCCCTCGGCGCCGACGGTGACCGCCGCCTCGCCGGTCACGACGCCGACGCGCATCGCGAGCTCCGGAGCGCCGAGCTCGCCGCCGAGCGCTGCCACGACCTCCACGAGCTCGAGCCCGGCCCGGGCCGCCCGCTCGGCGTCGTCCTCGCGCGCGACCGGCGTGCCCCAGACGGCCATCACGGCGTCGCCGATGAACTTCTCGACCGTGCCACCGTACCGCTCGATCACGCGCCGCGCCGTCTCGAAGTAGTGCGACAGGAGCTCCCGCACCTCCTCCGGGTCGCGCTCCTCCGACAGCGTCGTGAAGCCGACGAGGTCGCCGAACAGCACCGAGACGAGCCGGCGCTCGGCCTCCGGGGCCGCGGGCGGCGGCGGCGCCTCGGCGTCGAGCGGCGAGCCGCACTCGCCGCAGAACCGGTCGCCGGGCTCGTTCGCCGCGCCACACGACGGGCAGGCACGCGCGAGCGGCGAGCCGCAGTTCGAGCAGAACTTGCGGCCCGCGCGGTTCTCGGCTCCGCAGGCTGAACACGTCATGTGCCCGCGCTGAGCGTATTCGGCTCGATAGCTTGGCGCCACCCGAGCGGAGGAGGCAGCGCATGAGCAAGTACACGGTCGCGAAGCTGGACGAGATCGACGAGATCACCGACGGGCGCGAGCCCTGGCGGCCGGTCCGGCACCACTTCGGCATCAGGTCGTTCGGCGTCAATGCCTGGACGGGCAAGGCCGCCGGCGACCGGATCATCAACGAGCACGACGAGGAGGG